>JBAPQU010000404.1:0-1616 GCA_049280795.1 Candidatus Sulfotelmatobacter sp.
AGGAGTGATGCGCGGAACCAGTAAAAAACAACATCAGATTGTTCTCCAGTTCCTTCATCAATGCGCTGTCGATCTTTACGGGCTCCGCATAAGTAGCGCCATCGCGATCAAAGGTGATGAAGTTCAATCCCCCGAAAGCGCAGGCATACTCGTCTTGTCTCCCCACATGTCGACCCAAGGTATCCCGGGCGATATGGAAAGCGCGATCGGCTAATTCATGCGGAGAAAGCGGCTGATCCAGATAGGCAGTAAGAGTTTTTAAGATGCCGACACAAACGCTTGCCGAGGAACCCAACCCCGTTCCCGGGGGAATTTCTGAAGCCAGAAAAAGATCGACTGACAGATCGGAAGACACGTCCTTCAGCACGGCCAGCGGAATCTCAAGTCCCCCCTGGTCCAGCTTCATGGCGGCAATATCTTGCCAGGTTTCGAACAGGCGCAAGTCGGAGGAAATCACTTGCACTCGGCCATCGGATCGCTTGCCGAGAATGGTATAGAAGTATTTATTGATAGCCGTGCTAAGCACTGCGCCGCCGAATTGCTCATAATATGCCGGCAGGTCTGTGCCGCCCCCGGCAAAGCTAATCCGCACTGGGCTGCGACCGATGAGCATGCTGCAACGCCTCCTCGACAGATGGGAACCGGAAATCAGCGACTGTCTTATTCACCGGGATCAACCGCTCTGCAGAACCCATCTGTGGATGATGAAACATCCGGATAAGCAACGTCCAGGATGTCTGCAGCAACAACGACAAATCCGTCAACGGTGATGGCTTCAATAAGTACTGCAAGTCAAAGCGAGTTTTTTCTTGCGAGGAATGTTGTTCCCGCAAGCCATGGACCTGTGCCAATCCCGTGATTCCTGGCTTTACACTCAGCCGCTGACGCTCCCACTCCGAGTAATGGCGCACCCGGTCAGGAGATTCGGGACGAGGTCCTACCAAAGACATTTCTCCCCGCAGCACATTCCATAACTGAGGGAGTTCGGTAAAGCTCAACTGTTGGAGCAGCTTTTCCAGTGGCGGCAGATTCGTGGCATGGCGATCCACGTTCAGCCGCAACATATTGAAGGGTACAGCGTTCTGGCCAGCCCGGGGCTCCCATCGCAACGCGTTTCCCTTCTTGTAATGAAGTACGGCCACGGCAATTAGAAGAAACGGAGCCGCGGCCACGGCGAGCGCCGAAGTCACGACCAAATCGACGATACGCTTCCACTGAAAAAACATGCTCGAGGTTGAAGATTCGCGCAACCGCAACAGCGGCAACCCGCTTAAGTCAAGCAAATCCGGCTGCGAGAGATACAATTCGTAAGGCTCCGGAACCAAACTTACATTGATTCCCTGCTCCCGGCATCGACCTATCAAGTTGAGAAGCTCAGGCCAAGATGGTTTCTGCAACGCAAGAATCAATTCGTCGACATGCTGGCTGCGAAGCAGGTCTACTACCTTGAGCGTAAACAAAGTGGTGCATCCGCGGGATGAAGCAGTCGACGAACCAAGATTCGCCGAAGCATCTTGCGGGTATAGCGTTCCGACCACCTTGCATAACATCTCGGGATGACGTTCTATCTTAGAGGAAAGTTCGCGCGCTACCTGGCCATTGCCAACGATTACCAC
>JBAPQU010000405.1:0-11280 GCA_049280795.1 Candidatus Sulfotelmatobacter sp.
CGTGACTCGCAGTAAGTCCGATGCAGGCCGCTGGGCATGACAAACCCCATGCTACAAGCAGCATCGTACCCGCCCTCGCAAAAAGCGCGAGGACAGGGCACCCACTGTTCTGGAACCGGATGAGAAAGCGCGAA
This sequence comes from Candidatus Sulfotelmatobacter sp., assembly GCA_049280795.1. Lineage (GTDB taxonomy): Bacteria > Acidobacteriota > Terriglobia > Terriglobales > Acidobacteriaceae > Sulfotelmatobacter. The sequence continues at coordinate 135 of JBAPQU010000405.1, forward strand.
AAGCCGGGCCACCCGCCCGAGGGGAGTTTTGGACGGCTCACCGCGCCTCGGGTTGAGACCGGTCACCATCCCACCAAAACAAACTTTGGCATTTCCACAACTTTCCTGCCTGCGATGGTCACTTAACCTTGCGTAGGATTTCAAATCGGGAATACTGAGAGTAGCGGGGAATTCACTACAGTTTGGGAAATCTGGGCGGCATGGGATTTCGATCCTGTGGCGTCGGGGGTGGAGGAGTCGAGGAAATATGGCTTTGGGAAATGTTCGACGGTGTCAGCACATCAAGATAAATGGGACGCAGTGCGGGTCGCCCGCGCTGAACCAGAAGCGGCAGTGCTTTTTTCATGAGCGGGCGCGGCAGCAGCATAACCGGATCCTAAAAGATCAGTTCAAGCACGCGCGCTTTGTGATGCCGGTGCTGGAAGATGCCAACGCGGTGCAGATGGCGCTGATGCAGGTGATTCAGTTGCTGGCCACGGGCGATGTCGATCGCAAGGTGGCGGGACTCATGCTGTATGGCTTGCAGACGGCGAGCGCCAACCTGCGCTACGTGGACTTCGAGGTTGACGAGCCTACCGATGTGGTCATTCATCGCGGGGACGTGGTGGAGACGGACATCGGAGGGCCGCAGTGGGATCCGGAAGATTTTGAGTGGGACGAGGAGGACGAAGAAGATTTGGAGACGGCTGAGGACGAAGAGGAAGAAGAGGAAGAAGACAGCGACGAAGAAGAGAGCGATCAGGAAGATGAAGAAGGCGGTGAAGTAGAAGACGACGAGGATGACGAGGAGGAAGATGGTGACCTGGTTGCGGCTTCCGCTGGAACGGAGATGGGTGCAAAGGATCCGGTGGTGGCCGCTCTGATGGCGCGAGCGGAACGCAAGGCCGTGCCAACTATGGAGGAGGCGCGAAAGCAGGTCCGGGCAGTAGTTCATGATTACATCGTGGAAACCGGGAGAATCCCGACGAAGTTCAGCGGATAGCCAGCGGAGCCTGTGTCGTAGATTCTCTTTCGCCCCTCTGGGGCTTGATCTCGTTCCACTTTCGACCCAGGGCTTGCGCCCTGGGCTGCATTCTGGCGCCGCTTTGCGGCTGAACAGTAGCCCCTTCATGCCGCCCCTACGGGCTGCATCGATGCAAGTTACTCCAGCTTTTTCCGCAAGGGGCTTGTCGTTGATCGTTCCCTGAGGCGGTGCTAGGCTGCGAGTAGTGGGGTCGACAACCATCAATTCGGTGAATCCGGCGGCGTCCGCGCGCGGCGGAATGGCGTGGCTGCAATCCGCCTCGGCGGAGGTGTGGATCAAGTTTCTGCTGGCGCTGGTGGGCTTGGGGCTGGCATTCGGCGCTGCGCTGTTTTCAACCGCTACGGGCGAGGCGGGACATCTGTGGGCATCGGTGATTCTGGCGTCGGTGGCACTGTTGATGGCGGCGTTCGTCGGACTAATTACGGTTCCTTATCTCGCGAGGCGGGTGGCGCTGGAGCGGCTGCGGCAGACGTTTCATTATGAAGTTACGAAGGCGGGCGTGGTGTATGTGCTGGTCACGCTGGTGATCGGCATTGCGGCGCTGAACACGGGAAACAATCTGCTGTACATCGTGGTGGCGGCGATGCTCGCGGCGATTCTGGTTTCAGGCGTGGTTTCGGCGATGGTGCTGCGCGGGCTGCAACTCGAAGTGGGGTTGCCCGAGCATGTTTTTGCCGGGCGGTCGGTAATGGGACGAATTGTTCTGCGCAACCAGCGGCGATTTTTGCCCTCGTTCTCGATTCGGGTGGTGACGGCACGCAAGGAAAAGAAAGCCCGCAAGGAATGGCGATGGGAGCCGACGACATTTGTTTTTCCGCTGAACCGCGCGGCGGGGAATCAGTGGCTGCAGCTGCGCGACTGGCGTGTGCGGAGAGTCGATGTGGCTCCATCGGCGCCGGGAATTTTCGACGGGATGATTTATTTTCCTTACTTGCCGTCGGGCGCCGAACTCGCGGCTGATCTTGAGCTGCTTTTTGAACGCCGCGGGCGGTATAGCGAATCGAGCTTTGGCGTGGCTACGCGGTTTCCGTTTGCGTTTTTGACCAAGACTCGGCATGTGGCTTTGCAGCGCGAGATTCTGGTTTATCCGCCGGTTGCGCCGCCGGATGAGCTGTTTGAAATTCTGCCGCTGGTGCGCGGGGAGTGGGAGAGTTTTGTGCGCGGGCGCGGCTCCGATCTGCACATGATTCGCGAATACATGCCGGAAGATTCGGCGCGTCACGTGGACTGGAAAGCGACGGCGAAATCCGGATCGTTGAAAGTGCGCGAGTTCAGCCGCGAGGATGAGCGCAGGGTGTGCATCGTCTTCGACAATCCTGCGGCGGGCATGATTTCAGGGGCGGCCTACGAATGGGCGGTGAATCTGGCAGCATCGCTGGCGTGGCATTTTTCCGAGCAGGATGCGGAGATATCGTTTGTAATACCAGGGCAGGCGCGCGGCCTGGACCTCCACGAGTTTCTGGCCCGGCTGGCCGTGATCGAACCCCGAGGAAATCAGACAGAAGCGCAAGCCGGAATGTCGCAAGCGGATGCTATTCGGGATCTCACCCTGGAGAGCACCGGCGAGTACAACATCATCCTCACCGCGCGGCCACAGGGAAGCTTGCCGGCTGCGTGGTGGAATTGTTCTTATTTTGTGTTTCTCGGCGAGGAGCGTGTTCCGCAGCGGTCGGGAAAGTAGCCTAGTGTTGGGTGGTACCAAAATAGATTCCCCGACGCCAGTTTTTCCTTCTCCTACAGCTTTTTACCTCTTCCCCTGCATAGAGTTTGGGCATATACTCGCCCCCCGATATAGCTTTTTTGGCCGCTCGGGCCTGAAATCCGGGAGGATCCAATGCGCATCTGTGATCTGATCAAGGACCAGGAAACGTACGAAGCGGAAATGGGCCAAACCGTGTTGGAGACGGTACGAGCCATGGTGGAACGCAACATCGGCGCCGTACCGGTGCTGCACAACGGAAAGCTGATGGGAATCTTTTCCGAGCGCGATTTGATGAAACGCGTGGTGGCGGAAGGCTGCGATCCACGGAGCACCTGCCTGGCGGAAGTCATGACCGAAGACCCGCTCACGGTGAACATGAACGAAGATTTGGAAACCTGTATGGCGTTGATGCGGCGGCACGGCTTCCGGCATTTGCCGGTTTGCCAGGAGGGACAACTGATCGGCATGGTGTCGCTGCGGGACATTCTGTTGCATGACTTGAATGAGAAAGACGATGAAGTGCGCATGATGCGTGCCTATATCCACTCCGTGCCAGACGCGTAGTGCGTGGAAATCGAAAGCGTGCCCCCGGAATGCTTTTTGTGGGATTCGGCTCCTCTCGGAGCAGATAGCACGAAGGTAACGTTGCGTTCTAGGGATCCTCTAAGTAACGTTACTTTTGGATGACCTGAGTACATTGAACGCCCGGGACAAAAGGTTTAACTTTTTTAAATCAGACTTGTCTGCTGGAGCCGTGTGCGGGCTTCGCTGATAACCAGGTGTCTTTAGAGGGTTACGAGCCAGGGAAACGGTTGCGATGAGCGATAAAATTACGATTTTTTATAACGCTCTATGGATCACGCATCCCGTTCTCCAAACGGCGATTGCCGTAGTTATGTTTCGTCGTGGACGCTATCGCCAATTCAAGTATTTCTTTGCCTACATTGTCGCGCAGATAATCGCTTTTGCCGTGGTATTTCCTACCTACAGGTACGCCCCAACGGCTTGCATTTACCTGAGTTGGTTCAGTACTGCAATCAGCGTTGCTCTGGGTTTCAAGGTGATCCACGAAGCCTTTCTCGATGCCTTCCGGCCATTCCACACATTGCGAGATCTGGGCACTGTGCTGTTCAAATGGGCCGGACTGGTGATGCTTCTTGTGGCCGGCGTAGTGTCGGTTTCCACGAACTCGTCGGATTCGGCGCCCTGGGTAGAGGCTATTCTTACCGCTCAGCGCTGCGTGCGCATTATCCAGGTGGGCATGGTGCTTTTCCTGCTATTCTTCGCACGCTATCTGGGAGTGAGCCGGCGGCAGTATAGCTTCGGCGTCGCTCTGGGCTTTGGCTGCTTCGCCATGGTCGAATTGTCTCTGGTTGCCTCCTGGGTGGGGGATCACCTGAACAATCTATCGATGGGCCTGGTCAACATGGCGGCCTACAATTGCACGTTGCTTATCTGGTTGGGCTACACCCTGGCCAAGAGCCCGGCCCGCGAAGCTGCCTCTACCCTGTTGCGGCCGCAGCGGTGGGAGCAAAGCCTCACCGACATTCATCATCCTCTGCCGGCGAACTCTTTGATTCCGATGTTTGAAGGCATGGTGGACCGGGCGCTCTCGCGTACTCAGTCATCGCCAACCACGCAAGAAAACCTTGCGGCTCCCAAGGCAGCTGCATCTCATGCCGGAATCGCGGCGATTGGCGGCCCGGGCATGCGCCGGATTCCGGGCAGTGATGGATCAAGAAAATAGAGGCAGTGAGCTGCATGGAATCAGCGCACTTGGTTCATTTCCTTTCTTTTGGTTTCTATTTGCATTGCAATTCCGGATTTCGTAAAACGCCATCCGCCTTCCAATGCGCATCGGCTGGAATTCACTAGTTGACCCTCAGTAGCATCTTCTAACCATATTCTCCCGCTTATATTTGCGCGTGATACGGAAGGTATTACTCGAACAGATGGAATGGCTTCGCCGGGACCGCTGGATTCACTAGATTAGAGAGTTTTTTCGGAAGCGCTTGACGTATGCCTTATAATGCTTCCCCGCGTCGAAACATCCCAGTTTGGGAAAGCTAAGACGTGGTAGGAGAATGACCCATGAAACGAGCAGTCAGGATTTCGATCCTGATGTGTGGACTAGTGGGCACCTATGTTGTGGCTGCCGTTCCGCAGGTTCCCGCCCCGGACGGAGGTCCAATTCTAGTGTGCCCACCTCACCAAAAACTGCAAGGCAAGTGCGTTGCACTGCCGCCGATGATGAAGTAGTTAATCGGAAAACAGCCGTGGCCGCAAGGTCACCAAAGTAACCTGTAGTAACTTGGGCCGAACACAGGGCTCGCAATATTTGGGCTGACGGACTTCATACATAAACCGTCAGCCCCGTTTTTTTGGGGTGGGCTTTCTTAAGGCTGTCTTTTGAGCGTGGATTCTATCGAGCGCTGCAACTCAGCTGCATCCTGGATGGGTGGCTGGCAGGAGAAGCCGGAACATAGAACCGCCAACGCCTTGCCGGATTTCAACTCAGGTAAGTTCGGGATGGTCGCCGCCAGCGCGGGAGGAAGATTCGCTGCGACCGCCTGGTTCGCAGTGAGCTGCAGCACGGTTTTGTTGAAGGCGAAAGGCGCGATTGCAGCGGCCGCTAACTTTGCAGCCGCATCGTCGGCTGTATTCTCCGCAATCACTACCACCTGCACTGGACTTTCCACCAGATGGACGACCGCGATCCCGTAGGTGGCGGCAAAAATTCCAAACTGTTCGGCCACGCCTGCGAAAGCTTCGAGTGTCAGCTCCGCTTTGTCGCGATACGCTGCGTCGCCGGTGTAGTGATGCAACCGCAGCAGCGCGATTGCCGCCATGGGGTTGCCTGCAGGGGTGGGCGAATCCTGCACTGGTTTACGACGCGTGGAGAGCACGCCCAGGCTCTTGCCATCAGCGGCTGGTTCGGCATCGAAGAAGCCTCCGGAAACCGCGTCGAAGAATTTTGCCACCATCGCGTCCGTGATGGCCTGCGCAAATTTGAAATAGCTGAGGTCGGCCGTTGCTTCATAGGCGTCAAGGCACGCCAGAGCGGTTGCGGAATAATCTTCGAGCAAGCCGGCAACTTCGCGCTGCTCCGCCTTGGGATCGGAATAGGCAACCACATGCAACAGCCCGCGCTGCGGCTTCCAGGCCTCGGCCAGAATGCGGTCGAGTGAGCGCAAGGCGAAGCTGCGAGCGGCGCCGAGATTGAGAACCTTCGCGGCTTCCAGATACGCACTCACGCACATGCTGTTCCATCCCACATAAACCGTCTTATCGATATAAGGCGTGGGCCGCTCGATCCGCGCGGCGTACATTTTCTTCTTTGCGGAATCGAGTAGCGCTTGCACGCGCTCGGGGCTAAGTTTCATCCGGCTGGAGATTTCTTCGATGGACGCACGCACGTAGAGCACGTTCTTCGCCGGATTGTGGTGCATCTCGCCTGCTTCGTTGATGTCATAGCGCAGCGCCGCAACTTGTGCTTCTTCTTTGGTCAGTACGGCGCGCGCTTCGTCGAGTGTCCAGGTAAAGTAGTCGCCGTCGTCGTCCATGGAAATATCGGCGTCCTGCGAGGCGTAGAAGCCGCCGCGCTCGCGGTCGCTTAGCCACTCATCCATCCAGCGAATGATGTCGCGCGCCACGTTCGCAAAAAATTCCGATCCTGTTGCCTGATAGCCGTGTATGTAATTCTTCAGCAGTTCGGAGTTGTCGTAGCACATCTTCTCGAAGTGCGGGACGACCCAGCGCTCGTCAACGGAGTAACGATGAAATCCTCCCGCAAGCTGGTCGTAAACCCCACCGTTCGCCATGTGCTCGAGCGTGGTGACAATGACGTTGCGCAACTGCTCGTCTTGGTTCCGCGCATAACGCTCAATCAACAAATCGAGCGCCGAAGGATGAGGAAACTTCGGAGCCTGCCCAAAGCCACCGTGCTGCGCGTCGAACATATTTAAAGCAGACTTCTCGATCGCGGTGATGATGCTGGCTGAAACGCGTCCGCTACGGTCGGCAAGCGACTCGGCCTGCGCGATCGCGCTCTCGACCATCTTTGCCTGCTCCATTACATCGCCGTTCTTTTCCTTGTACGCATTGGCGATACTCACAAGCACGCGCTTGAAGCTGGGACGACCGTAGCCATCTGTTGGAGGGAAATACGTGCCACCATAAAACGGTTTGCCATCGGGAGTCAGAAACGCAGTGAGCGGCCAACCGCCCTGTCCACTGACCGCACTCACTGCAACCTGGTAGCGGCTGTCGATATCCGGACGCTCATCGCGATCAACTTTTACGGCGATGAAATGCTCGTTCACGATGGCGGCCACTTCGGCGTCGTCGTAGGATTCGCGGTCCATCACATGGCACCAGTGGCACCACACCGCGCCAATATCGAGCAGCATGGGTTTGTTTTCGCGTTGCGCTGTGGCAAAGGCTTCCTCACCCCATTCGTGCCACTGAATGGGCTGGTGCATGGCGGAGCGCAGGTAGGCGGATGAGGCGCGGGCGAGGGAGTTGAGGGTGGTGGTGGTCATCATGATCATTTAAGTTTATATGACGCGAGCCTCGGTGATTCTCACTGCTATTCTGCTTGACCTGCGTTACGTAACGCATTACGATAAATTGTGATTCGGTCAATCCGCCACAGAGGACTAAAGCGCCTTTATGAGGACGATGACACTCGAGGCGTAATGACGGAACACGCGGCGAAGCTCCGTGACATTCTCGCGAGGCTCGACGCCGCTGGGAGCTATGCCGATATGGACTTGCCGGGCTTCAGGTTGCATTCGCTGAAAGGCAACTTCCAAGGTTTTTGGGCGGTGACGGTTCGCGCTAACTGGCGCGTGATTTTTCGCCTCGCAAGCGGCGATGTTCTGGACGTTGATTACGTTGACTATCACTAAGGGAGTTTGAACGTGCCAATGAAGAATCCACCACACCCTGGCGGCTTTGTGCTGCGCCAGTGTATTGAGCCTTTGGGGCTGACTATTACCAAAGCGGCCTCTGCCCTTGGAGTTACGCGCACCACTTTATCGGAACTGGTTAACGGGAAGCGCGGAATCTCTCCTGAGATGGCGGTACGCCTGTCGAAGGTATTCGGGGGGAGTGCGGCGACATGGCTTACGCAGCAGGCCCATTACGACCTGGCCCAAGTTCGCGCCGACCGCATCAAGCTCAAACGCTTGGAATTCGCCTAAGGACAGAAAATGGCAGACGATGGTAACTCGCCCATGACAAGCAAAGAGTGGACACCAATAGAACAGAAACGTCCGAATATACAAGTTCAAGTTGCGTTGAAGTGTGTGACGCATAACATGAACGTCTGTCATGCTCTGGGCTGGCTGGATAACGACGGGAGGTGGGTGATCACAGCAACCCCGGTAGGAGATCCACCGAAAGAAATCACACACTGGTGCGAATTGCCTGACGGCGCGCCGGGATACAGAAAAGCTGACCCCTGGCCGGCGTGACGCGAAAGTCACCCGCGAAACTTCCGCTGGAGACAAAGACCGCACCCGTTACTGTGCCGCAAGTGTGTCCAACCTTGCCAGCGTGTCCGGATATTTGCGCACTAGAAGAACGAGCGCGGCGGCCTGCAGGTTCGGTTTCGCTCGGCCTTGCTCCCATTTTTCCAGCGTTCTTTCGTTGATCCGCAGTTTGCGTGCGAATACCGCTCGCGAGCAGTGCAACTTTTTCCGGGTGTCGCGAAGGAGCTTTGAATCCACCTTGGGGAGGGGCGCCACCTCCACTTTGTAGCCGCGCAGTGTGAGCTTGCCTTCGCGATGGCCCTTCATCGCGGCGACACCATCCATCAATTCGCTGAAAATGTGCCTCTTCGCCATTAATGAGTCCTCCGTTGTATATGGGATAGTTTTATCCGCCGAGCGCCCGCGTTGCCAATTCCGTTTCGATCGATGTTTTGAGCGCCTTCTTCTGTGTCGCAGTTAAATCTGACGCTTCGTCTTTGTCGTATAGGGTCATGAACCATATTTGATTATCGGATTTGAAGTGGTAATAGATAATGCGCAACCCACCTCTGCGGCCTTTGCCGCGCCGCGCGTCGGCCCAGCGCATCTTTCGAAATCCGCCGGTGCCGGGCATCAAATCTCCGAGATCAGGATTGACTCCCAGCTTGGCTTGTAGTTCCTTGTAGCTATCGTCGTCCAGATAGTCCTTCAGATAACGTGTAAATGCTGGCGCTTCGAAGAACTCCATACCGCACCTGTACTCTGTTAGAGTACGCATAAACTATACGCTGTTAGCGTATAGTTGTCAAAGTCTCTGTTTAAAGATGCAGAACTGGCGAAGATCGGTCACGACTCGCCATTTGCCATGAGGTTCCGTTGTCATTGTTCGCGCTCTCTATTAATATGTTCGCCAATTGCACGGGCTTGAGGTGAAATATGCGAAGGTTTGCTCTCGCCGTCGGTCTGTTGTTCCCGCTCACGTTGTTTGCTGGAAAGAACCTGGCTGAGTATCCGTTGCAAATCAAAGTCATCGAAACTCATTGGAACCGGTCCCTCGCTCCCATCGACCGACGCTACGGCACCGTGGATGGGTGGGGACGCGGGGACATCATGGATGGCGACTCCGTGCGCGGTTTCGATTTCGCCTACTCTTCAACCGAGCCGTTCCATAGGACGGTTGGAGACGGCCACTATGTCGCCAAATGGAAAAAAGAAGGTCAAAAGATGGAGTTGCTGGTCGGGGAAATCGGCTCTCCCGATAAATTCTATACATACGATCTTAAGACGACGGTGAGAGAGGACGTTTATGTTCGGGGGCACGACGGCGCGGCCGCAATTTCACAGGAAGAGTACAAGGCTCGCGCTAAAGATAAAAGTAAAGACGATAAGGACAAAGACAACGACAAAGATAGCGACAACACCAAATAGTGGAATGCAGCAGGTGTATGACGCGTGGGGCGCTGGCCTGGAAAGCCTCTGCATTTTTACTTCCTCTAATGTGAAGGCAGCTGCTTCGCAATCGCACAGTACAAATCAATTGCTTCTGCCAATTGCTGCTTGTCGATGAATTCGCCGTCGGTGTGTGCGACGTGAATCGATCCTGGACCGAGCAGCAGCGGTTCGCCCCAGTTGGTGAGCTTGGGAATGTCGGTGGTGAATGCGGCGATCATCGTGGGCAAGCCGGCGACGGTGCGAAGGCGCAGGAAGGGAAGCTCCAGTGGAAATGTAACCTTTACTTGATCGCCCGCGGTGGCGAGAATCTGGCAGCGCAGCTCCTGCGATGGACCGACTAGGCGATAGAGTAAATCTGCATGGGCGTAGTCAGGGATTACATTGGGTGCGCGGCCGCCTTCGATCAATCCGATATTCAAGGTGCACGGACCAATCTCAGGATCGGACGGCAACGGCATTGCTCGCAGTCGGGCGAGAGCTTCGATCAGCTTGTCGATGGCGGATTCGCCGAGTTCAGGATAGGCGGAGTGCGCCATGCGGCCGGAAGCCGTTACTTCGACGCGCAACGTTCCCTTGGAGGCGAGCGCGATGTGGTTCTCGGTGGGCTCGCCGTTGACTAAATATTTGCAGCGATGTGATTGATCTTTTGTGGCGTATTCGTTGGCTACTTTCGCGCCCAGGCTGTCGCGTTCTTCTCCGGCGACGAAGAGCAGGCCAACGTAAATTTGTTGCTGGCGCAAACGCTCTGCGGCGGCAATCTGTGCGGCGATGATGCCTTTGGCGTCGCAGGAGCCTCGGCCAAAGATGCGCGTCGCATTTTCCGAAGAAGGAATGAAGGGCGGAACGGTGTCCATGTGCGTGGAGAAAACTACAGTTGGATGCTGCTGCTCCGGCGAAACGGCGTAGACATTAAAGCGATCGCCTTCGACCGGCATTTTCTTCGTTTGGTAGCCGAGGCGGCAGAGTTCTCCATAGAGATAGTTTCCGATCGCGGCTTCATTGCCGGAAATGGATTCGATGTCGACGAGTTGGCGAGTGAGCGTGATGGCGTCCATTGCAGTAAGAATAAACTACAGCCTCGCGCGCAGCGCGGGATGTGGCATCAATCATGTAATCTGATGCTGTGATCGTCCAGAATTCCACGATTAAATCGCTCTTCCTCGAAGGTCCGGCGGGACGATTGGAAGCCTTGCTGAATGCAGGCGCGGAGAACGCGACGCATGCGGCGGTGGTTTGCCATCCGCATCCGCTGTTTGGCGGCACGCTGCATAACAAGGTTGTGTTCCATACCATGAAGGCGCTGAACAGTTTTGGATTTCCCGTGCTGCGCTTCAACTTTCGCGGTACTGGACTTAGCGAAGGCGAACATGATCAGGGTCGCGGGGAAATAGAGGATGTTCGCAGCGCTCTCGACTGGCTGGATGTGGAATTTCATCTCCCATTAATTTTTGCCGGGTTTTCTTTCGGCGCGGCGATTGGGCTGCAGGCGGCGGC
>JBAPQU010000406.1:0-4421 GCA_049280795.1 Candidatus Sulfotelmatobacter sp.
GCAGATCACCACTTGCATACGGATCGGGTGGTGGATTTGGCGACCCGTCTGCCGGTCAAGATCGAGTTCGTCGAGACGGCTGAGAAAGTGGAAGGGCTGTTGCCCAAACTGCAGGAAATGGCAGGTAGCGGGCTGATTGAGATGCAGGACACGGTAATCGTCAAGCCCGCCGGGAAAAAACAAGAACACGCAGCCGCCGAAAGGCCTGTGTTGAAGCGTGAGGGCAAAGCCAAGATGATGCGGATCTACGTCGGAGAAAACGACAAGTGGAATGGCAAGCCCTTGTATGAGGCCATCGTCAACGGACTGCGGTCGAACGACATTGCAGGGGTAACGGTTTACCGCGGCATTCTCGGCTACGGCGCCAACCGGAGAATCCACAAAGACGCTGCGCTTAGTCTTTCCCACGATCGCCCTATTCTGCTTTCGGTTGTGGATACGGAAGAAAAGCTCAAGGCATTTATGCCGATTCTTGAGCAGATGGTGCAGCAGGGACTGGTCGTGCTATCGGATGCGGATGTGATCAAGTACACGCATGACTATCAGGGTGCTGAGCGGCGGCAGGAGAAACGGCAATGAAGCTCGAGGGGAAAGCAAAGATGTTACGCATCCATTTTGGCGAGGATGACAAGTGGGAGGGTAAGCCGCTGTATGAAGCAATCGTCGCCAAGTGCCGGGAACTCGATATTGCGGGCGCCACGGTATTCCGCGGAATCGAAGGTTATGGAGCGAGCACGCTGATTCACAAGGCTCATCTGCTGCGTTCCTCGGATCGTCCGATCATGGTTTCTGTGATCGACACCGATGACAATATCAAGAGGCTGCTTCCGGCGCTGGATGCGATGGTGCATGAAGGGTTGATCGCAATGTCCGAAGTGGAGGTGATTCGCTACGTGCATCAGGACGGAGTGCGCTCTCCGGCCTCGTAGGCGAGGAGGAGCGCGGCAACCGCGAAGCGCAACCTCAGCGTGCTCCGGTAAGTTCAGCCTTCTCCGCGCTATCGCGTGGGGTGATCTTCCCGCTGGCGCCGGCGGCTTGAGCGATTCTCAGATCATAATCATTCTGCAGGTTGAGCCAAAATTGTGCGGGCAGATTGAAATATTTTCCCAGCCGAATGGCCGTATCGGCGCTGATTGCGCGGTCTCCACGTACCACTTCATAGATGCCAGGAACGTTCAGCGCTTTGGCCAGTTGATAGGCACTCAGGCCCATCGGCTCCATGAATTCGACCTTCAGAATCTCTCCGGGATGAATTGCAAAAACTTTATTAGATTTGGCCATCGCGATTACTCCTAATTCTCTTTCTTTTCCGGCTCCTTTTGCAGAGCCTTTTCGATCGGCTTGCGAGGGAGCATCTGGTCGCGCATGGCCGCATCGTAGACAAAACTGGCGACGATGACGCTGATCTGCTTGAGATCCTCCGGCTGCAGACGGTCGTACACATCCATGTTGGAATGATGCGTGCGCGTCTCGTACTCGATGGGGTCCTGTATGAACTGGAATCCCGGAATGCCGACGGCGTCGAACGAAAGGTGGTCGGTGCCGCCGGTGTTGCGCATGGTAAGCGTGTTCATGCCGAGGTCTTTGAATGGCTTCATCCAGGCTTCAAAGATCGGAGCTATTGCTTCGTTTTCCTGCAGGTACACGCCGCGAATCTTGCCGGTGCCGTTGTCGATGTTGAAGTAGGCGGAGACTTTTGCCTGCTCGGGTTTCACCGTGACGTCTCCGGCTTCGCGCCGCAGCAGCGTCGGCATATCTTTCATTCCCGGCTCATCCATGGGCGGACGCGCGCCGAAGTGATGCTCGACATATCCTTGCGAACCGAGCAGGCCTTCTTCCTCGCCGCTCCACAGGCCGATGCGAATGGTGCGGCGAGGCTTGATGTCGAGTGCCTTCAGGATTCGAACCGCTTCCATCATCACAATTGTCCCTGCGCCATTGTCGGTGGCTCCGGTGCCGGCATGCCATGAGTCCAGGTGCGCGCCCAGCATTACGACTTCATCTTTTTTATCGGTGCCGGGAATTTCGGCAATCGTGTCGTACTGCATGGGATCTTCGTCATAAAAAGTGTTCGTAACGTTCAATTCGAGCGACACATCTTTCTTCTGCTGCAGCAGTCGCGCGATGCGGGTCCAGTGTTCAATCGCCATAACGAGTTGAGGAACCGTCGTAGTCTCGCCCGGTTTGTATGATCCGCCCGATTGGACAAACACGGTTCCGCCGCCGGAAGTTCCGCGGTAGCGGTCGATCACGGCCAGAACTTTTTCGTCGGCGAAAAACTGGTTCAGGTCTTTGGTGAACTGCTGGCGCTTCAAAAAATCGGCGAAGCGAAACGCGGGCTGCTCCCCAGGAATCTGGTAGTCGGCGATCTTCGCGAGATCGTCATCGCTCAGCCGTTTGTAAGGAGCTTCGGTGATCGGTTTCACTTCAGGGTCCGCACCCAAGATCACAATCATGCCCGCGAGTTTGCCTCTGTATTTATCGAAGTCTTTTTTGTCGTCAATAATCACGCGAACGCATTTGCCTTGCACCACGCCGTTCGTGCCCGGAGTCCACGCCTTGGCGTAGACGAGCATCGGAGCTATATCGGGCGAAGTCATGCGGACGTTGACGTACTGGTTAGCCCAGCCGCGTCCGAATGGTCCCCAAGGCTCAAGGTGGGCATTGGAGAGACCCATGGCGGTGAACTGGTCGCGCGTCCACTCGTTGGCGCGCTTCATGTTAGGAGATCCGGTAAGCCGCTCGCCGATCGAGTCCATCAATCCCGTGGCAAACTCCATCACGTGGGAATCGCGGAAGCCTTCGTAGCGAATTCTGCCGATGGTTTCCAGATCCACCTTTTCCTGAGACCACATAGGGATCACCGAGGACATCGCAAACACAAGGCACAGCAGCCGGACGAAGTTCTTCATCAACGAATCTCCTGAGGGAAAGTCAAACCGGGGATTATACAGGCAGGCCCAATGATCGAGGTGAATCGATTTGTAAAGTTATTTGGCGATGGAGGGCCGTGAGCCGTGTTGCAGTCGTGTTCGAGTTACTTCATTGCTTTCGGCCAGAATTCTCCGCCGGCGGAGCGGCAATTGTTTTGTCTGTGTCTTTCGTCCCATTTCCCGCCGAGGGCTTCTCTGAAATCTTTTCTCCCACTTTGTTCTCTTCCATCTTCTTGTCCTCACCTCCCGCCGAATGCTCTGTGTCCTTGTCGTCGATGTCTTTGGGCGTGTATTGCACGATGAGGGAGATGCGGCGGTTGGAAGGGTCGAGGGGATCGTCGAGCTTGCGGAGCCTCTGGTCGGCAAATCCGCGGACTTGGCTCACTTGGGCGATCCCGACTCCATTCGCTTGCATCAGGCGACGGGCGGCATTGGCGCGGTCCGTGGAAAGTTCCCAGTTGCTGTAGTTGCCCGAGGTCGCATACGGCTTGGAATCGGTGTGACCTTCGATCGAGAGCTTGTTGGGCAGCTTGCCCAGTTCTTGCGCCAGCGTAATCAGCAACTCGTGTCCGTCCGCATTCAGCTTAGGACTCCCACTGTCGAAGAAGGTTCCGGAAGCGGATTCCATCAGTTCGATGCGCAGGCCTTCGCTGGTAACCGTCATCTCGACGTGACTCTTGAGTTTCTCGAAGTCTTTCATCTCGCGAATCTTTTGCTCGAGTTGATCCTTGAGCTTGGGCATGTTGTCTTTAGTCAGGATGAAATTTTCGCCCGCGCCCGCATTAATCGTTCCTTTCTTCTGGGCAGTGCCGTTTGGATCTCTGAAGTAGCCGCCCACGGCCTCTTGAACCGGTTTGCTGCTGCTGAGGAGCCACAGCACGATGAATAGCGACATCATGGCAGTGACGAAATCGGCGTACGCCACCTTCCACGCGCCGCCATGATGGCCGCCGTGGCCACCTTTTTTCTTGAGAATGATGATGGGGCGAGTCTTGTCCATAAAGCGGCCGCTGCGATTGGGCTAAGCGGAGGCGGCTGCGGCAGCAGGGGCTGCCTCTTCACCGCCGCCTTTATTACGGCAGGCTGCCTCCACTTCCTTAAACGATGGGCGCACATGACCAGGAACCGCGCGCCGTGCCACTTCCACCGCCATGATGGGAGCCGTGCCTTTTAAGAACGAAACAATCAGAACCCGCAACACGTACAGGAAAGCGTGCTCTTCATCCGCAATTTTGACCATGTTGGCCGCGATGGGACCAACCAATCCATAACACAGAAGAATTCCCAGGAACGTGCCCACGAGTGCGGCCGCAACCTTTTTGCCAATTTCCTCCGGTGGCCCGCCCAGCGCGCCCATGGTAATCACGATGCCCAGCACGGCGGCCACAATACCGAGACCCGGCAGGGAATCAGCCATGCTATTGAGTGCCGTCGTGGGCAGCGACGCTTGATGATGGTGAACCTCCAGATCCAGGTCCAGCATTTGAT
>JBAPQU010000407.1:0-10483 GCA_049280795.1 Candidatus Sulfotelmatobacter sp.
GTGCACTACCACGCGCTCGGGCCGGCATTATTCTCGTTTATTCCACGTCTGGCAGGAAAGAAAACCGTGGTCACGGTGCAGGGCCTCGACTGGCAGCGCAAGAAGTGGGGCCGCATCGCCTCCGCCGTCCTGCGCCTTGGAGAGCGTGCGGCGGTGAGTTTGCCCAGCTCTACGATGGTAGTTTCCCGAACATTGCAGCAGCATTATCGGAAAAACTACGAGGCCGTGACCTCTTACGTGCCTAATGGCGGCTTGCTGCGGGAACAGCCGTTCCCAGACAAGATCTTCGATTGGAATCTTGACCCGGGGGGATACATTTTGTTCCTGGGAAGATTTTCGCCAGAAAAAGGTTGCCATCTACTGGTCGAAGCCTATGAGCAGTTGGAGACCGACGTGAAATTAGTGATGGCGGGAGCCTCGAGCTATTGCGATGATTATTCGCGCAATCTGCGGAGCCATGCGGGCGAACAGATCAAGATTTTGGACTGGGTTTCAGGCGAGGCGCTCCACGAGTTGCTGACCCACGCGATGTTATTTGTCCTGCCATCGGATCTCGAGGGCCTGTCTCTCGCGCTGCTTGACGCGATGGGCGCGGGTCTGTGCGTCCTCACCAGCGACGTCGCAGAAAATCGAGAAACTATCGACGACGCGGGATTCACCTTCCGGCGCGGCGACGTTGCCGATTTAGCCGATCGCCTCCGGTTTCTGATTGCGAATCCGGCAGTTCGAGAGGCCGCAGGCCAAGCTGCCAAGCGCCGCGTCCGGGAACACTATCAATGGCCGATCATTGCGGCCGAAATTGAGCGAGTCTATTACGAAATGATGGGATGGAAGCCGGCCGCAACCCCGGGCAAGAAACCGAGCGGACGGGTATTGGCTCCAGCATCCTTGGACACACGAAGGGTAAGTTAAGACTGCAGGCGTGATGCTTCCAAGAATGGAATAGTCCCTTACAGAATCGAATGCAACAACAGGAGGACGGGGTGAATCCCGTCCTTTTTGTTTACAATGAACATTCGCTCGCAGCAGCCGAACTGCAAGCGGTGCGTATCGAATCCGGAGAAACCTCCACCATATGGAAAACACGATCGTCGTTACGGGTGGGGCGGGTTTTATCGGGTCGAATTTTATTATTCAACGAATCGAGCGCGACTCCGCCTCGGTTGTGAATCTGGATAAACTGACCTATGCTGGCAATCTGCACAACCTGGAAACGATCGCAAACGAACGCCGCTATGAGTTTATTCGTGGCGATATTGCAGACCGCGGCCTAGTAAACGAATTGCTGCAGCGTCGCAAGCCACAAGCCCTCGTGCACTTTGCCGCCGAAAGCCACGTCGATCGCTCGATTCGTGGTCCCGAAGATTTCATCCGTACCAATATCGATGGGACGTTCGCGCTGCTGGAAGAAGTTCGCGCTTATTGGTCAAGCCTGCCTGAGCGGGAGAAGACTAGTTTTCGTTTTCTGCACGTCTCCACCGATGAGGTGTTTGGCTCGCTCGGCGTCAACGATCCTGCGTTTTCTGAGGTCACGCCGTACGCACCCAATAGTCCCTATGCCGCGTCCAAAGCGGCTTCCGACCATCTTGTGCGCGCCTACCACCACACCTACGGATTGCCCACGCTGACCACGAATTGCTCGAATAACTACGGGCGCTTTCAGTTTCCGGAGAAACTCATTCCGCTGGTAATCCTCAACGCGCGCGATGGAAAGCCGCTGCCAGTTTACGGAGACGGCAAGAACGTTCGGGACTGGCTGTACGTGGAAGATCACTGCGAAGCCATCGCAACCGTGCTCACGCGAGGAGAAGTGGGGCAGACTTACAACATCGGCGGCTGGAATGAGAAGCGGAATATCGATATCGTGGGGACAATCTGCGACATCGTGGATGAGATGGCCGGGAGTCGTGGAGAGCCGCGTCGCAGCCTGATCACATTTGTGAAGGACCGTCCCGGCCACGACCGCCGTTATGCCATGGATGCAACCAAGATCGAGCGCGAACTCGGCTGGCGTCCGGCGGAAACCTTTGAGAGTGGAATTCGCAAGACAATAAAGTGGTACTTGGAGCATGAGCAGTGGGTCCGCGATGTAACCAGCGGTGGCTACCGGCAGTGGATCGAAACCCACTACTCTTCATGAATTCAATCATCCTATGACGCAAGCCTCGAACACGAATTGCAAGGGGATCATTCTCGCGGGTGGGTCGGGCACTCGTTTGTATCCCGTGACCCATGCCATGGGCAAGAGCCTGCTCCCGGTTTACAACAAGCCCATGATCTATTACCCGCTGTGCACGCTGATGCTGGCGGGGATTCGCGACATCCTTCTTATTACCACTCCAGACGACGTATCCAAATTTCAAGCGCTGCTCGGTGATGGGGGCCAGTTCGGAATCCGCTTGCAATATAAGGTGCAGCCCAAGCCGGAAGGAATCGCACAAGCTTTTCTGGTCGGCGAGACTTTTATTGGAGACAGCGCCTGCGCCCTGGTGCTTGGCGACAATATTTTTTATGGCCACGACCTGGCCAAGGATTTGCGCGAAGCCGCGAACAAAACAAAAGGCGCACGCGTATTTGCCTATCCGGTGCACGATCCCGAACGCTACGGAGTTGTCGAATTCGATGGCGCGGGGCGCGCGCTAAGCATCGAAGAAAAACCCAGCAAACCAAAATCTCGTTACGCGGTGACCGGACTTTATTTTTACGACGACCAGGTGGTCAAGATTGCGAAGGCTTTGAAGCCCAGCCCCCGCGGCGAGTTGGAAATCACCGACGTAAACAAAGCGTATCTCGAGCGCGGCCAACTCGAAGTCGTCGTCATGGGCCGAGGCATGGCGTGGCTCGATACCGGCACGCACGAGTCCTTGATGGATGCGTCGCTCTACATTCAAGCCATCGAGAAGCGGCAAGGCCTCATGGTGGCTTGCCCCGAGGAGATTGCCTTCCGCTCCGGTTACATCACGGCCGATCAAGTGGAGAAAATTGGTAACTCGATGAAGAACAATAGTTACGGCGCTTACCTGCTGCAATTGTTGCGGGAGAAGGTATTCTGATGGATGCAGTTCAGGCAACCGGTCCCGCGATGAATGCGCTCAAAAAAATCCCAACTTCGCTGCCCGGCGTTTTTGCGCTCGAGCCGCGAGTGTTCGGAGATGAGCGCGGATTCTTTTTCGAGAGCTACAACCAGAAAATCATGGCAGAAGCGGGCATCGCGGAAAACTTTGTTCAGGATAACCACTCCTGCTCCTCGCGCAACGTTCTGCGCGGGTTGCATTATCAGCTGAAGCATCCGCAGGGAAAACTTGTGCGCGTCGCAGAGGGAGAAATTTTGGACGTAGCCGTGGACATGCGCCGAAGTTCTCCTACATTTGGCCGCTGGGAAGGTGTGCGGCTGTCGGGCGAGAACAAGCGCATGCTGTGGATTCCCGCGGGCTTCGCCCACGGGTTCCGCGTGATTTCCGAAAAGGCTCACGTGCTCTACAAGGCGACCGATTTCTACGCGCCCGAACACGAACGCACGCTAGCCTGGAACGATCCTCAGCTCAAGATTAACTGGGAGCTGGACGGCGAGCCGATCGTATCGGCGAAAGACCAGCGGGGCGTGGCCTTCCGCGACGCCGAGAGCTTCAGCTAAATTTCCATGCGAGTCACAATTTTTGGCGCCTCCGGCCTGCTGGGCAAAGATCTGCTGGGAAAAGATATCCTGCGCGAGTGGAGCGGCGATACTCTCACCGGCCTCAGTTCGCGCGACGCCGACATTCGCGATGCGCAACGCGTGCGGCAGGTGGTACAGGAAACACGCCCAGAGTGGATCGTCCTGGCCGCCGCCTACACCGATGTGGATGGTTGCGAAAGTAATTCGGAGCTGGCTTTTGCGGTGAACCGTGATGGGCCGGTGAACGTTGCCGCTGCGGCGAAGGAAGTTGGAGCGCGGCTATTATTTCTAAGTTCTGACTACGTCTTTGACGGGAAAAGCAACGTCCCCTACGAAACAGGAGATGCGCGCAATCCGCAAAGCGTGTACGGACAAACCAAGGCCGAGGCGGAGGTCAAACTGCTGGAGTCGATGCCCGATTGTTGTATCGCCAGAACATCGTGGCTGTTTGGCGCGGGCGGAAAATGTTTTCCCGACACAATTCTGAAGCTTGCCGCCAGCCGTCCCGCGCTCGATGTAGTCAACGACCAGCGCGGTTGTCCCACGTATGCGGTCGATCTGGCGCGAGCGATCGCGCAACTGTGCCGAAAGAATGCGAGCGGAATCGTACACGTGACCAACGCTGGAGATTGCACCTGGTTTGATTTTGCCGAAGAGATTGTCCGTGGCGTCGGACTTCCCACAAATGTGAGGCCCGTGAGCAGCCAGCAGATGGCGCGGCCCGCACCTCGACCTGCCTATTCAGTTTTGTCACCCGCTCGTTTGCAGGTTCTTGGAATTGAAATGCCTTCCTGGCAGGATGCATTGCAGCGCTATCTGGAACAACGACAAAGCTGACGAGCGCGGAGATTGCCTCGCCTCCAGCCGCCCTGCTACGATGGCCGGTGTCCCGCCTGGGAATCTCGTGAAAATAATCCAGAATTATATTGATGGCCGCTTCGTTCCCGGGAAACGCGATTTCGCGGATGTGAATCCGGCGGACGGCACGGTCATTGCACAGGTCGCAGAAGCTGGCGGGGCGCAAGTCGATGAAGCTGTGCACGCGGCTCGTCGTGCGTTGCGCGGAGAATGGGGCCGGCTTGGAATCCGCGAACGTGCCGCGCGATTGCATCGGGTCGCGGATGCAATCGAAGAGCGTTTCGATTGCTTCGTTCAGGCTGAGGTCGCCGATACTGGCAAGCCGGTTTCCCTGGCTTCGAAGCTCGATGTCCCCCGCGCAGCCGCGAATTTTCGCGTCTTCGCCGATCTCGTGAAAATGTCTGGACTGGAATCTTTTCAAACAGAAACTCCAGACGGAACGAACGCGCTGAACTACGCGGTGCGCAAGCCATTAGGCGTCGTCGGAATAATTACTCCGTGGAACCTTCCCTTGTTGCTGCTTACCTGGAAAGTCGCGCCGGCGTTGGCATGCGGCAATGCCGTCGTCGTGAAGCCCTCGGAAGAAACTCCAGCCACGGCCACTCTGCTAGCCGAAGCGATGCAGGATGCTGAGATTCCGAACGGCGTCTACAACGTAGTGCACGGCTTTGGACCTGGGTCAGCGGGAGAATTCCTAACGCAACATCCGGATGTGAACGCCATTACTTTTACCGGCGAATCAAGAACCGGTGCTGCGATCATGAAAGCGGTAGCGTCCTCGGTGAAGCCGGTTTCGTTTGAACTGGGCGGGAAAAATGCGGCGATCATATTCGTGGATTGCAACTTTGAAGAGGCGGTTGCTGGATTATCCGACGCCGTGTTTCTAAATACCGGGCAAGTGTGCCTTTGCGCCGAGCGCGTTTACGTGGAACGGAAAATCTTTAATGCTTTTGTGGAAGCGCTGAAGCAGAAGGCGGAGAGTCTGCATCCGGGCCGGCCGAGCGATCCGGCGACCAATCTTGGTCCGCTGATTTCTGCTCAACATCGCGAGAAGGTGCTCTCTTACTATCGATTGGCGCGGGAAGAAGGAGCGACCGTCGTGACCGGTGCAGGGATTACGAAATTTGGCGACGACCGCGATCACGGCTTCTATGTCCAGCCAACTATCTTTACGGGACTGCCAGAATCGGCGCGCTGTGTGAAAGAAGAGATCTTTGGGCCGGTCTGCCACATCGCGCCGTTTGATTCGGAAGAAGAAGCGGTCGCTATGGCCAACGACACCAAGTACGGTCTGGCGGCGTCGATTTGGACTAGTAACTTGAAGCGCGGCCATCGCGTGGCCCAACAAATGAACGTTGGCATCACGTGGGTGAATTGCTGGTTTCTGCGAGATCTCCGAACACCGTTTGGCGGAGCCGGACTTTCTGGCATTGGCCGCGAAGGCGGAATACATTCGCTGAATTTTTATTCTGAGTTGAACAATATCTGTCTCCGGCTGTGATAGGTTGCGCTTGCACACAATTGAGATCGCACTAGAAATTTGAAACAGAAATGAGAATGCGCGGAACGGAAACCAAAGTCGTCGAAGGCAAAGCAACCCCGCGAGGCAAGTATCCTCACATCAAGCGCGCCGGAGACTTACTGTTTGTATCCGGAACAAGTTCGCGCCGCGCCGACGACACGATCGCCGGCTCAGAAGCCGATCCAGCGGGCGCAGTGCAGCTCGATATTCGCATTCAAACGCGCGCTGTAATCGAGAACATCCGCGACATTTTGCAGAGTGCGGGAGCGCAGTTGCAGGATGTAGTCGAGCTTTCCGCGTATCTCGTGAGCATGAATGATTTTGCGGGCTACAACGAAGTTTACGGAGAATTCTTCGACTACAACGGTCCGGCGAGAACGACGGTTGCGGTGCATCAGTTGCCGCATCCGCACTTGCTCATTGAGATTAGGGCCACGGCTTATAAACCGCTCAAATAGGAGGCTCGATGGCGTCCATCAAGAATTTGAAGGCATTCAATTTTCAGTCGTGGATCGAAGAGAACAAAGAGAAGCTGAAGCCTCCGGTGGGGAACGCACAAGTGTGGGAAGATGGCGAGATGATGGTGACCGTGGTGGGCGGGCCGAACCAGCGGCGCGACTATCACGACGATCCGACGGAAGAATTTTTCTACCAACTAAAAGGTAATATCTCACTGCGCATCATGGAGACGCCCGGCAAGCCTCCGCTCGAAGTACCCATCAAAGAAGGAGACATTTTCCTTCTGCCCAAGCACCTTCGCCATTCCCCACAGCGGCCCGCTGACACCATCGGAGTAGTAGTTGAAGTGCCGCGCCCCGAAGGCTCTCTGGACGCTTTTGAATGGTATTGCCCGAACTGCCACCAATTGATCTACCGCGCGGAAGTGAAGCTGAAGAGCATTGTGAAAGATCTGCCGCCTCTTTTTGAACGGTTCTATTCCAGTGAGAGCCGGAGAAAGTGCAAGCACTGCGGTACGGTTCATCCCGGCAAATGAAAATGCAAGTCATCGATATTCACAATCATTTTTTCCCCAGATCATGGCCCGATCTTGCGGCGCGCTACGGCACGCCGAACTGGCCGTGGATCAAGCATACCGAGCCGGGGAAAGCAGACATTATGGTGGGAGACCGCTTCTTTCGCCACATTTACTCGGCATGTTGGGATCCAGAAATCCGGCTAGAAGAGATGGACCGTGACGGTGTTGACGTGCAGGTTATCTCCGCCACGCCTGTGTTGTTTGCGTACGAGCGACCCGTGGAACATGCGCTCGATTGCGCGCAGTTGTTCAACGATGCGGCGCTCGAACTTTGCAGTCGAGGCAAAGGCCGGCTGAAATCTTTTTGCCAGGTTCCTTTACAGGATACTGATGCTGCCTGCAGGGAACTGACTCGATGTATGCGAGCGGGACATCTTGGCGTACAAATTGGCAACCACGTAGGCAATAAGAATCTCGATGATCCCGGCATCGTAACTTTTCTTCACCACTGCGCAGATGAAGGCGCGGCCGTGCTCGTGCATCCCTGGGATATGTTTGCGCCCGAGCGCATGCCGAAATACATGATGCCGTGGACGGTCGGCATGCTGGCAGAGACGCAGCTCTCCGTGGTAGCGATGATTTTGAGCGGAGCTTTTGACCGGTTGCCGAGCACGCTGCGCATCTGTTTCGCGCACGGCGGCGGGAGTTTTGCGTTTCTGCTGGGGCGGTTGGAAAACGCATGGCATCATCATCCGGTGGCGCGTGGCGATTGCCAACATCCGCCCAGCCACTATCTCAATCGGTTCTACGTGGACTCTGCGGTGTTCGACCAGCGTGCGCTGCAATTTTTGATTGAAACCATGGGAACCGATCAGGTGATGCTCGGTTCGGACTATCCTTTTCCGTTGGGCGAAGAGCGGGTGGGATCGCTGATACGCCAAAGCAATTTGCCGCAGCATACCAAGGCTAAGCTGCTGAGTGGAAACGCAAAGCGGTTTCTGCAAATCAATGCTGAGTCTCACGAAGCCAATAATAATGACAAGTCCAGCACTCTCGGCTCATCGCCGGTCCCACCCGAGCCTGGGCAACTCACCTACAGTTCATATCTAAAGATTACAGAATTGCTCGAGTTGCAGCAGCCACAATCTTCACCGCAGCACCACGATGAGTTGCTGTTTATTTTGGTCCATCAGACCTACGAATTGTGGTTCAAAGAATTGCTTCACGATCTCGATGCCGTGGTGGCAAACTTGCGAAGGGCCGGTGCGGCTCCGCAATCGCGTGACGAAGTGTATGAGGCAGCGCGGCTACTGCGGCGCTGTACAGAGATCACACGGGTGCTGGTGGAGCAGTTCACGATTCTGGAAACGATGCTGCCCACCCACTTTCTCGCATTTCGCGGCCTGCTCGAGCCAGCGAGCGGATTCCAGTCCGAGCAATTTCGCGAGATTGAATTCTTATGCGGTTTGAAGGATGAGAAAATGCTGCGCTATCACCGGCCCACGCCGGAGGCTTACGCGAGTTTGAAACGCCGATTGGAGGAGCCTTCTCTCCGCGACGCATTCTTTGGAGCGTTACAAGCCATGGGCAAACTTGCGCCGTTGGCTGCCGGTGCAACCGACCGGGAACAATTTGAAGCCCGCGCTCGCGCCGTGCATGCGCTTTATCAGGATGAGCATCATCATCGCGACTGGATCGATGTCTGCGAGCGGTTGACGGAGTTCGATGAACTGGTGGTGAGCTGGCGGTTGCGGCACATTCAACTGGTTGAGCGCATTATTGGCATCCGCATGGGGACGGGCGGAAGCACAGGAGCTTCCTACCTTAAGCTGACGCTCGATAAGAAGTTTTTCCCGGAATTGTGGGAGGCACGGACGTTGCTAACCGAATAAGAATTTTTATTTATTCTTCGAACGTTGCTGCTCGTCGAGTCTCCCGATGAAATCCGCACCTGACAAAATCACTCTGATCGGCGCTGGACTGAACGGTCCTCTTCTCGCAATTTTGCTGATGCAGCGCGGATTTTCGGTTGAGATATTCGAGCGGCGTCCCGACATGCGGCGAGTGCGCATTAGCGCAGGACGATCCATCAATCTCGCACTCTCGGCCCGCGGGATTCACGCGTTGCGGCAGGCCAACCTGTGGGAGCGCATGCGGAGCATTATTATCCCTATGAAGGGACGGATGATGCACTCGATTGCGGGGGAGTTAACCTTCCAACCCTATGGAAAAAATGAAGCGGAAGTCATCAACTCGATTTCCCGCGCCGAGCTGAACATTGCACTCATCAACGCTGCTGAAGAGCAGGGCGCGGCCATTCACTTCAATCAGCGCTGTACGGAATACGATTTAAAGACTGGCGCGATAGGACTCCGCAATGACGAGACTGGTGAAGAGACGACGCAAGAGACCGAGGTAGTGATCGGCTGCGATGGTTCGGCATCTGCGATTCGGGCAGAGATGCTCAAGCTGAGCCGCTTCAATTGTTCTCAACAATATCTCGACTACGGCTACAAAGAGTTGACTATCCCTGCCGGCTCAAATGGGCAGCACCTGTTGGAGACGCACGCTCTGCACATTTGGCCGCGCGGCAACTACATGCTGATTGCATTGCCCAACATCGACGGCACGTTCGCCTGCATTTTGTTTCTGCCGTTTGAGGGAGCGGACAGCTTCGCTAACTTGACTACCGAGCCGGCTGTGCTCCGCTTCTTCGAAGCACATTTCCCTGATGTTATTCCGTTGATGCCGCAACTCGCCAGCAACTACTTTGCGAATCCAACCGGCGCAATGGTTACGATCAAGTGCTCGCCTTGTCATGTACAAGGAAAAGCATTGCTGCTTGGGGATTCGGCTCATGCGATTGTGCCGTTCTTCGGGCAGGGATTAAATTGTGGATTCGAAGATTGCACCTGTCTGGTGGAGTTCCTCGACCGCCACGGCGCGGATTGGCCGCGGGTGTTCGCCGCGTTCGAGAACGCACGCAAGGTTAACACAGATGCCATCGCCGACATGGCCATCGAGAATTTTACGGAAATGCGCGACCGGGTTGCGGACTCGCGCTTCCTGTTGCGAAAGAAAGTGGAGTTGGCACTCGAAGAGAAGTATCCGCGGCTCTTCGTGCCGAAATATGCGATGGTTACCTTTCATCGCATCCCCTACTCGGTTGCCCAGTCGCGCGGCAGCATTCAGGACCGGATGCTGGCGGAACTATGCGAGAACATTAATTCCGTCGAAGATCTTGACTGGGCGAAGGCGGAGCAGTTGATCCGCCGCGATCTCACTCCACTGGAGCTGCGACCGTGACCGATGCCCAGTTTCATTCCGATTTTCAATCCGGCGAAGATTTTGCTGTCGCGATGGATGAACGAGATCCTCTAAAAGAATTCCGCGAGCGGTTCTTGTTTCCTAAAAACCCAGATGCGAATTGCATTTATCTCTGTGGTCACTCGCTTGGACTGCAGCCGAAGAC
>JBAPQU010000408.1:0-8250 GCA_049280795.1 Candidatus Sulfotelmatobacter sp.
GAGTGTGAGCGTACCGCCCTGCGGCATCGCCTCCATTGCATTCAGCACAAGATTCGAAATTGCCCGGTGCAACAGCTCAGCATCTGCCTCCACTGGCTCCAGCTGTTGGTCCAGTTGCAGCGCACAATTGATCTTCGCACGCCCGGGTGCTTCCATCTGCGCCTGACAAAGCTGCATCACGCCGCAAATCAAATCATTCACCTGTACTGGCTCTAACTGCGGCCGAGGCATCGCCGAGAACTCGCTGAACCTTCCAATAATTCCTTTCAGATTCGAGATCTCCGCCAGCATCGTTCTCGAACTTTCCCGGAACACTTCCTCAAACTGCTCCGGATTCTGCTGCCGCGCCCGCACCAGATTTTCCACCGTAAGCTGCAGCGGAAACAACGGGTTCTTCAACTCATGCGCCAACCTACGCGCCAACTCACGCCACGCGGCCACTCGCTCCGCCTGCACCAGCCGTTCTTTTTGGCCGAGCAACTCCGTGGTCATTCGATTGAAGGAATCGGCCAACTGCCCCAGTTCATCGTCCCCCAACACATCCACCCGCACATCCCAATTCCCAGCCGCGACTTCCTGCGCCGCGTGCGCCAGTTGTTCCACGGGACGCGTCACCCGCGCCGCGGCCCAACTGCTCAGTAGGATCGCCAGCAAAATTCCTCCACCTCCTACCATCAACGCTGCCGAGCGAATCCGCCGCATTAACTCCACATACGTTCGCCGCGAGTTCCCAATCAGCAGAATCGCCAACAGCGGCCGATCTTTACCCTTGCCCGCACCTAGCAATGGAATGGCATGAAACACTTCATCCTCGGCCCGATCCTCCGACCAATTCACATTCCCCGTCATCTCCTGCTCGTACCGCCGCACCGCATCGATCAGCGGCTCCAGTTTTTCCGGCGAGTTCAATTTATCTGACGAAGTCGTGGAAGGATCGATCAGCAAATCCGCCGAGAAGTGATCTCCGCGGTTCTGATAAAGTAGCGCGCGCATGCCAACCGGCAAATCCAGCGCAGAGAGGAAATCTTTATCCAGTCGTCGTCCGCCGACCACGTAAACCGGCCGCTCGCCGGCCCGCGTCGCACGCACCGCAAACAAACCCAGCGCAGTTCCATCCTGCAGGTCTTCCTGCTTTAGAAATGCTCCCTGGTCGGCCGCGGCTGAAAACGTCTTCATCGCGATCTCGAGGTATCCAAATTTGGCCGGCCACTGCGCGGATGAAACGATGGTTCCATCACTTTCCACAAACTCAAGAAAGTTTAGTTGACGACTCTCCGCCACCGTCTTCGCCAACTCAAAATACGGACCTGAATCCGCCGGAGTACGATTCAATGCCAAAGCCATGCGGCTCACCGCGTCCGACGCAGCAATCGCCTCCACCTGCCGCACCACATCCTCTCCCTGCCGGTTAAACTCGCGCCGGAACTGCGTCACCAGCGCAGCCGTTCGCTCATCTTCGCTGTGCACGAAGGCTCGCCGCGTCACCTCCGATACCAGCCACGCCACCGCCGCCACCGACAGAAACACGGTCAGCGCGAACACGACCAGCATTTTGCGGCGAAACATTATTGTCTTTTTCTTCCCACCCAGACCAAGTCTTACAGGATGCCACGGAATCGTTTGCATGATATCGCATCATCATCCGGACGTGCCGCGAGAAACCTGCTGGCCCCAGGCGGTTGGGCGGCCGGAGCAATACCTGAAGAGAAACTGCCAGTGCCCAGTGGCGAAACGAAATACTCCACCACTCACCAGCGCTTGCCACTATCTTCGTTCCGCCGGCTTCCCCTGACCGGCCAAGTCCATTCCGCGCAAAACATCGTTGGCAAAAAAGAATTTTCCATCCGCCGGTACCAACATGATCTGCAGCTTGTCCGAGAGCCGCTCCGCCACGATCTTATTAATAAGCAGCGGATTGTCTTTCAATATCGCCGCCTCGCTGTGTAGCCGCTCCGCATCCGCTACCGCCGTCACCCGGATGCGATCCGCCTCCGCGTCCGCCAACAATCTTCGCCGCTCACCTTCAGCTTTGCTGTCCATCACTTTGGCTTGCGCCTCTGCGTCGGCAAGTAGTTTCCTCCGGTCCCCCTCAGCTTTGCTGTCGATCTCCTTGGCCTGCGCTTCAGCCTCCGCATTCTGAATCGTAGCTTCCTTCCGCGCCTGCGCCTCCAGCCGGCTCTGCTGGATCTGCTTTTCCTTAAGAGGCAGCGTGTATTGCATGGCATCGGCTTCGCCCTTGGCCTGCAAAACGTGCACCCGAGCTTCGCCTTCCGCCTGTTTCACCTGCTGCACCTTTGCCGCTTCGGCCTCCAGTTCGGCAATACGCACTTGCTTAGTCTTCAATTCCGTTTCCACACCCATGCGGTCGTTCTCCTGCTCCTTCAACAGCAGCGCCTCCAGCCCCTTCGCATATTCCGGTGGCAACTGGATATCCCGCAGCATCACCTCTTTCACTACAATCCCATCCGCCGCGAGCTTCTGAGTGATCAGCCCCGCAGCCCGCTGCCGCACTTCTTCCCGCTTCGCCGAAAAAACATCTCGCACTGTATAGTTCGGCACCACCTCGCGCCAAACGCTAGCCACCGTGGGCGGCACAATTTCCTGCTCCACCGGATGCGGCAAATTTCCCTGGATGTAATCCAGCCTCTTGGCATCCAGCCGGTACCGCACCGTAATCGCCAGTCCCAGCGTTAGTCCTTCCTTAGCCTGCACATCCAGAAGTTGCGGCCTCGTCGGAAGACCACCCGCCGAGGGCTTTGCGGTTTCGGAGTCCTGCGTAGTAAAAACCTGATCCCGTGTATCGAACAACGCCACATCCTCGACCAGCGGCATCACCATGTGAGCCCCCGGATAAAGCGTTCCCGGCACCGTCCCACTCATCTCGCTGATTCGCACCGCAGCCATTCCGCTCGGCACCACCACGATGCTGAAAGCCACCAGCAGCGGTCCCCACGCCAGCATTCCTAAAGCGAGCGAAGTTCGCCACCGTACCAGCACCGGAACGGCACCCACAGCTCCTCCCGGCGTCTCCAGCAATCTCCGGTACAACATTTCGCGATACAAATCGTAGGTGAGAATACACACGGCCGCTATCATCATTCCCGCGCCCCAAGTGATCAGCAAATACTTCAACGCCAGCATCGTAGTTCTCCTCGGCGCCTTAGCGCTTCTGCCCGATATTCACCGGCACCGTCTGCCGCACAGATTTCGTGAGAGGTTGTTGTAGAAAGAACAGCCGGAAGACTTCCCCGAAAATCAATTCCTCCGCCAGCACCGCTACCGCCACAGAAAAAATCAGGCCTGCCACCACCGCCATAAATGTGATTGCCATCTGCATACAAGGTTCCTCCTTCAGCGTTTGCGAATACGCCAGCAGACTCTATATTGCAGGATGAATGCCAAGCTTCATCAGAATGAAAACTAAACACTTACGAGCGGGTGCATGTCCGCAGGAAGTGGCCGTGGGAGGTCACTGTGTGCGGGCGAACACACTATAGTTTTTTAGTTTTTTCTCTGCGTCTCTGTGCCTCCGTGGTGAAAGCCCTCAGCATTTGACTTCCAATTTCCCCGCCGCTATCGTTGCCCGGATGAATATCGTCAAAGCCACCCGCCAGTTCGAAGACTGGCTCGCCCAGCGCACTCACCTCAACCAGAAAGACCTTCGCCTCAAGCACGCGAACATGAAGGCGGAACTCTTTCCTTTTTTCCGCGCTACTTACTATCGCTGGGCGCAATTATGGCCGGAGGTTTGTCCCGAGTTGGCTAAAGCTCCGCACGTCCTCGCAGTCGGCGATCTTCACGTTGAGAACTTCGGCACGTGGCGCGACATCGAAGGCCGCCTCATCTGGGGCGTTAATGATTTCGACGAAGCGCGGCCTATGGCCTACACCATCGATTTAGTCCGCCTCGCCGTCAGCGCTCATCTTGCCGTCGACGCCGGGCGCCTGCCGCTCAAGCGTGAAGATATCTGTGGCGCCATGCTCGGAGGCTACCGCGAGGGCATGCTGGCGAAAGGATGCCCCTTTGTGCTTGGCGAAAAGCATCAGTGGCTCCGCCGCATAGCCGAAGGCGAACTCCGCGATCCCGTCCACTTCTGGGCGAAGATAGACGCGCTCCCCACGCTCAAAACCGAATGCCCCATCAGCGCCATCGATGCCCTGCAACACCTCATGCCCGCGCCCGGCATTCCGTTTCGCCTTGCCCACCGCGTTGCTGGACTCGGCAGCCTTGGCCACGCCCGCTACGTTGGCATCGCCGACTGGCATGGAGGCCGCATCGCTCGCGAAGCCAAAGCGCTCGTCCCCTCCGCTTCGCATTGGGCACAGAGCATTGAAGCTAATAAAAACGGCCGACGGAAGATTGACGCTCGTAAGAGTGAATCGCAAGCGCACGAAGGCCCCGCCGAAATTCTTTACCAGGTCCTCCTCAACCAGGCCGTGCGCTGTCCCGATCCGTTCGTGCAATTGCGCGGACGCTGGATCACACGCCGCCTCGGACCGCATTGCTCGCGCATCGAACTCGCATCCCTGAGTGCGCCCGATACCGAGCTGCGCCTGCTGCACGCCATGGGATGGGAAACCGCGAATATTCATCTCGGCACTCCATCCGCGCGCAAACTCATTCTCCGCCATCTCGATAAACAAAAAGGAAAGTGGCTGCACCACGCCGCCGAAGCCATGCTCCAGGCCGTCCGCTCCGACTGGGATGTCTGGAAGAAAAAAGGCTACACCTGATTCTCAGTTGGACTGTGCGCGGATGTGCGGAGGAAAATGATGAACTTCCATAACCAAAGGGTGCATAATGAGCTTCCTTAGCCTTCTCGGAGCACGAGGATTTGGACTTGTTATCTAAAGTATGCGGAGATTAGGAAAATGAACTGTACGAGGGGTGCGCTTTCCGTTTCCATTTTTATTCTTGCGCCATTCTGTTTTTCGCAAACTGCGGGCAAGCCGTCAGAGAAGATCGTCTTCGTGCGCCCAGACCCTATGATTACGACTTCGTCGTCGATGGCGATGAAGTCCGCCGACACATTGGCGTCGACGCCAACCGGAGGCGTGGCCATCAATTCGGTTGATAATCCGGCGATGCAGTTCCACTCCGCCTCGGATGCCAAGATGAATTTGCTTGCTACCATGAACCCGGACGGGACTGGAATCACGGATCTCCATGTGAACGGCTTCGATCCGTCGGTTTCACCGGATGGAACCAAGATCGCCTTCTGCTCATTGCGTGACGACCAGTACTCACAGATTTACGTGATGAATGCGGATGGCACGGGACAGAATCGTCTGACCAAGGTTAGCACCGGCGATGCCTGCGGACCAGTTTGGTCGTATGACGGCAAGAAAATCGCATTCTATGCGTTCTCTCTGCCCCACCCCAGCCGCAATCCGGCGATTTGGGTTATGGATTCCGACGGGGCCAACCAGAAGCGGCTCACAGAGCACGGGCTGTCTCCAACGTGGTCTCCAGACAATCGCCAGATCGGTTTTGCTTCGAACCGCGCTGGTAAGTTTCAAATCTTCGCCATGAACTCTGACGGCACGAACGTTCGGCGTCTCACCGATGATAAGGGCGAGGACTCTTCGCCCGCCTGGGCTCCCGACGGCGCGTCTATCGTATTCGTTTCCGATCGGGAAGGCGAACATCCCGCGCTATTCCTCATGGGCGCGGATGGCTCCGGCCAACACCGTTTGGTTTTTTCCAAACGTCAGGATTTTTTGCTTTCCCGCGTGGTCGACCGATGGCAGTTTAATCGCCTTTTCAGCTTTGAATCGAGTGGCTACTCAATTCATACCGGTTGGCGAGGAGCGTCCGCGCTGTGAAATGTGGACGGGCGAATATCAGATGTTTACCTTTGATAGCGCGGGGAAACTGCACCAGCTCACCAATACAAAGTACATGGCGATGAAACCAACCTTTGGACGACTGGTGACGCGGTAAAAAATCGCAGTCCTATGGTTGAGCTTGCGCGGCAACCCGCCCAGCGACTGACCCCCGTCATTGAAACCAAGTTTGCACTCTGTGCTCACATCGGCAGCTAACGCCGCTAAGAGAGCGCCGCTACTGTTGTGAAATCGGGCAATCCTCCGCCGTTAATGCAGCCGGAGCGGTGGCACTTAGCTCTGCCGCACTGTTCGACATCGAACATACCGAACTGATGGAAGCTGCAATACTTCGTTTCGCCAATGAAGAAAGCCGATAGCGACCGCATTCACCAGCTTTGCTCTCTTATCGCGCAGGAACAGGACCGGGCAAAGTTTCTATCCCTTGTCGACGAACTGAACCGCATTCTGAAAGTCCATGAAGAGCGGCTCAATATTGGCAGCCCGCGCGAGCACCCAGGCGATTAGCTCATGGTGTATATAGCGATTCGATCTTCGCACCAACTGTCGAAACAGATTCATAGAGGTGCGGCCTTAAGCCTGGCCCCGGGACATTCTCCTCATGTTCTACCGTCTTATTTTTTCGAACATCGGTTGCGATCTCGGTGCGAACTACAGGGTCCTTGAAATAATTCAAAACAGTCTGACGCATCTAATTGTTCATGGAAACCGATGCGCTGGCGTGGGAAGACATAATTACTAAGAGATCTATCAAGCCGAGCAAGCTGGTTCCGTTGCGTCCCGGCTCCCGATCCGACCCGGCAGGGAAAGCCGTCAATAACGTAATTCTCTTGTCGCTGCCCGATAAGGAATATAACCTGCTTCGCCCTCACCTCGAACCGGCCGAATTGCCGCAATACGAAATCCTCCACGAATCAGGCGCGAAAATCGACTTCTCCTATTTCCTCAACGACGGAATGGCGTCTATCGTGGCGCTTAGCCATGACGGCAGAAGCGTCGAAGTCGGCATCGTCGGCAAAGAAGGCATGGTCGGAATGCCGCTGACCGTCGGCCTGCAGCGGGGAACCTTCCGGGCGATCATGCAAATGACGGGAGCTGGATTACGCATACGGTCGAAGGTTTTTCGAGACGTTCTAGCATGCGCGCCGACCCTTCGATCAGAACTCAGCCGCTTCGCTCTCATGCACGGCCTGCAAGTTGCACAACTGGCAGCTTGCAATCGGTTGCATGAGGTCGAGCAGCGCCTGGCCCGCTGGCTGCTCATGTGTCAGGATCGCGTCGATTCCAAATTGCTTCCTTTGACTCACGAATTCCTTGCGCAGATGCTTGGGACCGGCCGCCCTAGCGTAAGCCTGGCAGCCGGAGCCTTGGAGAATGCCGGACTAATTGAAAACCTGCGCGGCAGCGTGAAGATCCTGAACCGCAAAAGCCTCGAAGATACCGCCTGTGAGTGCTATGGCGTCATCCAGCACTTGAACGGTGGCTTGGGCTTGAAATAACTCATATAGCCTGGCTGCAAGAAAAACCCCGCGCCTTTTGGGCGCGGGGTAAGTTTTGAGCAAGCTGCTGTCTTCTACTTCGCAGCCGGAGCAGGCGCGAAGGCATCGGCGAACGCTTGTCCGTTCGGAGTTCCCACGCCAGTTACGTTGTCCCAGCCCGGATTGGTGTGCAATGCAGCCGGAGTGTTGCATGAGTTGCCGTCGAAATCATCGGCCGGCAAAGTTGCGCAGTCGGTTCCGAAAGAGACCACCAGCGCCGTTAACTGTATCGAAGGATAGTCCCATATCGCGCTGACGAACTTATTCGGTGTTGCTCCGCCCATCACATTGCTCGGGCTATAGCTGTTTACCCCTGTCGGCTCCTTAATCGCGGCGCTGACATTGGTTGTAGAGCCCACCGGAACGACGTCGTTGATCGCTCCTGCTGGCATCGAATAAAGGTACTGTGCGGCCTGTCCGAGAGGCGCTCCAGCTTCCTGATTGGCAATTGCCCACAGCCCGGAGAACATTGGGGTGGCTACGCTCGTGCCTCCATAAACCAGCCAAACCTGTTCCGGAGTCTGGCCCGGCTGGCTGATCAGGATCGCAACGCCAGTGTACGGATCGGCGATCCATGACACATCAGGCAACTGCCGATACTTGCCCGGCAGACCCTTCTGGAACGCAGGCCTCGGAAATCCAGCAAGGCAATCTCCGCTGCTGTCCTGCACGGCGCAGGTGCTCTCGCCTCCGCCCGCTCCACCGACAAATCCGAAGGTTTCCGGCGGATCGGCGATGAAGCCGTCTTCCGTAAGGAGCGCCTGGTTAGTTCCCCAACCGGCTTGCCATGCGATCGAGTTGTCCGAATTCAACGCCAGCGTTACTCCGCCCACTGCGGTTGCCCACGGCGAATCAGCCGGAGCGCC
>JBAPQU010000409.1:0-6254 GCA_049280795.1 Candidatus Sulfotelmatobacter sp.
CCCTTGGATTTGAGAACAAGTTCAACCGCTTCGCGGATTGCGCCGTGCCCGGCGAGGGCTTTCGTGGTGTAGTGCGCAGCCTTCTTTACCTCAGGGACAGCATCGCCCACGGCGATGGCGAGGCCGGCGCGGCGCATCAAGGGAATATCCGGAAGATCGTCGCCGACGAAGGCAACCGCAGAATCGGGGACGCCCGCTTTTTGCAGGATTTCTTCATAAGCCGGCATCTTCAACGGCTGCTTCATGTAGATAAATTCCATTTTCATTTCATGAGCGCGGCGAAGCAGCGCGGTGCTTTCGCGGCCTGTAATACAGCCCGTGCGCAGGCCGGCGGTTCGCGCCAGCGTTAAGCCCTGGCCGTCGTGCGCGTCAAAGGTTTTGATTTCGAGGGCGGTGCCATCGGTTTGCGAGAGCAGAGTGACGCTGCCGTCGGTCATCGTGCCGTCCACATCCATGAGCAGCAGTTTGATTTGTGCGGCGCGCTTCTTCAGCGCGAGAGAGATTTTGGAAATACCTGCCAAAGAAGCCTCCAGCTGTTCCAGTTACCAGAATAGGAGAACAGTGAAGAGTGAGTCTAAGTCAAAACTTAATCCTGGGCCAGTATGTAGCAGGCAGTCCCGCGTCTCAGACATGAGCATTGCGGAATTGCATCGTTTACAATCCTCGCTTATGTTCTATCGCTCGGACAATCGTGCTATTGATCAATTGCGCCCGGTCGTGATCACTCCGGATTTTATTACCACTGCCGAAGGCTCGGTACTGATTGAGGTGGGGAATACGCGGGTGATTTGTACCGCGTCCATCGAAGAGACGGTGCCGCCGTTTATGCGGAACTCGGGCAAAGGATGGATTTCGAGCGAGTATGCGATGCTTCCGCGCGCCACTTTGACGCGCACTCCGCGGGAAGTGGCGAAGGGGCGGCAAAGTGGCCGCACCCATGAGATCCAGCGGCTGATTGGACGTTCGCTGCGCGCGGTAACCGACTTGGCCCGACTGGGCGAGCGCACGATCTGGATTGATTGCGATGTAATTCAGGCTGACGGCGGCACTCGCACGGCTTCAATTACCGGCGCGTTCGTCGCGCTGGGACTTGCGTTGGAGAAGTTAGTAGATGCCGGAACGCTGACTTCGGTTCCGCTAAGAGATTTTGTGGCCGCGGTCAGCGTGGGCATGGTGGACGGAGAAATTTTGCTCGACCTTTGTTACGAAGAAGACTCTCGCGCCGAGGTAGACATGAATTTCGTAATGACGGCCGGGCACAAGATGGTGGAGGTGCAAGCCACAGCGGAGCGCCAGGTGTTCGATGAAGCGCAGTTCGCGAAGATGATGGCGTTTGCGCGGCAGGGCGTACAGTCGCTGATTGCCAAGCAGCAGGGTGTGTTGAGCGGGCTCACGCTTAGGCAGTAAAGCCTTTAGCCCCCTAATCCCAGAGGCGTGCCTTACGCGATCGAAACCGTCTTAATATTCATAAACTCCCGGATGCCATTAGCAGCCAGCTCGCGCCCATGTCCCGATTGCTTAACTCCACCGAAAGGAATGCGGGGATCGGAAGCGACCATTTTGTTGATGAAGACCATGCCCGATTCGAGTTCGTTGATGAAGCGTTCGCGCTCGCGGTCGTCGTTGGTCCAGGCGCTAGCGCCGAGGCCGAAGCGGCTGTCGTTGGCGAGGTGGATGG
Organism: Candidatus Sulfotelmatobacter sp.; assembly: GCA_049280795.1. Classification (GTDB taxonomy): domain Bacteria; phylum Acidobacteriota; class Terriglobia; order Terriglobales; family Acidobacteriaceae; genus Sulfotelmatobacter. Next base: position 1,679 of record JBAPQU010000409.1, read on the forward strand.
CTTCGTCGATATCTTTCACTCGAAATAGCGACGCGACGGGCCCGAAGAATTCTTCACGATAGGCCGGCGATTCTTTTGGAATGCTGGTTAAAACCGTCGGCGCATAATAATTGCCCGGCTGCTTCAAAGGATGGCCACCGGTTAACAATTTGGCGCCGGCCTTCACGGTTTTCTGAACGTCGGCATCGAGCGAGGTGACGGCATCGGCTGTAGCCAGCGGACCCAGTTCAGTTTTCTCGTCGAAGGGATCGCCTACGCGAAGATTCTTCATGCGCTCGACAAACTTGCGCTCAAAATCAGCCGCAATCGATTCGGCGACGATGAAGCGCTTGGCGGCAATGCAGGATTGGCCGTTGTTGATAACGCGTGCCTCAACGGCCGTGGCGACGGCGGCATCAAGATTGGCGCTGGGCATCACGATGAAAGGATCGCTGCCCCCGAGTTCCAGCACAACTTTCTTAATGCGCTTGGCGGCAGCGATTCCTACTTGAATTCCAGCTTGTTCGCTTCCGGTGAGCGTGGCCGCTACCACTCGCGGATCGTTCAAAATCGCATCCACTTGCTGCGAGCCGATGAGCAAAGTCTGGAACGCACCCTGGGGAAATCCAGCTTCGAGAAAAATACTTTCAATCGCCAGAGCGCACTGCGGCACGTTCGAGGCATGCTTCAGCAGTCCGACGTTCCCAGCCATCAATGCTGGCGCAGCGAAGCGAAACACCTGCCAGAAAGGGAAGTTCCACGGCATCACGGCGAGAATGGGACCAATCGGCCGGTAGCGGATAAAACTTTTCTTTGTTCCGGCCGGGCCACCGGTATCGATGACTTCATCGGTGAGGAAACGCTCGGCGTTTTCGGCGTAATAGCGGCAGCCCGAAGCCGACTTGACGGCTTCGGCCACAGCAGCTTTGTAAGGCTTGCCCATTTCGAGGGTCATCAGGTGCGCAAACTTTTCTTTGTCGCGTTCGAGGATTTCGGCGGCTTTGGTCATTCGTCGGGCGCGCTCGGCAAATGAAGTCTTGCCTTCGGCTCGGAAAGCAGACACAGCCAACTGGAGTTTCTCCTCAATCTGTTTTTCCGAAATAGGCTGAAAAGTCTGGATCACTTCCCCAGTAGCGGGATTAATTGTGGCAATAGGCATAAGTCGTACCTTTCGTCCCAAGCAAATCGGTCATACCACAATACCAGTTTGATGATAACTTCGCTGCTACTGGGAACCTCCTGCTCTGGTGTATACTTTGTGTATATACATGGAGAAATGCCGACGACCATCGCCAAGGTGTTTCGCTCGGGTAACAGCCAGGCAGTTCGCTTGCCAAAGGAGTTTCGCTTCAAGGCCAAGGAAGTGGATATCTTCCGTCGCGGGCAAGAAGTGGTTTTGCGCGAGAAAGACAAGACGCTCGCGCGCGCGTTCGACCTTATCGCAGGTCTGCCCGATGATTTCGACATCCCGGGCCGCAGCGAAGATTATCCCCAGAAACGCAAAGGCCTGTAATGGAGATGCGATTCTTGCTCGACACCAATATTTTCATTTATATCCGGCAGAGGAGACCGGAAAAGGTCTCTCAACGATTTAGAAAACTACATCCGGGCGAGGCCGCGATTTCAATCATTACTTACGGCGAACTTCTGTATGGCGCCGCCAGGAGTGTGCGTCGCGCCGATGCGCTGGCGCGATTGAGTGCCCTTATCGATCTACTGCCCATCCTGCCTCTTGAGGAGCGCGCGGCGCATACCTACAACGAAATCCGAGCTGAGCTCGAATCAAAGGGTGAAATGATTGGCAATAACGACCTATGGATCGCCGCGCATGCTTTGGCGGCGGGATTGACGCTGGTTACTAACAACGAGAAAGAGTTTCGGCGGGTACGTGGCCTCAAAGTGCAGAATTGGGCTGAGTAATAACATTCGGGTTGCGAGCTGCTGAACTCGAATCAACCGCATTGGTAAGAAATAATTTTCCCAGGAAGAATTCCAGATCCAACCCGCTAATGTCGCAACGCTTTCCATCTCTCCTTGGTTTACAATTAATTGTTTCCAGCACTCATCTCATCGCCACTGATCGGAGGAATCTATGAAGCTTAGCGCGGGCAAACTTGCGGGTCTCAGACGGGTATCGAACGAACGCGGCGTAATCGCTGCCGCCGCCATGGACCAGCGCGGTTCGCTGCAGAAGTCTTTGGGCAAAGAAAAAGGCGGCGAAATCAGCGACGCTATGATGGAAGAGTTCAAGACGCTGGTCACAGAAGTGTTGACGCCTCATGCCAGCGCCATCCTGCTCGACCCAGAGTGGGGATTGCCCGCTTCGAAGCGCCGGGCCAAGAATGCAGGGCTGCTGCTTGCCTATGAAAAAACCGGGTACGACAAGACCGGACCCGGACGGCTGGGAGATTTGCTCGATCACTGGTCGGCTCGGCGGTTGAAGGAAGCCGGCGCGGACTGCGTGAAGATTCTGCTCTACTATTCACCCTTCGATCCTAAGGAAGTGAACGACAAGAAGCATGCGTGGGTCGAGCGCATTGGCGACGAATGCCGCGCCAATGACATTCCATACTTCCTGGAGTTCGTCGGCTACGACGAAGGTGCCGACGAAAAAGGATTGGAATACGCTAAGAAGAAACCGCATATTGTTACCGAGAGCATGCGGGAGTTTACCAAGGATCGTTACGGCGTGGATGTATTGAAGGTGGAAGTGCCGGTGAATATGAAATTTGTGGAAGGCGTGCAGTGCTTCGGCGGACAGAAGGCCTACACGAAGAAAGAAGCCATCGACCTTTTCCATCAGGCGGCGAATGTTGCGACCAAGCCGTTCATTTATCTTTCAGCGGGCGTGAGCAATGCCGAGTTCAGCGAGACGCTGGAACTAGCAGGCGAATCCGGAGTGAAGTTCAACGGTGTTCTCTGCGGGCGTGCGACCTGGAAAGATGGTATCCCGATATATGCCAAGCAGGGTGCTGCGGCCTTCCGCAAGTGGCTGGAAACCGAAGGCGTAAAGAACATCAATAACGTTAACGACAAGCTAAAGGCGGCGACCTCGTGGCATTCGATCTACGGCTTGGAGCCGGCTTTGGTCGGCGCGTAAGAATTACATTGATCGTTTCGATTGATTGAAAGAGCGCGGGCGACCTGCCTTCGCTCTTTTCATTTCTTGGGATGATTTACCGTTGCTCGGCCAGGATCTCCAGATTCCAAAGCTGCCAAAGGCCAATGATTCCAAGTACCGCCAGATTAGGAAATAGCAGCGGGGCCAGCGGAGGCGCGCCATAGACCAGGTTGGCTAGAGGATGCACCGAGGGCCCGTGTAAGTTTCGCGCGGCGTGCAACAGAAAGCCCCAGACGCCGACCAGCGATTCCAGGAAAAGCAAGAATGCACAAAGCAAAAGGAATTGGCGCCGCACACGGACGAGCAAGGGCGTAACCAGAAAGCCGACGGCGACTGCACTGGCCGCAACCGCGACCCACTCCAGCGGATTGAAGAACCCATTTTCCGCGTGGTCGCTCACGCTGAACACAAAGTTTCCCACAAAGCCGCCAAGGGTAAGAAACACAACCCATTGTGCCCACTCCTTGCTCCGGTCGTCGACCATACGATTAAGCAGCAAGAGGAACCCCAGCCCAGCATAGGCCAACGGTGCGGCGAATGGAGCGGAGTAGGTAAGGCTGCGGATCGTGCGTTCGTAGAAAAATGAGCTGTCCAAATGGAGGATCACTCCTGTTAGCCCGATTGCAATGGCAGCCCAGCCAACCAGGTATCCGAGATCTTTCCAGGCGGCGATGGAGCGTTTTCGCAAAGCCAGCGCGGCCAGCAGGATCAGCGGAGCGATCGCCGAGAAATAAAGCGGCACATACTCCGCCGGACGGCGAAAGCCGTTTACCGAATGTGCCAGGTAAATGTCGAGCGTGAGGAAGCCCAGATTGAGAAGCGCGAAGGCTTCCACCAGGAACCACGGCTGCTTCCACAGCGCCTCACTTTTTTCCATGCGCTCTCCTCAGCTCCGCGGACATGGTTTGCAATTCGACCGTCTTGCGCAGCATAGGGTAGTTGCCGTGCCACTGCACAAAGTCGGCCCCGCCCATAAAAGCGCCATGTTTGGAGGTGCGCCCATCGTAATGCCAAAGATCGAAGTAGACAAAGTCGATGGGTTGCGAGAATGGCGGGCCGCTGAGCGAACCGTCGGCGCGCAGGCCATCCATCAATGCCTTCGCTTCCGCAACCCGCTGATTGGTGGTCTGCACCACCTTTTCGGCCTGCTCGTATACGCGATCGGGAACCTGCTGCGTATGGCACTGGGCGCACACTTGTTTCATCTTGGCTTGCGCCTGCACGTAATTGGGACGCTTCTCACTGATGGCATTGGCCAGGTAGTAAGACAACCGCTCAGAGGGATCGTGGGTAATGCCGAGGCCGTTGAGGCCGCTCATATGGCAGGTGGCGCAGGTGGGCACGAACATATCGCGAGTGGTTAGCGATTTCGGTTCAGCCGCCAGATTCAGCAAATTTTCTTGCGCCGCGAACATTAGACCGTGCTTGGACTCTTCATAGATTTCAATCTGCGAATGATCCGGACCCATGTGGCAC
>JBAPQU010000410.1:0-9396 GCA_049280795.1 Candidatus Sulfotelmatobacter sp.
ATCCCGGTGCAGATAGGCGCCATAGCGTCCGCGCTTTGCTGCAATGCCCTCGGCGAGCATTTCCAAAATCGAATCAAAAGTTTCGCGCGTCAGATTGCGATACGGATACGCGCGCCGCGCCAGCGCAAACATTTCATCCTCGCTCCACTCTTCCGCGGAGCAGGCGGCCACAATCTGCTGCGCCAGTACATCCAGCGGCGACTCCGGAATCATCAGCCGGTCCAGATCGCCGTGCCGGATCGCGCGCACCAAGGCCGCGCACTCCAGCAAATCGTCGCGGGTCGTCGCAAATAATCGTCCTTTGGGAACCGCTCCGCGCCAGTGTCCGGACCGGCCCACGCGCTGCAACGTCACTGCAATCGCGCGCGGTGAGTTGATCTGCACGACAAGATCCACCGTGCCCACATCGATTCCCAGTTCGAGCGACGCAGTCGCGACCAGCACTCGAACGTGGCCTTCTTTCAGTTTCTTCTCTGCTGCGAGGCGTAGCTTGCGCGAAAGACTGCCGTGGTGCGCCGCCACGTTTTCTTCTCCGATGCGCTCACCTAAATTGTGCGCGATGCGTTCGGCCATGCGCCGCGTGTTCACAAAAACGAGCGTCGACCGGTGCTGCTCGGTTAGCGTCACCAGCTGGTTATAGACTTCGTCCCACATTTCGTTCGAAGCCACCGGCCCCAGCGGCATGGAAGGAACTTCGACGGCGAGATCGAGCTTGCGCTTGTGGCCAATGTTGACGATGACGGGATCAGGCCGAGAGTTTTGGGAGTGAGAGTGGCCAGTGAGAAAGTGTGCAACTTCTTCAATCGGCTTCTGCGTGGCAGAGAGCCCGATCCGTACCGGTGGCTTGTATGTCAGGGCCTCAAGTCGCTCCAGCGACAGCGTCAAATGTGCGCCGCGTTTGTCGTCGGCGACGGCGTGGATTTCATCGACGATTACGGTTTCGACATCGCGCAAAATCGCGCGGCTCTTATCCGCAGTCAGAAGGATGTAGAGCGATTCCGGCGTAGTAACCAGAATATGCGGAGGCCGCTTCAGCATGGCGCGGCGCTCGGGAATCAATGTATCGCCGGTGCGAACCGCGGTGCGAATCTGCGGCATGAGCAATCCGCGTTCGCCGGCCAGCTCGAGAATCTCTCCCAATGGCACTTCCAGGTTTTTCTGGATGTCATTACCGAGCGCCTTCAGCGGCGAGACGTAAAGAACTTCGGTGCGGTCCGCGAGATCGCCAGCCAGTGCCTTGCGCACCAGTCGATCGATGCAGGCGAGAAAGGCAGCCAACGTTTTGCCGGAGCCAGTGGGCGCGGAAATCAGCGTAGTGCGTCCGGCGAGAATGTGCGGCCAGCCCTGCTCCTGCGGCTCGGTAGGCGTGCCGAAGCGCTGCACGAACCACTCCGCTACCAGAGGGTGAGCCCAGGCGAGCGAGGCAGGAAGGGACGGCATTAAAATATTGTAGCCCGCAGGCATTGATTCGTAAATTGTTCGCCCATAGATGGATGGATTTTGACTGTGAGTACGAATATGTATATGATGAGTATGAATAATTTGTATAATTCCTCTCGAGGAATATATGTGCCAAGCTCAAGAGTTTCCGCACTCACCAGAGAAGACATAGCAGGAGCGGCTAGAAATTTCCGCTGGAACCGCCAGATGCCGAAGTGGAGCGTGATCGTCGAAGGGCGGGAGTTACCGGCAAGGCCTCTTGTCCTGGAAGCGGCGGGGGTGCTTCCGAATGATCCTACGAACTCGCACCAAGCTATCGCGATACTGAAAGAGCGAGGATTTGATATTCGCTACGAAGGCAAACCGATTCAACGGGGAGATGCGAAGGAATCATCCGCGCCTGCGATAGAGGATCTCATCCGCAAACTGAGGGGTCGCTATGAGGGACCACACTCGCTTCAAGCGGACCGGGAACGTGAACACCGGATTGAGAAGGATCGTCTGGTTCGATGAGCAAAACTTACGTGCTTGATGCCAGCGCCGTGATAGACCTGCTCGATAACGGCCCCGGAGCCAATCGGGTGGAACTGTTGGTGAAGGAGGCGCATCGGTTGAGCAATCCACTACTAGCCTCGACTGCAAACTGGGGAGAGATCTTTTACCTTGCGTGGCAGAGGCACGGAGAACAATCCGCACGAGAAACTATGGCGGAATTATCCGCACTTCCAATTCGAGTGCTCCCTGTTGATATGCCTCAAGCGTTCAAAGCCGGAGAACTTAAAGCGCTTCACAAGATTCCATACGTAGATTTCCTGGCGGCTGCACTGGCCTCGCTCTACCAGGCTACTCTCGTCACCTCCGACCAGCACTTCGCAAAGCTTGGAAAGCACTTTCCTGTTTTGTGGATAGCTCGTTCCTAGAGGCGTACGAATCATCCAAGGCGCACTACTCACTCCTCGGTGTTAAAATCCTTGGTTCGTCCCGGCCCAAGGAGAATCCATTTGACAGCGCTCCGCTCGCTGACTTGCTACGCCCTGCTTCTTAGTTTCACTCAGTTCGTTGCCGCACAATCGCCCACACATCAAGCTGCAGCACCTGCCCCGGCGCAACTTCTCGGATATACGGCGCAAACTTCTCTCACCGAGCGCGATTGGGAAAAGAGATTTCAGGATGGCATAGTAGCGGCGAATATCCGCGAGAGTGTGCGGCGGCTCAGCGCTCGCCCGCATCATGTGGGATCTCCCTATGACAAAGACAACGCCGAGTGGATGCTGGCGCGATTCAAAGAGTGGGGATTCGACGCGCACATAGAAACTTTCGATGTGCTTTTCCCTACCCCGAAGCAGCGTTTGCTGGAGCTGGTTGCGCCTACAAAATTTCGCGCCAAGCTTCAGGAACCTGTGCTGGCCATCGATCCGACTTCCAACCAAACCTCCGAGCAACTGCCTACCTACAACGCTTATTCTGTCGATGGAGACGTTACCGCGCCTCTGGTTTATGTGAACTACGGTGATCGCGAGGATTATGAGCAACTTGATCGCATGGGCGTTTCCGTCAAGGGAGCGATCGTGATCGCGCGTTACGGTGCGGGATGGCGCGGCGTGAAGCCAAAAGTCGCGGGTGAGCACGGGGCTATTGGGTGCATCATCTACTCCGATCCCAAGGGAGATGGTTACTTTCGCGGTGACGATTATCCCGCGGGCGGCTGGCGGCCGCGCGACGGCGTACAACGCGGCAGCGTGATGGATACCGACTATCCTGGCGATCCTCTAACTCCTGGAGTGGGAGCAGTTCCCGGCGCGAAGCGTCTCGACATCAAAGACGCGAAGACAATTACAAAGATTCCCGTTCTCCCTATCTCTTACGGAGATGCCCAGCCGCTTCTATCCGCGCTTCAAGGGCAAGTTGCTCCCGAGTCGTGGCGTGGCGCGCTTCCCATCACCTACCACATTGGTCCCGGCCCGGCGCGCGTGCATCTCGTAATGACTTCCGATTGGTCGATCAAGCCGATCTATGACGTCATCGCAACTCTGGCAGGCTCATCGCCGGATCAATGGGTCATTCGCGGCAACCATCACGATGCGTGGGTAAATGGCGCGGACGATCCCATCGCCGGCCTGGGCCCTGAGCTCGAAGAAGCGCGCATGTTGGGCGAAATGCACAAGCAAGGCTGGACTCCCAAGCGCACCGTTATTTATTGCGCATGGGACGGCGAAGAACCGGGATTACTGGGATCAGTGGAATGGGTAGAGACCCATCGCGAAGATTTGCAGAAGCATGCGGTCCTATACCTCAACTCCGACGGCAATGAGCGCGGGTTTTTCGAGGACGGCGGCACGCAGGATTTGCAAGCCATGGCCAGCGCGGTCGCGCGCGATATTAAAGATCCCGAGAAAAATATATCCGTGTTCGAGCGCGCCCATCTTCGCGCCATTTCTCGCGCCAAAGATGCGGACGAGCGCAGCCAGCTTCGAAAGAACACCGATCTTCGCGTGGAAGCTCTCGGCGATGGATCTGACTATACCGCCTTCCAGGATTACGCCGGAATTCCAACTGCCGACTTCAGCTTTGGCGGAGAAGATGAAGGCGATCAATATCACTCCATCTACGACGACTTCTACTGGTACACGCATTTCGACGATACCGATTTTTCTTACGGACGTGCGCTCGCTCAGACCGCTGGAACTGCCATGATGCGCATGGCGGACGCCGATTTGCTTCCTTACGATTACGCCGCGCAATCCGAGGCGATCGCCAAATATGAAAGCGAACTGGAAAAACTTCTGAAGGATAAACAGGACGAATTCACCGAGCGCAATCTCGAGTTGCAGGAAGGCGTCTTCACTGCCATCGCCGACCCGCACAAAACATCTGTGCCGCCGCCGGTAGAAACCGTTCCGCCGTTCATGAACTTCGCTCCGATGAAGAACTCGCTTGAACTTTTGAAGAAAAGCGCCGATCGCTATTCCAAAGTGTTGGCACAGTTCAAACAGAATGGCTCAACACCGCCACAACAATCTTTCGACGCATCTCTCGACACTGTAAACGCCGACCTTCTCGCCATCTCGCGCCTCTTTCTCAACGAAAAAGGATTGCCGGAACGTCCGTGGTTTAAGAATCAGATTTACGCTCCGGGCGCATATACGGGCTATGGCGCGAAACCGATCGCAGCCGTACGCGAATATATGGACGAGAAAAAATGGCAGCAGGCGGACGCGCAGATTCCGATGGTCGCCCAGGTGATTGCGAATGTCGCGGCGGGAATCAGCAGGGCCGCAGATGATCTGGAAGCTTCGATGAAATCGAAGTAGAGTGTTGCGAATTAGGCTTGCGACGAATACCATTCCTTATCGAATACTCGTCGCGCACTGTAAGAGTGAAAAAACCCACCGGATGCTTGCTTGGAGCGTGCTCGGGTCAGCATCCGATGGGCTACCGTTTCTCCTTACTCACCCTGTTGTTTTCAGGAGTATTTGCAATTATTAAACCTCAGAACTCAGCTAAGTTCCGTCTAATTTTGTAAAGAGTTGTAATTTTCACGCAATGAATCAACACATTTCGGTAGTAAATCCAGCAGATTATCCGCAACCTAACCTGTCTTCGTGTTTCTGTCTTAAAAATTCAAATCACGCTAATTCGAAAGCACGGGTGGTGCGGTTGAGCCCATGAGTTCGTTGAAGCGCGGGTTCTTGCGCAGTTGGGCAAACTCTACGTCTTTGTACACATTCTTAAGGTCCTTGTAGCCGTCTTCCATCGCCTTCCTCAGGTACTCGAGCGACTGGTCGGAGAGGCCCATCTTGGCGTAAAGCTTGGCCACAGTATAGTCATAGCGGGCGCGATCTTCGGGGCTCGGCAATTGCGCCTGCACTCCGCTACGCGAGGTGCGCTCGAATACATCTGGGTCGAGTTCCAGCGCATGCTGATAGGCAACCACGGCGGGATCGAATTCCCGCTTGGAGAAATAAGCCGCGCCCAGATTGCTATAGAACGACGCAGAATCGCTGTCTTTCGCAATCGCGCGCTGATACTCCTTGATCGCGGCTCCGTATTTTTTGCCCTCGTAGAGAATCACGCCGAGATTGTTGTAAGCATCGGCGAACTCGTGATTGGCACGGATGGAGCGCTCGAAGGATTTTCGCGCCTCTTTGTAGTGTTGCATCATCAGATCGGTGATGCCGATCTTGTTCAGCAGGCGCGCGTCATTCGGCTTCTTGTTCAGCGCTGCCTGGTAATAATCGAGAGCATCGAGATACATTTTTTCTTCGCGCAGCAGGTCGGCCTGGTGCTCCAGGTCAGCGGCGGTTGCGTTTGCCGACGGAGGATCAATGGAGCGCACCAGCGGCGGCGCGATCTGCACTTGCTCCGAATGAGAAATTTGAGCGAGTGCGGCAGTGGAAGAAATCACAAGAAGAAGCAGGCAGGCTTTCGGGCAGGACATACGTACCCCCCAGACAACCAATTCCAACGCCGCTATTTTGCCACAGTTTTGGGCTGTCGGCGAAGAAATTTGGCGTGAGCCAGTAACCACGGTGGATTACTGGCTGAAAATAAAGTTGGCGCGGCGCTGGGAGTAGCATGCGTTGGGGTTTCCAACCCGGAAAATCTGGGCATCCTTCGGTGTATTGGAATCACCAATTTGGCCGCGAAAATGTTCGCAAAATATTAATTTAAAAGGACTTAGGGTACTAAAATCGAGGAAGCAAAGGGCAGGTTCAAATGGGGTCCCCGAGACGATGATTAGCTGTTGACCCAGTGTGAGAGATCTCGATCAATAAGCCTGCTCAACTGTTGCACCTCAGGTTCGTACTCCGACTCCAGTCGCTTTCTGAATTGTTGATCCAGCGATGGACGGGCTACAAATTTGATATTACCGCGGTTTAGGAAATTCCCAAGCCCTTGGCGGATAGTCCGAGGAAAGACCGCCCGCGCTAGCTCTTGGGCAGGTTTAGGTGGGTTCTGCAAAAAGTCCCGAACCACAGTGCTTCGGATTTGCCTATTGGCGTGTATCACATCGAAAGCACATTCATGGTTCGGCCAGGCTCCCAGGAACGCAAGCACTTCCTTGTAAGCGTGCGAGGGATTCTTCGCAAAATCGTCGTACAACAAAACGTGGACATTTGACGGCCCAAAGGCATCAATGAATCTCTCAACCTGCTGCGAAAACTGTGTCAGTTCACGATAGCTCACACGGACCACGTCTTGGCCCTTGAAGCGGCCGGATCGCCACTTGCGGACTTCGTTACACTCCAGGGCGATTGCGAACTTCTCGACATGTTCGATGCCATCAAAAACGCGTTCGCTGTGCGCAGCATACATCACGTCGATGGGATTTCGTAGCATCACAATAATTCGTGCGGTTGGACAAAATTCTCTTATGGCATGGGCTGCGCGATTCGACGCTAGATAACAGGTGGAAGCTTCCCCTATCAACTTGGTACGAGCATCGTTAAAATGAGTCAAGTACTCGGAGATAGAAATAACATTCCTTTGTTCCCCGCAAATATCTGCAGCAAAGAACTGAGGTTCTTTCAGCTTCGACATAAAAATATCTGGATGCTGCCGGAGGTAGGAGTAAAGCGCCGTCGTTCCCGATTTCGGAGCGCCAACTATAAAGAAATTGGGTGTAGGAACAGGTTCCATCGGCTAAGCTTGCGGTTCCGTACGCACAGCCTACATGCACCTTGCCTAGGAGTACCGTAAGCGGCTAGGCGCATGTGATTCGATACGCTTGGAATAGCTGCAATGACAATTCGGACATTTTAGTTGAAATGCATCGCGGGAGGCTTGTCGATGCTCCGGTGAAAACAACATTTCCGACAGGCGCTTTTCGTGAAGATTCCCCAAAGTGAAGGTGACATAGCACATCTGAACAACGCCATTCGCTCCAACCCAAAGCAGCCGATACCTATCACACGGAATTTTCATGGCTGCCCCCTTCAATAGCCAATCTGGAATCGAGCGAAGTGCCATCAGTGATTGTGCCAAGAGTTCCGGTCGAAGCTGCTTGAGGTGAATAAGCTCGAATACGACCTCCTCAATGGCTGCGCGATCTTCGACTCGGAACTGGAGTTCCCGATCCAGCCCTTCAGTGAAGTACGGCAAAGAATAATGAATAAGGTTTACTCCAACAGGCGTCCGATACGTTTCAGCAAAACCCCACATTTCTCGAACTGCATCGAGATTGCAGGTAGGACGCATCAAAAGCCAACCGACCGCTAAGTTAATATCCATACCATAGCGGTCGCGCAGGTAGGAAACTCCTCTCTCCATTCTTACGTATTGTTCAGGACGTTGTACGTAGGTGTTGTATTCTTCGCCTGTTCCGTAGAATCCAATGCTGACGGTACGCAATCCTGCCTCATACAGATCGTCAATTTTCTCTTTCAGCAAGATCCCATTTGTAGTTAACCACGGGTGAAGGCCGAGAGCGACTGCGCGTTCAACAACTCGTACCAAGTTCTTGTACAATAACGGCTCTCCTCCATACAGTCGTACGCTCTTAATTCCGAAATCCTTGCAGTCATCCAGCAGGTCCAGCACCATGTTCAAAGGGAGCTGAGAACCTGGCATGAACTCGCGTCCGTACTTGCACCCGATGCAGCGGAGGTTACAATTCGCTGTCAGTGTTAGATATATTTCTCGCGGATCGGGCTGAATGATTTGAGGCAAGAATGCTGCCGTAGTATGTCGAGCGACATCGACATAGGTATCGAGTGATTTCGCAAACTGCTTGAGGCGGAGATGATTTCGCAGCACCGGTAAGGCCGACTCCACAACTGTTGCTCTGAGTGTCACCATCGGCTCCTCCTCGCGCCCACGAATAAGCCAGTGCGCGACTGGAGCGCTACGCTTGGTTGCGTCCGCTGCCTGAGGAGCGTAGTGTACCCCCGAATCAGTGGGAATACGACTGAATATTTCTCAGCCAAATGGATCTTCCGCATGTTCACAGCTATTCGGACTTACGTCCGGGCTGCACTATGTCGCCCCTTTGGCGCTCTGTAGAATGGATCCATACCATATAATGGCGCGGACCTATGACACTTACAGCGGGCACGCGGTTCGGGCCGTATGAAGTTCAATCGCCGATTGGCGCAGGCGGGATGGGTGAGGTTTATCGTGCCAAGGACACGCGGCTGGATCGCACGATCGCGGTGAAGATTCTGCCCAGTCATCTCTCTGACAATCCGGAGGCCAAGCAGCGCTTCGACCGCGAGGCGCGAGCGATCTCTTCGCTGAATCACCCCAACATTTGCACGCTGCATGATGTGGGACACCAGGATGGCATCGACTTCCTGGTGATGGAATTTCTGGAAGGCGAGACACTGGCCGACCGGTAGCGCAAAGGTCCGCTGCCGACCGAGCAGGTGTTGAAAATTGGAATTGAGATTTGCGAGGGGTTGGAGGGGGCGCACAAGAGCGGCGTGGTGCATCGCGACCTGAAGCCGGGGAATGTGATGCTGACGAAGACCGGGGCGAAGCTGATGGATTTTGGCCTGGCTAAAGCCACGCCAAGCAGCGCGTCACTGGCTTCGAGTTTGACGATGACAGTCCCGTCGGCCGATCAGTCACTTACGGCGCAGGGCACGATTGTCGGGACGTTCCGGTACATGTCGCCGGAGCAGGCGGAGGGCAAAGAAGCGGATGCGCGCTCCGATATTTTCGCGTTGGGCTCAATGTTGTACGAGATGACGACGGGCAAGCGGGCGTTCACGGGAAAACGCCAGGCGAGCATTGTGGCGGCGATTCTGGCTTCGGAGCCAACGCCGATTTCGGTGGCGCAACCGATGGCTCCGCCGGCGCTGGAGCAGGTGGTGAAAACCTGCCTGGCCAAAGACCCGGAAGATCGCTTCCAGACAGTGCACGACCTAAAGCTGCAGTTGCGCTGGATCGCGGAGGCTTCATCGAGCCGGCTGGCGCTTCCAGCGCAGGTGCGGGCGCGGCGAGCGGTGCAGAAGC
>JBAPQU010000411.1:0-10763 GCA_049280795.1 Candidatus Sulfotelmatobacter sp.
CCGCGGGGGTTGGCGCAGCCGACGATACGTTTTCTCGATGAACTTTTCAGCCGCCTGCCGCAGGACAGCATTGTCATAGCGGACGTGGGCCAGCACCAGATGTGGGCGGCGCAGCGGTATCGCTCATCCTCGCCGCGCGGCTTTATTACTTCGGGCGGGCTGGGAGCGATGGGCTTCGCCTTGCCCGCTGCGGTCGGCGTACAACTGGCGAAGCCGGAGACTTGTGTGCTCTGCGTTTCCGGCGACGGCGGATTTCAGATGAACATTCAGGAACTCGCGACCGTGCGCCGCCTCGGCCTGCCCATAAAAATGGTGATCATCGATAACAAATATCTGGGCATGGTCCGGCAATGGCAGCAGCTTTTTTATGCGCGCAATTATGCCGAAACCGATTTGAGCGACAATCCGGATTTCGTCGAGATTGCGAAGGCTTACAAGATTCACGCGTGGCGGCTGAACGAGGATGTCATGGCGGAGTATCCGGTATCGTCCGAGACGAGCGATCTCATCGAAAGCTTCCTGCGCTCGCCGGAGCCGGAGCTGCTGGTATTCGACTGCGCTCCCGAGGCGAATGTTTACCCGATGGTTCCGGCGGGAGCGGCGTTGTCGGAGATGGTATTTGAAGACGAGTAAGAATTGAGTCATTGAGTGATCGGGTCATCGAGTGATTGAAAATCTTACGGAACAGCGTTTTCAATCGCAAAATCACCCAATCGCTCAAACGCAAAATCTAGTTTGAGGGTACGACCATGCAGGCTTTTCACATCCGTTATCGCAACGCGCAAGGCGCACTGATGCGCATCCTCAACGCGGTTTCGCGCCGGGGTCTTGATCTTCCATCCGTGCATGCCGAGGCTGCCGCGCAGGAGCACTCGGTCACGATGCTGCTCGAGGTGACGCACAAGCAGATCGGGCAGCTTTCTCGCGAGTGGTATGGAATCGTGGATGTGATTGATGTCCGTTCCAGCGCGGCGGAGCAGGAACATGCAGACGTGGCATGGGCGCCGCTTCCACCGGCTTCGGCGAGCCTCGCCGAGCAGTCCGCGCGCGCGGCGTTGGCCTAAGAGTGTCAGAAGCATGACGCTCCCTGGGTAGGCGTCATGCGATGGGGGAATCCGCCGTTGGAGTGCAGCCTCGCGGCATCACCCCGGCGTCGGGTTCCCCGTTTTTCATTTATCTCCGTGTCATCCCGAGCGTAGCGAGGGATCTTGGTGTTTGCCTACGCCACCAGTGCACCCGCTGCAGACAGACACCAATATCCCTCGCGTCGCTCGGGATGACAACGCATTCCGGATGACCTTCATGTTGTAATCTTTCCCCATGGGTCTTAACTAATTATGGATCTAAAGCATCGCAGCCGCGGAATTACTGACGGGCGCGACCGGGCTCCGGCGCGCTCCATGTTCAAGGCCATTGGCTTTACTGACGCCGATCTGCGCAAGCCGCTCATCGGGGTGGCCAATACCTGGATCGAAACCATGCCGTGCAACTTTCACCTGCGGCGTCTTTCCGCCAAGGTGAAGGAAGGTATTCGCGCCGCCGGCGGCACTCCCATGGAGTTCAACACCATCGCTATTTCCGATGGCGAAACCATGGGCACCGAAGGCATGCGAGCATCGCTGGTGAGCCGCGAGTTGATCGCCGATTCAATTGAGTTGGTGTGCCGTGGCCAGTTGTTTGACGCAGTCGTCTGCGTGGTGGGCTGCGATAAGACAATTCCCGGCGCGGCCATGGCGCTGGCGCGGATGGATCTTCCCGGCATGGTGCTCTACGGTGGAACCATCGCGCCCGGCAACTATCGCGGCAAGGACGTCACCATACAAGATGTGTTCGAAGCCGTGGGCGCGAACGCCGCCGGGAAAATTACTGACCAGGAATTGCATGACCTGGAAGATGTCGCGTGTCCCGGCGCTGGCGCTTGCGGCGGCCAGTACACGGCGAACACCATGTCGACCGTCATGGAGATGATCGGGCTCTCGCCGATGGGCTTCAACAGCGTGCCCGCAATGGACGCGCAGAAAGATCAGATCGCTTTCGCTTGCGGCAAGGTCGTGCTGAATCTTCTGCAGCAAGGAATCCATCCCCGCGAAATTCTGACGCACGATGCCTTTGAAAATGCGATCGCCTCCGTGGCTGCAAGCGGCGGATCGACGAATGCGGTGCTGCATCTGCTGGCCATTGCGCGGGAAGCTGAAGTTGATCTGCAAATTGATGATTTTCAACGAGTGAGTGAGCGAACTCCCCTGCTCGCCGATTTGAAACCTTCCGGGCGTTTTGTTGCAGCGGATATGCATCGCGCCGGCGGCATACGCTTGCTGGCCAATCGTCTGCTGCGCGGCAAGTACATTCATCCCACGGCAAAAACTGTGACCGGGCTATCTATCAAAGCCGAAAGCGAGAGCGCCGTCGAAACTCCGGGTCAGGAAGTGATTGCGCCGCTGGATCGGCCGCTGAAAAAAACTGGAGGGCTGGTCATCCTGAAGGGCAACATCGCACCGGAAGGTTGCGTGGCTAAGATCAGCGGGCACGAGCGGCTGGAGCATCGCGGTCCAGCGCGGGTTTTCGAATCGGAAGAAGACGCGATGGCCGCGGTCACCGGCAAGAAAATTAAATCCGGCGATGTGGTGGTGATTCGTAACGAAGGGCCTAAAGGCGGACCGGGAATGCGCGAGATGTTGAGCGTTACCGGCGCGATTGTGGGCGAGGGATTGGGAGCGTCGGTTGCGCTGTTGACCGACGGCCGCTTCAGCGGGGCCACGCATGGATTGATGGCCGGCCACGTTTCGCCCGAAGCCGCGCTGGGCGGCCCGATTGCCGCGGTGCGTGATGGCGACATGATCCGCTTCGATGTGAACCAGCGCGTTCTGGAAGTCGAGATCAGCGACGACGTTCTGCGCCAGCGCATGAAGGAATGGAAACCACCGCAACCGCGCTATCCCACTGGAGTATTTGCCAAGTATGCGGCGCTGGTGTCTTCGGCATCGCAGGGAGCGATCACGCGGCCGCCGAAGTAACGCTCTTCTGGTAAAGTTCCTCTGCAAGAAAGTCAAAAGCCCCACCCTGCCGCAAAGAACGCGGCAAGGATGGGGCACCCGCTTTCATTTTTCTTCAACGATTATTCAGATCCGCTAACAACCATTTTTACTGCGCGCACCCGGGACTGAACCCCGTGAGCACGTTGGCGGCGGCTGAGATAGCGCAGTCATAAGCTGCGCCGGTTGAATCGAAGGAATTGTACTGCTGCGTCGCGGATTGATTCATGTTTCCGATGATGTTGAACGAGGAGTTCAATTCCAGCGTGTCGAGGTGTTGTCCGGTATTTTTGAGCGAACTGGTGTAGGTTATTTTGCCTGCCTGAGACGTGGTCGTGTTGACTTCGTAAGTCTGCTGGGCATTGGTGGTGATGTTGAGGTCCCCGTTGGATAGGAAGTCCTCCGTGATATCGACGTTGAGCGGGAAGCTATAGGTCGAATAGGTAACCACAGTCGCCGCCCCAGGTTGAGCGACCGACGTGTAGGCGCCCACGCTCGTGCCTTGTGCGATGTTCTGCACATACTCGTTTCCGATGATGTTGAAGTTCTGGTAGCTAAAGAAGTCGACGGCCTGAGAAAGAGTTGTCGTCACTTTGCCGTGCGAAGTGTTGACGTAGCCTGAAATTACGAAGCTGCGGTTGGAGGTGACGTCGACGGTCCCAGCAATGGAGGTTGGCTCGACGTTGAGGTTCTCCTTCACCACTGGAGATGGGCCGGTAAGCGTGTTTTGAGTGACAGCGCCGGTGACCTGGGTTGAGCCCGGATCAAGATACAGCAGCAGCGACGCCGTAGCGGAAAAATAGTTGTCCGCGTCGAAGACTCGCAGCGAAATCGTATGCGGCTGGCCGTTGCTGAGCCGCGCCGCGTAAGGAGTAAGGTTCACGCGATAGGGTGTCAAGTTCAACGTTTGCACGCCGGGAATCGGAAGCCAGAGGAAAGGATCGATGCCGCCGGTGTAAATCCACGGGAAGACTGGGGCTACGCCTGCGCGCTGGCCATCGATAGCGATCTCGGTTTCGCGGAAGGCCGAATTGCCGCAATTCTCCAGCTCGGTCGCGACGTTGTTGGGCACGCAGGTGTACCAGAATTCATCATTCGATTGGCTCTGCGCGTAGACATCGAGGTACGCATTTTCCACGTTCGTGGGAAAGGTGAAGGTGCCGGAGAGCGTATCGGCAGTCGAGCCCAGCCCAACGGTTCCACCAGAAGGACCGGCCGAGAGCGGGAACACCACGTCGGCCGTTACTGGCGCGGTTTGGCCCGAAGCGAGTGGATAAAACTCGAGCGATGCGGAAGCATCGATGATCGATGTGAGACCGCAGCACAAAGTATTGCCGATGACGGCCTGGCCGGATTGCGCAGCATTAAAGATCGAACTGTAGTCGGTAAGGTCGTTCTCGACATGCCATGAGGGGCCGATATTCGAGGGCTCAGCCGTAGTGCCAAAATAAATGTTCACCGGACCCAGCCAGAAATTAGCGGTGCGGTCGAATTGAATGCCGGCATCCAGGCTGATGTCCGCTTCCAGCACCACCTTGGCCCAGGGGCCGGGACAGGACGAAGGCGGAGTGTAAGTGAAATTTTCCACGTTGAAATCGATGAACTGTGCGCCGCTGAATAACTGCACTACGCAAGGCGTGGTGGTTGGACGGATCACAGTGGGATCAGCCGTCACCGTATTCGCAGAACCTTTCACATAGGGACCGGAAGCGGAAGCGTAGGGAACGAATATGGTGGCAAGCAATAGAAGCGGAAGAAAATTTTGCACCATGCGGGGAGAGCGGGACATGTGAGTCCTCCTAATGGACAGTGGGAAAAGCCGCGCCCATCTTGGCATTGCCGGAGCACCATCAGACGGAAGCAGCGTCAGCGCGAAAGTATTACTCGTTCACCGGGACGTGTCAACAGAAGACGTGTCGGATAAGAAGAAAGACTCTATTCGCCGTTCTCCCAGCTTCAACATTCCTCGAAGGTTATGTAGGGGGCACGTTCGTGGTGGTCCGTGCGGCTGCGAATCACGCTATACTACGGAGGCCTCGCTTTCCCCCAGCAGGATAAATCAGCATTTTCAGGGCATTTCAAAGTATGGCAGCTCATAGCGAGCCGCTCGCGCCGAAGAAGCGTCTGGATTCGTGGAAAGAAATTGCCGCCTTCTTCGGGCGCGACGAGCGCACCGTCAAACGTTGGGAAAAAGAGCGGGGATTGCCCGTCTACCGCGTGCCGGGAAGCGCACGCGGCGGCGTGTTTGCCTATGCGGAAGAGCTGTCGGAATGGCTTAAAGCTCCGAACCACGTTCTGGATTTTGCCGCGGTAGCTGCGGGGAATCCTGCCGCGGATGAATATGTAAATCAGGCTAGCGCAGCCGATTTGCTGGGAGAAAAGATTTCGCCGGAAAGTAAGATTCCTGCCGTAGTTCCTTCTGCCGTTCCTGCGCTCGATCTCCAGGCTGCTTCCACGCATTCGAAACTCGCCGCAGCCAAGCCGTTTCTGTGGCTCGTGCCCCTCGCGCTGATTGCCGGGTTTTTTCTCGTCTTCTCCTTCGGCCACCATCCGCCAAGGTTTAAGAATGCGCTCGCTGCCCCGCATGTGCCCAGTACCGACGCACAAGATCTTTATCTTAAGGGCCGGTACTATTTCGAAAAACGCACGCCCGCCGATCTGAATCAGGCGGTGGATTTCTTCACTCAGGCCATCGTGCATGATCCCGGTTACGCAGCACCTTACGTAGGACTGGCCGATACCTACAACCTGCTTCGTGAGTACAGCGCAATGCCTCCTCAGGAGGCGTTTCCGCGGGCTCTGGCGGCCGCGACTAAGGCGGTGGAGCTCGATCCTAACTCCGCCGAGGCGCACAACTCTCTGGCCTTTGCCAGCTTCTGGGGATTCTTCGACGCCGCCACCGCCGACCGCGAGTTCAAGCGCGCGATCGAGCTGGATGCAACCTTGCCTCGCGCCCACCACTGGTACGCCACCTTCCTCGTGAACATTCAGCGCAATCGCGAAGCGCTGGTGGAAATTGAACGGGCCCGGCAGCTCGATCCTTCTTCCACGCCCATCCTCGCCGATAAGGGATTCATTCTGGCTTACTCAGGAAAAACAGAAGAAGCCAGAACCCTGCTGATACAACTCGCGGCCTCGCAGCCGGAGTTTGTGCCTTCGCACCGGTATCTGGCTCAGGCGATTTATTATCCCGAAGGAAATTATCCGGGGTACTTCGACGAGATCGGAACTGTTGCGCGTTTGCGTCACGACCAACAGGCGGAGAAGACGGTTGCAGCGGAACGAGAGGCATACAACAGGGGCGGGCAGCAGGGACTCTTTGCAGAACGGCTGAGGAGCGCGAGGGAATCATTTGATCACGGCACGGGATCAGCCTTTAGCGTCGCTAACGCCTACGGAGCCCTGGGGCGAAAAGACGATGCCTTGAAGTATCTTAAGATTGCCTACCAGCGGCACGACCTGCAACTCACCGAGCTCACCGCGTCCGCGGAGCTTCAATTGCTGCACCGGGATCCGGAGTTCCGCGAGCTCGTCAGTAAGGTCGGTCTCCCGCCTGTAAATTAAGCAATGGAAATTATGCGTGTCCGGAAGTTCGCTGCGGCGTGACTAACGGAATTCCTGGTTTCCTTGCACGCTGCTTCTTTGCGGTTGAGTCCGGAAAGCCCCGGCGTTCAAGAAGATCCGCAAGCGTAGTATTGTCGAGAATATTCGCGGCCGCGTCGCGCACATCCAGAAAGACCTGATAGAGGGCACGGTGATCGGCATCGCGCAGGATATGACCTCGCAGTTGATCCGCGTCGCCTAAAGGCGCCAGCGGACCATCGATCAAGCGCACGATTTCGCCGATTCGTATCTCCGATGGCGGACGGCGAAGTTTGTAACCGCCTTTGGCTCCGCGTACACTCTCAACCATGCGGGCATTCCTGAGTTCAACCAGGATCAACTCGAGAAATTTTTCCGGCAGGTCGCCTTCGGAGGCGATATTCCGGATCTTCACCGTGCCGTGTTCATAGCGGCGGGCCAGCGTCATCATCGCTTGCAGCGCGTAGAGCCCTTTTTGCGAGATTTTCAATCTAAAACCTTCCCGGTTCGTGCCGCCGAGCGCCGATGCACCATAGTATCGTCCTTGCGACTGGAAGTCGCCTGGATTTTGGCGGCCATCTTTTGGCATGGACGAGCTTTGGCGCGAGCCGCTTGACTGTGTAAACTAGCAGCGCGATGAGATTCCTTCCCCCGTCGATTGCTCTGAGGCATTCTTTTCTCCGGATGTGCGTGGGCGCTCTCGTCGTGGCTTCCGTCCCGGCCAGCTTCGCCTCCGCTTATAATGCCCATCCTAAGCTGGTGGTGGTGATTGTCATCGACCAGTTTCGCGGCGATTATCTTGAGCGCTACCGCGATCAGTTCAGTGAAGGCGGGTTTCGCCTCTTCCTCGACCACGGCGCCAACTTTACAGATTGCAATTACGACTACGCCAATACCCGCACCGCGCCCGGCCACGCCACGCTGTTTACCGGCGCCTACAGCAACGGCCACGGCATTGCCGCAAACGAATGGTGGGACCCGAAAAAAAAGCACATCGTGACCTCGGTCGAGGACGATGACACCAAGCTCGTCGGGATTCCCGCAGAGCTCGCCGAAGGAAAGATCACCACAGAAAAAATCGCCGGTAAAAAATCCGGCGCGTCACCGCACAACTTGCTCGCCGATACCTTGGGAGACGAACTCAAGTTAGCCACTCAAGGACAAGCGAGAGTGTTCGCAGTCTCCTTGAAAGATAGGGCTGCTGTATTGCCCGGAGGCTTCGCTGCCGATGCGGCTTACTGGATCGACCCGAAGAGTGGCGACTGGATTACTTCCACTTACTATCGCGCCGATTTGCCCAAGTGGGCGCAGGATTTCAACTCCGGTAATCGTGCGGCAAAGTATTGGGACCGTGATTGGAAAAGCGCGAACGGAGACACGCTGCGTTCGACCGCGCATCGCAAAGGGAAAGACGGATCGGATGCGGGTTTCTACGAGGTCGTCGGCTCCACTCCCTTTGCCAACGAGTACGAGATGGAATTCGCCAAGGATCTGGTCGTCTACGAAAATCTCGGCGGTGACAAAGCCACCGACCTGCTTGCGATCAGCCTGTCCGCGAACGACATTCTCGGCCATCAGGTCGGTCCCGACTCTCCCGAGATGGCCGCGATGGCGCTCGCGCTCGATCATGAACTCGCAGGCTTTTTCGCTTTTCTCGGCCATCAGATCGGCCTAGCCAACGTATGGATTGCGCTTTCGGCGGATCATGGAGTTTCCCCGTTGCCCGATGCCGCGAAGAAGCTGCGCATTCCCGCCGCTAACCTCGACGCGGGCAAAGTGGAAGCGCAAATCAACGGCGCGCTGGCCGCGAAGTTTTCTCCCGGTCACGCGGCCTCATACATTAAGCTCGACTACCCGGTCGCATGGCTCGACCAGGATGCATTCGCCGCAGCTCGCGTGAAAGAGCATGATGCTGAAACTGCCGTAGGCGAAGCCATGAAACAAGCCGGATTGCGCGACTACTTCAGCAAGTCACAGCTCGCCGAAGGTGAAGTCCCGGCAACTGCACTGGGCAAAAAATATTTGAACAGCTACACGCCGGAAGGTGGATGGTATGTGATGGGAATTCCGGCACCTTATACGGTCGGCCCTGCCAAGGGCACCGACCATGCTTCGCCTTACACATACGACACGCACGTGCCCCTGGCCTTCTACGGGCTGCCGTTTCACCCGGGAACGTATCGCACGCATGCCGAACCGGTAGATTTAGTGCCCACGTTCGCATCGCTGCTGGGCATCAATGCTCCCACACATGCGGTAGGACGAGTACTCACTGAAGCGATTGCGCCGCCCTATGAAGGAGCGTCGCGTGAAGGAGCGCCTCGGTGACGCCTCCCTCCGAAAACGCCGGCAAGTCTGCGATCGATCTCGGGGTAAGTTTCGCTGGCATCGAGCTCAAGAACCCGATCATTGCGGCCAGCGGAACGTTTGGTTACGGCGTTGAGTTTGAGGATGTGGTCCACCTCGACAAGCTCGGTGGATTTGTAGTCAAAGGTCTTTCGCGTGAGCCGATGATCGGCAATCCGCCGCCGCGACTGTGGGAAACCGCCGCCGGCATGCTCAACGCCATCGGTCTGCAAAATATTGGTGCGACCGCGTTTCTCGAAGAGAAACTTGCCAAGCTGCGGCAGATGAAGAACATCGTCGTCTTCGCCAACATCTTCGGCTACACCCGTGAAGACTACGAACGCACCATCGAGATTCTCAACGATGGCGAAGGCATTGCGGCTTACGAACTGAACGTTTCCTGTCCCAACACATCCGAGGGCGGACTGCAGTTTGGCAACGATCCGCGTTTGCTCGATGAAGTGGTGACCACCGCGAAGCGCGCAGCGCGGCGGCCTTTGATCGTGAAGCTTTCGCCCAACGTCACCAGCATCGCGCAGATGGCGCACATTGCGCAGGAGGCGGGCGCCGACGCCATCTCGCTGATCAACACTTTCGTCGCCATGGCCATCGACGCCGATACGCGCAAGCCGCGCATCGCAAACGTCACCGCCGGACTCTCAGGTCCGGCCATCAAGCCGATCGCTCTGCGCATGGTCTACGACGCCGCGCATGCGGTAAATATTCCAGTCATCGGCGTGGGAGGAATTTCAACCGCCGCCGATGTCGTGGAGTTCATGCTCGCGGGAGCGACCGCAGTGCAAATCGGCACTGCCAGCTACTGGGATCCGTGTGCCACCGAGAAGATCGTGGACGAACTGAAGAGCTGGTGCGAGGATCACAACGTCACGCGGCTGGCTGATTTAATTGGTGGATTGATCGTGGAGTAGAGAACCAACGTCTTAGCGCCCACGCACGTACCAGATCGAACCCGGAGAATTGTAATTGCGGCCTTCACCCCACACCACGTGCGTGTTCTCGAGGTTATCGATGCCGATGGAAAATAAGTTGCCGAACGGGAAGAGAAAACCGTCGGGCAGGATGTAATCGTATCCGCGCACGGGGTTCGAGAGTAGCGACTCCGGCGACCAGGTCGCCCCGCCGTTGGTGGAAGTTCGGTAGAAGGTATTCCAAAGAGGGTGGTTTTGCGCATCCACTTTTCTCGTATCCATCCATGCGATGCGAATGTCGCCTGCGGTGCCAGCCGCGATGGCCGGAAAGCAATGCTCTGCGCCAGACGGGGCTTTTGAAACATCAACCTTGGCCGACCAGCTCTCCCCCTGGTTCGTAGAAGTAGAGAAATAAATCCGCTGCGGTCCGCCGGCAGCCGAGCCGGAGTTCCACAAGGCATAGATAGTTCCGGCATCGTCGGAAGCCAGTGCCATCTGGGAGGCCAGAAAGCCAGCCGAGCAGAATTGGGCCGGGCAACCCGGCGCCGCGCTGGAAACGTCCATCGGCGTCGTACTCCAGCTCCGGCCGCTGTCAGACGACCGGCTTACAAAAACCTCCACCGGCCGGGTGAGAATATCTGTCCGCGGGTAGGCCGTCCAGGAAAAGTAGACGTTGCCGGCGGGATCCACGGTAGCCCCCGCCGCCAGAGACCAGCCCGGCTCGGCATCAGGATTCACCACCGCAGTAGAAAAATTCTGCGCGTAATCATGCGATGCCGCGATCTCAAGCGTCTGATCGTGGTTGAAGCTCACGTAGATATTCGGCCCGCGAACCGCCAGCACCGGCTTGTCGATGATAACTTCGGGAGAATGT
>JBAPQU010000412.1:0-7103 GCA_049280795.1 Candidatus Sulfotelmatobacter sp.
ATCGATAGCCGAGGCTATACCAACATGATTTCCGTAGCCTCCAGGCATTTCCCTCCGGGAGCCGGAGCCGGTTCGGCAGCCGACGCTCCCCAGGCCGTGATTCATTGCAGCATGCCAGGCGCGCGTCCGAATGACTTGCGATATTGGCTCGGAGTAGTGCCCAGCCGCCGCGCGAAGGCGCGACGCAGCACCTCAGCACTCTTGAAGCCGCTGAACTTTGCAACTTGTTCTAGACCTGCCGCCGTCGACTCAAGCTGGCGCCGCGCCGCCTCAAGACGAAGATCCTCGACGTGCATTCCCGGCGTCTTGCCAATTTCTTTCGTGAAGAGACGGGCGAAGTTGCGCGGGCTCATAGCCGCCCGTCGAGCGAGAATATCAATTGAAAGGTCTCGTCTTATGTTGTCCGCAATCCATGCCAGGAGGTCGCCCAACGATCGATGGTCCTGACTTTGCGATATGCTCTGGGCTGCGAGCGTTGCGCTGAATTGGCTCTGGCCTCCCGGACGCCTCAGGAATACGACCATCATCCTGGCGATGCGAAGGGCAAGCTCACTCCCGAGATCCTCTTCCACCAGCGCCAGACTCATATCGATTCCGGCAGTCACGCCCGCAGACGTATAACAGTTTCCATCCTTCACATAAATAGGATCGGGATCCACCGTAACTCCCGGATAGTTCTGCGCCAGCTCATCGCACCAATTCCAATGCGTTGTGGCCCGGCGGCCTTCCAGCAGTCCAGCCTTGGCAAGGACCAGAGCTCCCGTACAAATCGATCCGAACCGGCGTGCGCCCGCACACTGCCTCTTAAGCCAGTCCACGAAGGGCGGTTGATACCGCATCTTGTTCGCGCCATCGCCGCCGGCAACCAGTACGGTGTCGAATGAACCCGCGACTTCGCGATATGTCCGATCCGCCAGCATCGGCATCTGGAAGTGTGTGTCCATCAACTTCTCTTCGCCAGAGGCAACAATCTCCATCGAGTAGACCGGATCACCGCCGCGCATCCGGTTGGCATCTCCGAAGACTTCAACCGGACCGACGACATCAAGCGGCCGTACCGGTGGAATCGCAGCAATAAGAATTCGCATCGGCTTTCGGGACAGCACAGTGAGAGAGCCCGGCGTCGTGCGAGATCGTCTCCTCTTTAGCTCAATTTTCTTCATAGGAGTTTTGGCTACACCCCTATGATTATGATACGAGCCCTGACATTTATGCGCCGCGTATCGGCGCTGGCGGTACAACGATTTCAACCAGTCCAGTTGCCACGCCATAGACAAGGCCGGATATTAGCCACTTGCCCGGTAACGCCGGAATCGCCCGCAACGCAGCAACATCGGCAGCAACCGCAGCGCGCGGATCGCTGACCGCTTTTTTCTTTAGCTCCCCTTCCTGTATCTGAAAATATTGCGCCAGCAGGGCAGGGTCGCCCGCAAGGCGAGTCATGCCGCAATCGGTGTGGTGCAGCACGATGATATGAAACTCCCCACCGCCTCCCGGAATCGCTCCGGCAACTTCGCCGATTCGTCCGAGTAGAGCCAACTGCTCCAACAAACCCGGCGTGATCCGACCACCGATGTTGCGTATCACGACCGCTTCGCCCGGTTTAATTCCAAGTACATGAGCCGGGTCCGCACGCATATCAGCGCAACCGATGATGATCGCCTTTACATTCGGCAGCGCCCGCGGAAGCGAGGGCATCAGCGTGCCCGCAGCGGACTGTTGAGCGGCAAAGTCTTTGTTGCGTTCTAGCATAGAGTCAAGACTGTTCATGTTGGTTCTCCTTTATAAACGCTGCATGGCACTTTGATGGCATGCCTGATCGTGTTGACCCGCACGATCAAGGACAAAGAACCCACGATTACTGCCAAAATTTAGATTTTTTTCGCTTTTAGTGCGGCGCCTACGTTCGCCTCGGCAAATTCACAGATGCGGTCGAGTGACTCCTGCAGCTCTTGTTGATAGCGTTCCAGGTCTGCGTCGCTGGCGTCGGCGGAAACTGGGATGAGCTTGCCGAAGCGTATCAGGACGCGGGAAAACGGCTTCGGAATGATGAGGCGGTCCCAGGTGTTGAGCACCCAGGCGCTCTCGACTGCAATGTGAAACGTGCTTAGGGGGACGCCGGAGGAGCGCGCCAGGGCGACCGGTCCGGGCTTTACTTTGTAGCGCGGGCCACGGGGACCGTCAAGGCTGAAGGCGACGGCCCAGCCTTCTTGCAAGGCGCGGCGCAGACCTAGCAGGGCGCGCACGGCGTTGCGACTGCTGGAGCCTTTGACGGCGACGAAGCCGAATTTGTGGATGATGCGCCCCATGTATTCACCATCGTAGCTGTTGCTGCTCATCACACGGATGCCGAGGCTGCGGAAGAGGTAGGTTGCCGGGATGATGCCGGCGTGCCAGAAATTAAGCACCAGCGGCCGCTGGCCGACGGTTGGCTGCGCTCCTTCTTCGCGCGAAACACAGACGCGCAGTGTGGGGCCGATGAGGCGGATGAACCAGTATCCGATGGCGATGATGATGCGCAGGATGATTCTTTGGCGGAGGGTGAAGCGAGGGGCGGGCGCGGCGGCGGGAGCTTCGGGGGCGCTGACTTCGGTCACGAAGGTATTGTAACGGGAAGAGTTGACGCTTACCGCAGCGCTACGCCACCCAGATCGGAATGCGCCGCGCTAGTTTTCCAGATACGAGTCAATCCAGACTTTTATTTTCTGGCGGCGGTCGTCGGCAGGATCGAAGCGCACTCCGAAGGATTTGGTTTTGCGCCAGGTTACAACCGCGCGGACGTTTACACGCGGCAGGGTGAGCAGTGAAAAAGATACTTCTACACTCGTTCCCGCCGGCATATCCTCGGCGCTCTTTAACGACATACCACCGGAGCTGATCTCCAGACTGGACGCGCTGAGGCGGTGGTTATCCGGGCTGACGACAGTGACCTCAGTCATGATCGGAATGCGGACGTAGCGGCGGAACTCATGGAGAACCAGCATGTGCGTGGCGCGAACCAGCTTGAGCGCGGCGGGCCGCTCCAGCGGCTCCTGGAAGACGGCATTGATGCCGTACTTGGAGAAGCGCATGGCCTCCTGCGCATTGCCGCCGAGGCCGTAGAGCACCATGCGGCTGTTGGAGGGTGAGGTGCGCGCAGCTTCCATAACCGCCTCAGCGCCCGGGGCGAGGCTGACGACACAGGCTTCAAACTTCTCCTGGCGCAGGCGCTCGGCTGAACCCGCCGAGGTGACGACCGTCTCGATGCCGTACTGGCGGAAGCACTCGGTGAGCAGGGCTCGCGATGATTCTTTCAGGTCGACCAGGGCAGCGCGAGCTGCCCCTTTCTTAACGGGGGTTGGTGCCAGGGCAGTGCCGAATGACTTTTCCATGGGTCGGGGGCCGTTTTCTAGTACGAAAGTTTATTCTGCCGCGCCATGGAGGGGATGGAAAGACCCTTAAGGGACAGGGCGGGGGTACAAAAGTCTCATTACCTGAGTTGAACTGGTGAGTGGTGAAGGCCGCTAAAGAAGATTTTGGACACGATTTGTTAAGCATCCTCGGAGGCGGGAACCTTTAGGCATAGAAGGTTTCTTGCCTATGCCGCAAATCCATCCTTTACCGGACTCCGCGAAGATCTGAACATCTGAGTAGCCAGCGTTTGTAAAGAGTTCACTATGTTCGTCGGCACTCAGCAGATTCAGGCCCGAGAGTGGAAGATATTTCTCGGCGAGCTTTGCAGTCTTGGTCTTCGGCGCTCTATATATTTCCGCGATTATGATGAGCATGCCCCCCGGCTTCAGCACTCTTAAAACCTCGCGCATATCAGCCGGCAGGTCGGGCCACCAGAAGTGCGTTTCCACTGCCGTGACCAGATCGAACGTATCCTCCGCAAACGGCAACTGGGATACAGACCCTTCTCTGATCTCGACGCGGGACGAATCTATCCATTGTTTATTTGTTCGGCTGGCAACGGCGACGCTCTCCGTGGAAAAGTCGACGCCGTAAACTTTTCCCTGAGTGGCGGCGGCTAATTTGCTTACCGTTCTGCCTCCACCACAACCTACGTCGAGAACGGTGCCGTGCTTTTCTATCGAAATGTGAGATAAGCCCCAGTCCGTTACCTTGGAATGCCGCAAATTCATGTTGCGCAAAATCAATCGGCCCAGCCATCCTGTCGGCTTTTGGCATTGAGTTGCCCGTGTGTTTTTGCTGGTCACAGTCGTCTCCTCCATCAGACAATCTATGCTAGTTCAGGGCAAGTTTCTTCGTGAGATCCAACCCATCTCATAACTGCCTCGAATCCCTCAGCATAATTCTGACCGTCTCGCTTTTGTGGTTCTACTTCCGTTTGTCAAATTGATTCGGGGTAGCTGGTTTGCTAAGGTCGTCGTATGTCCGAGCGTGTCATGTCCGAGCGTTCCCCCGAACAGATGCATGACCAGATACGCGAATTGCTCGATTCCCTTTATCGCGTGGATTCGGGACGAATCCTGGCAACTCTGATCCGCCTGCTCGGTGATTTTGATCTTGCCGAGGAGGCCATGCACGAAGCCTTTGCGGCTGCGCTGAGCCTGTGGCCGAAAAGTGGAGTGCCCGGGAACCCGCGGCCTTGGCTGATTTCGACGGCCCGATTCAAAGCCATTGATACTCTGCGTCGACGGGCAAGATTCGATGCCTCGCAAGACGAGCTCGCGCACCATCTCGAAGCGCAATGGAGTTCGACAGAAAGGTCCAACGCAGAGGGCAGCCTTGAGAGCAGGCTTGAAGATGATCGCCTAGAAGACGACCGGCTGCGCCTGATTTTTACCTGCTGTCATCCATCTCTGGCGCCGGAAGCGCGGGTTGCGCTCACCTTGCGTGAGGTGTGCGGGCTGACCACCGAGGAGATCGCAAAGGCCTTCCTCACCACCCCGCGTACGCTGGCGCAGCGCATCGTGCGCGCCAAGGCAAAGATTCGAGAGGAACGGATTCCCTATGAAGTGCCGACACCGCAGGAATTGCCGGAGCGGCTGGGCGCGGTGCTTCAGGTCATCTATCTCGTCTTTAACGAGGGTTATTCGGCTGCAGCGGGAGCGGAAGTCACGCGGGCCGAACTGACCGGTGAGGCGATTCGACTGGGCCGGCTGCTGGCCGAGCTTCATTTGACCGAGGCTCGGCCAGAGCCGGAAATAATGGGGCTGCTTGCCCTGATGTTGTTGCAGGAATCCCGCCGCGCCGCGAGAACATCGCCGACGGGAGAGCTGATTTTGCTGGAAAATCAAGACCGCGCGCTCTGGAACAAAGAGCAGATCGCCGAAGGAGTGGAATTGCTGGAGAAAGCCCTGAAGTCTGGCCGCGTCGGCTCTTACACGCTCCAGGCTGCGATTGCGGCCGTTCATGCGGAGGCGGAATCGGTGGCTGCAACCGACTGGCGGCAGATTGTTGCGCTTTACGACCAGTTGCTACGAATTCAGCCTTCTTCGGTTGTCGAGCTCAATCGTGCCGTGGCCATTGCCATGTGCGATGGTCCAGAGGCCGGTCTGGCGCATATCGACGCGGTGTTGGGGGATTCTTCTGGAAATCGAGGCGAATTGGCCAATTATTACCTGGCGCATTCCGCCCGTGCCGATATGTACCGCAGGCTCGGCCGGACAGCCGAGGCTCGTGCTTCGTATGAAAAGGCGCTGGCCCTGACCCAACAGGAACCAGAGCGCCAATTCCTGCAAGAGCGGATTCGGCAGCTGAAATAAGAAAATAAGGGAAACCGCGATTTATCGAGCGCTCCCGCAAGCGCCATCATAAACCCGTTCTCCGACGGTGTCAGGGATGATCCTCTCCCATCCGGTGCTCACTCCTGAATTGGCCAAAACGGTGCCATTGGAGTCGTAGGTCACAATGGAAGCCCTATTCATGCGTCTAGTCTTGCAGTCCAACTCATTTTCCACTGTTTGCGTTTCTTTCTTCCCCGCAAACTTCAACCAAATGCGGACAGGACCGTCGCTAGGGAACTCCGCGCTCTTCACATCCAGAAAGTAGTCTTCCTGATCCGCTGTCCTGCCTAATGCTCGCCATCGATCTGTAGAGTCCGCAAAATTGGGAATACCTTTGAAAATTCGTGTGAAGTCTAGAACCCCACGCCTAAAATCGCCCGATCTCAAATATGTGTCACCGCGTTTTTCGTACAATTCATTCAGCAAGCTGATTGCCCACCTGCCGTTCCCATCGAGTTGCTTCGCAAAGCCTGCGTACTCCATATTCGGCCAAAACAAGTCATGAATTTTGTGCAACAACATCTCATCAGATATCTGATCATATTCGGGATATAAACTCCGAATCTGGCTGAGGCTGAGCAGAATCGTCATTTGACCAAACTTTAGTTCAATCGCCCTGTCATAGTCTGAAATTGCTTCGTTGTATTTGCCCAAGCGAACGTAAGCGTCGGCCCGATGCTCATACAGGTCCGGTAGGTAGGCGGCGTCCTCCTTCTCGCGTCGGATTGCATCACCGAAGTCGAAAATCGCTCCCCAGTTGTCTCTAGTTTCGCCAGTCCCCTATCGGCGTAAGCGGTGTGGTTGTCAGGGTCAAGCGTGAGAACGGTCCCATAGTCCCGTATCGCGTGCTGGTATTGCTTCAAATTCAGGTAGTCACCGGCCCTCTGCTCGTATGCCGGGAGGAACTTGGGGTCAAGCTGGATTGCTTTTGTGTAGGCCTGCGCCGCGTTCCTAGTTAGCTCATCTCGGCCTTCATCAGAGGCCCACGCTTTCTTCGTCCAAAACGAAGCCTTTGAGTGAAGCTGCCCGATGAAATACAGGGGCAACGGTGATGAAGGATTCAAAACGGCAGCTTTTTGGAAGTTCTGCATCGCGGGTGGATAGTAGTCCTCTTTGAAAGTCGTAAAGAACTCGTAGTAGAGGCCACGGAAAAGCAAAGGCCGGTAGTCTTTCGGAAATCGTGTTACGAGTCCATCCAACTCCGCAAGGTTCCACACGCAAAACTTGGAAGTCTTCTCCGGCAACACGCCCTCAATGTTGAACATTCCGTTTGCCGTGCCCAAGTCCCGCATCATAGCTTTGTCGAGAAAGTCCACCGCTTTGACATAGTTCTCCTTGGCGAACTCGATCTTGCCGAGGAGGGAATAATAG
>JBAPQU010000413.1:0-5149 GCA_049280795.1 Candidatus Sulfotelmatobacter sp.
TTTCATGCTGCGCAGCTTGCGCAGTTCCGCAGGAGTAAACTCGCCCATCGAATCGTTCATCGTCGCATGAGTTTACATGAGAAAACAGTACCCAGTACCAAGTACACAGCACCAAGTAGCAAGTCCAGCTTTTGACCTGACTGGGTACTAGGTACTGAGTACTGGGCACTGTTAACCGAATACCTCGGCTAGCTCCCCAGCCCTATCCACCAGCACATCCGGCAGACTTTCTTCCAACGAATGCGGCGCAAAACCGTAACTCACGCCCACGGTCCACAAGCCGGCATTGCGTCCGGTTTCAACATCGACGTGCGAGTCGCCGACAATCGCAGCTTCTTCCGGAAGCACACCGGTCTCCTGAAGCAACTTGCGCGCGCCTTCCGGGTTCGGCTTCTTGCTCGCGAAACTATTTCCGCCATAAATTTGAACGAAGAACGAGCCCAGGCCAAGCGCCTCAACAATGGCACGCGAAGGCACCACCGGCTTGTTCGTAAGCACCGCCAGTTTGCGTCGCATTCCGTTAGACGCATGCTGAACGGTTGCGAGTGCTTCTTTCACGCCTTCATACACTGTGGTGTGGTCGAGTTTGTGTTCGCGGTAATAGGAGAGAAAAAACTCCAGCCCCTTGCGCACCAGCTTTTCGTCGGTGAACTCTCCGCCCAGCGCACGCTGAATCAGAATAGGCGCGCCGTCGCCCACGTAGCTGGCAATCACATCGTCGGGCAACTCAGGCCGCTCGATGTGCCGCAGCGCGGCGTTCACTGAGTGCACCAGATCGAGACGCGAATCAATCAGCGTGCCATCAAGATCGAAGATCAGCAGTTTGATTGTGTGTGGATCGAAGCTGCGGCGGGTGTGGATCATCCACCCTCAGCATAAATGATTGAAGCGATCCGGACGTCATCTGCAATGTCTCATCAGAACTGAGTGCTGCTTCACAATCCTCGCCCGTATAATTCCGCCATGGGTAAGAGTTGGAAGACGCGCTTGATTCACTCCGATGTAAAAATTCCAGAAGGTTATCACTCGCTGGCGAGTCCAGTCTATCGCGGCTCGACCACGTTATTTCCTGACGCCGCTTCAGTCGATGACACCTGGGATCAGCACGAATCCGGCTATACCTACGGCCTCTACGGAACTCCCACCACGCTGGAGCTAGCGGCGAAGATTTGCGAGCTGGAAAAAGGTTACCGGACGATCATCATGCCCGGCGGTCAAGGCGCGATTGCGCTGATCAGTCTCGCGTTACTGAAGAGCGGCGATCACATTCTGATTCCGGAGAGCATATACACTCCAAATCGAAAACTGGCGTATCACGTACTTCGCCGTTTCGGAGTCGAGGCAAGTTTTTATCCTCCGGACGCTGGTGCGAGCATAAAAGACCTGCTGCGCGAGAACACCCGCCTGGTCTGGTGCGAGAGCCCCGGCTCGATCACCATGGAAGTGCAGGACGTACCTGCCATCGCCAGTGCCGCCCACGCGCGCGGAGTGTCAGTTGCACTCGACAACACGTGGTCGGCGGGAGTGTATTTCGACGCCTTCGCCCATGGCGTCGACATCACGATGCAGGCGCTAACAAAATATGTGGGCGGACACAGCGACCTGCTGTTGGGCTCGGTCACCGTGAAAGAGAAATCTCTCTACCAGCAACTCGGAGCCACGCATCAGCTCCTCGGCTGCGCCGCATCGCCCGACGATTGCAGCCTGGCTCTGCGCGGCATGCGAACCATGGCAGTTCGTCTGAAACATATCGAAGTCTCAGCCCTGCAGATTGCGCGCTGGCTGGCGGCGCGCCCGGAGATCGAACGCGTCCTGCATCCCGCGCTCGAAAGCTCGCCGGGACACGAATTCTGGAAGCGCGACTTCACCGGTTCGGCAGGCGTCTTCTCCATCGTCTTCAAACCAGAAATTACGAAAGCTCAGGTGCTGCAGTTTGTGGACGGGCTCGAGCTATTCGAGATCGGCTATAGCTGGGGCGGTGTGACGAGCCTCGCCGTTGCTTACGATTTCCAAGGGACGAAGGGGCGTCCAAACTACGGGCATCGCATTGTGCGGCTAAACGTCGGCTTGGAAGATACCGAGGATCTGATCGAAGACTTGGAACAGTGTCTGAAGCGAGTGTGGGGCGAATGACGAGCGTTTTGTTTCGACTCGTTTCTTCGGTGCTTTCGCGCGATCTTCAGAGTAAACTTGGATGTTGCGAGAGTGAATGCCAATGGCCTCATTAAACAACGTGATCACCAGAGACCCGGAACTGCTGGGAGGGGCTCCGGTTTTTCGAGGGACGCGTGTTCCTTTTCAGGCGCTTCTGGATTACCTGGAAGGCGGTCAGACATTGGACCAGTTCCTGGATGATTTTCCCACCGTGACCCGCGAGGCAGCGGTTCATGCCCTCGAACATGCCAAGTCGCTAGTCTTTAGCGAATTGTGATGAAGCTGCTTCTGGATGAATGTGTTCCCCGAAAATTGAAGAATCATCTGCCGATGATTGAGTGTCAGACAGTGCCTGAAGCGGGTCTAGCCGGCAAGAAGAACGGGGAATTATGCAGGAACAGATGCAAGCTGAAGCCGTTGCTGCTGTTGAGGCGAAGCCCGATGCTCATACCGCTGGTCTGCAAGGTCTTATTTACTTCTGAGTTCGCAGCCTTGGTTCCCCGTGAGCCTATCAGCCGCATTGATCAGGTTAAGATCAGAGATTGTCTTGTCGAATTCAGGCTTCGGCAGCGCATCGAGTTCGCGTAATAGCTCCCACTGCATCAATGCTGGTTTCGATTGAAAGCATCGGTTGGTGAGTTCCGGCTCCAACTCTTTAAACGTATGCCGTGGTAAGGTCAGTCCGCACTCGGCTTCCTGCGTGGCTTGTTTAAAAAGCTTTACCTTATGGTCCTGATCCCGAGCCGCTGCGTCTCTTTGTTCAGCAGTTTGAGCAGCAGCGGAGACCGCCAACGCAACTGTAAACAGCGCCGTCACAATTCTCATACGTTTCTCTCTGTGGGCTTGGCATCGGTCTTCACTGATCCATCGTCCCGTTACCAGCTAATTTCGCTGTAGCTATGAAGAATTAGTTCCGAACTGCCGCGGCTTCCTCTTAGGTGTGGGTAGATCCACTTCACGTTACTCCCGCAGCCTGCGCAGGTTGGCTTTGTCCTGCGCGTTCAACTTCCATTCGTGGCCGCGTGGGAAGCACACTACTTCAATGTCTCTATCGTCTGCCAAAACGCGGTCTAGGTTGCTGCCGTCCAGTTTGGTGGTGGTGGTAACTTTCTCTTTACAGTCAGAACAATAGGCTTGAAACTGCATGGAGCTTTTGCCTCTACGCCAGAGTATCCTACCCTACTCCTGATGTCGGCCTCTTAGCGACTAGAACAGTTGCGGCTGTGCGAGTTCCACGCGCGCGCCACATTCCTCATCATCGCTCGGCGACGTGGTTGATCCTTGTGCTGATCGGACGGTAGCTCATCGCGTTCGCATCGTACGGCTTCAACATTTCTTCCGCCGCCTCGCGAGCATAGAATGTGGCTTGCCGCCGCTGGTTCTGGGCTCCATACAGCGCGGGCGACTTATCAAATTGGGCTAGTCTTGCACGCACGCCGGTCATGAACGGGTGCAAGGCGGTGATCTTGACTGTTCTCACCCCGATTCTTGCTAGACGGATTACTAGCGACCCGTAGTTCCCTCTGCCCCGAACTTGCATGTTTTCCAATCCCCAATTCCCATTTACAATGCAACCTACGTGTAATATTAGGCACCGCATTCATAAGCCGAAGTATCTATAAGAGTAATCAGGGAACCGGATGGCGACGACAAAAACCGACCCCAAGCTGTCCATCGCAAGCGGCAAGAAGTCCCAGACCTACCAGGGGCTTACGCGCGAGCAGCTGATCGAAGCCTACCGTGTCATGTATACCTCCCGGCGCATTGACGACCGGGAAATCCTGCTCAAGCGCCAGCAAAAGATCTTCTTCCAAATGTCGGGAGCTGGGCACGAGGCAATCGGCATTGCCGCCGGAATGGCGCTGAAGCCGGGTTACGACTGGTTCTATCCTTATTATCGCGACCGTGCCTTGTGCCTGGCGCTGGGCGTCAAGCCGCTGGAAATGTTTCTACAGGCCGTGGGCGCAGCCGACGATCCCAGTTCCGGCGGTCGCCAGATGCCTTCGCACTGGGGCTACAAACGGCTGAATATCGTGACGCAATCGTCGCCGACCGGGTCGCAGATTTTACAGGCCGTGGGTTGCGCCGAGGCTGGAAGATATTTTGCGCGGCATCCCAATGCCGTTGAGATCCCTGCGGCGGATAACCACCCTGACTATCGACAGTTCAAACAGGCAGCCTTCCATGGCGACGAAGTCTCCTACGTTTCCCTCGGCGATGGCACGACCAGCGAAGGCGAATTCTGGGAGGCGCTGAACGCCTCCGCTCTCAACAAGCTGCCGATAATTTTTTGCGTGCAGGATAACGGCTATGCCATCTCCGTGCCCGTGGAAATACAAACCGCCGGAGGCAGCATTTCGCGGTTGGTTTCGGGCTTTCCGAATTTCCATTTTGAAGAGATCGATGGCACCGATCCCGTTGCCAGTGCGGCTGCGTTTCAACGTGCCGCAAAATATTGCCGCGAGGGCCACGGTCCGGCCTTTGTGCATGCTCACGTGATCCGCCCTTATTCGCATTCTCTTTCCGACGATGAGCGGCTCTATCGTCCCGATTCCGAGCGCGAGACGGATGCCGCCCGCGATCCAGTCTCCCGCACACAAATGTTTTTGCTACGCGAGGGAATTCTCGACGAAAAGGGCATCAACGAACTCGAAAAGAAAGTCGAGGAAGAGCTGCAGATTGCCGTGGATCTGGCGCTCGCAGCCTTGCCGCCCGCCCCTGAGAGCGTGCTGCAATACGTGTATTCATCCGATCTCGATCCCACTTCGGCGGCGTTCGAGACTCACGCCGTAATCGGACCCGATACTCCGGACGGCAAGAAGCCGGTTGCGAAGACCATGGCCGACTTGATCAACACAACGCTACGCGACGAAATGAAGCGCGATGAGCGCATGGTCATCTTCGGCGAAGACGTGGCCGATTGCAGCCGCGTAGAATATTTGAAAAGCAAGCAGGTGAAAGGCAAGGGCGGAGTCTTCAAGCTGACGTTCGGATT
>JBAPQU010000414.1:0-8424 GCA_049280795.1 Candidatus Sulfotelmatobacter sp.
CCGATTAACGCGGCGGCGCTGCCGGCTATGGTCACGACTCCAAGGAAAAGAATCGAGTTGACGGGGGTTTTATATTTCGCGTGCAGGCGCGTGAACCATGCGGGCAGAAGATGGTCCCACCCCGCGACCATGGGCAGGCGCGCGCTGGCGCTGAAGTAGACGCTGAAAGATGTAGGGTAATTTACGAAGAGCAAGATGATTACCAGCGGAACGATGAAGCTGGAAAGTCCCGCAACGCCGAAGCCGCTAGAGCCCAGACGTAGAGCTTGTGGGATGGGGCCGACCACGTCTACTGCGTCGGGCGAAACGAAGGCCAGGATCGAGCTGGTGGCGAAGATATAAATGAGAGCGATGAATGGCGCGGTGATTAGCACGGAACGCGTGAGGTTGCGGGCAGGGTTGCGGCACTCTCCGGCGAAGATGGCGACATACTCGAAGCCGCTGAGCGCGCCGAAGGTCATCTTGGCGAAAACGCTTAGGCTGAAGACGGTGAGCGGCGGCATGACCAGGCGAAGCGGGTGATACTCGGCCAGCATGCCGCGCCACCGGTTCAGCAGCGGAGTGGCGATGAGCACGGCGAGCGTAATAAGAGTGGCGATGCTGCCCGCATTGCCCAGCCACTTGCCGACGCGCAGACCAAGGGCGGACATCAGCATCATTGCGGCGATCAATCCTAGGGAGACGGCGAGGATCAACCAGCGGCTGGAGGCGATCCACGCGGCAGCGGGACCGAGGGCATAGGCTACGAAGCTGGTCGTGACCAGACCGATTACCGCTACGTACAGCATGACGAAGAGCCAGAGATTCCACGCGACCAGAAAGCCGACCCGATCTCCGAAAGCCAGACGCGCCCACTCGTACAAGCCGCCCTCCAGCGGCATGAGGCGATTGAGGTGCGCAACCACCATGGCGAGCGGAATGAAAAATAGGACGAAGGCGACCAGCCAGAAGACGACGTGAGCCGATCCGGCCTTGGCGGCGGTGCCGAAGAAATCCAGGACGATGACGAGGAGAACCTGCGCCATGACCAGGTCAAACAGGCCAAGTTCTTTGCGGAGTTCGGCACTGTGAGCCTGGACCTCGGCTTCAGCAGTGCGTAGCGGGATAGGGTGGTCGGTCAGATGGCTCGCCTCGAGGAAGCGAGGCAGCATTAGAACACAAAAGCGCGGGTTTTGTGGTTAGGTGCGGAAGCAAAGGGCAGGTGAGCGATTAGGCCCCGTCTTCCCCGAACGTAGCACCCTCAGGGGCTGAAGGCCGATTCTTCTTGGTTCGGGACGGCACGACTGAAGTCGTGCCCTTCCCGAACCATTTATAGAATCGCCTGGATAAATTTCTAGTGGTTGTCGCCGTGGGTGTGGCGCCAGGTCCAATACTCTTTCTGCTCGCCGGGAGGCAGGTGGCGGAAATCGCGATCGGGATCGCGGTGGTATTCATGCGCCCATTGATGGTAGTAGACCACTTCGTCGCCGTTCCAGACGTGGTAGTCGCTGTAGTAGGGGTCATAGACCCGGTAATAATGATGGGCGCAAGCCGTTGCGCCCAATACAGAAGACATCAGGGCGGCGGCCAGGAAACAGATACTTAACAACCGA
The DNA here is from genome assembly GCA_049280795.1 of Candidatus Sulfotelmatobacter sp. Lineage (GTDB taxonomy): Bacteria > Acidobacteriota > Terriglobia > Terriglobales > Acidobacteriaceae > Sulfotelmatobacter. Next base: position 1,593 of record JBAPQU010000414.1, read on the forward strand.
GACTTGCTTTTCATCGGTGAGTGTTCCTCCTCGAGTGTCAAACTCTTAAACTACCGTCCATCTCCCACTAGGGGAATAAACCCTGGCCGTCGTAATTGGTTGCGGTCGGGTACTGGGTGGTTGCTAACAGGAGGAGTCTGTTTAGTTATTGAGTACGAATTCTAAAGACCGCGCCGCAAGCTGCTCGGCTGTGCATATCTTAGCAATCATTGAGATTTCCTCCGCTTTTGCGTGAGATGTCCTGAGTTGTCCCGAGTTGCCCTGTGTTGTCCCTTGCATGCCACTTCCATCTAGCTTATGAATTCAGGACGGAGCCGAAGTCTGTGTTCCGTACGCCGTGGCAGACAGTAACAGACTGTGGCGGTTATCCCGATCCTGAACTTGCTCGGGGGGAGTGAGGCGTCAGGGCGACGGGCCGAAGAGTTAGGGCGAAATCGATAGGCACGGGAGGGTTGCAAGATTTTTCATCTTGACAATCTTTTCTCGGTGGCTATGATGCGTGTGCCCTCTCTACGAGCCCGTCCGGGTTCGTACAGTAGTTTCGTGCTTGTTTGCTGGTTCTTGGGGACCAAGACAAACAGGATCAAGGTTTCATCGACATCACAACAAAGAGACTGAAATCTGTTCTATGGAGTTTCTCATGCGCTCAGCATTCTCTCGTGCCGTCACTCTGCCTATTAGTGTGATTTGCCTCCTCGCCGCCTTTTTCAGCTTTGATGGTCTGGCCTCCGCGCAAGCGGCTGCGGGCTCCAAGCACAAACTTTCGCAGCAGGTGCTACTGGGGCAGAGTCCAGTAGTCAGCAAAGCGACGCGCACAGCGGCGGCGCCTTCTTCTAAGCTGACCACTGATACGTGGACGGGGACAGCGGGGGATGGAAACTGGGGCACCGCGGGGAACTGGAGCCTGGGCACAGCGCCGACCAGTTCCAACGCTGTTGTCATCGGTGGAACCAACACCGTGAATGTGAACGGCGCTGATGTCGCCGGCACACTCACCCTGAGTACAACTCACGACACGCTGGCCATCGAGAATAATACTAACCTCACTGTCGATGGCAACATTACGAACAATGGTGCGATCACCCTGAATTCAATAAACAATGGAACTGACCTGATCATCGGGGCATCGTCAACGCTCAGCGGCACGGGCACGATCACGATGAGCAACAACGGCAACAACTTCATTTACGGCGCGGCGGGCACCGACGTATTAACGGTAGGGAGTGGGCAGAACATCTCAGGCGCGGGCAACATTGGCAACAACTCGATGGCGCTGAGCAATGCCGGCATTATCAATGCAACGCAACCGAATGCTCTTTATATTGACACCAGCAACGGCACCACCAACACCGGCACTCTGGAAGCTACAGCCGGCGGGACGCTGATCCTTTACGGGCAGAATGACAATTCCGTGCCCAATACCATCAACAACGCCGGCGGCACGATTTCGGCTGGCGCCGGTTCGACCGTACAGCTGACCAACGGGATCATCATTAGCGGCGGCACGTTGAACACTTCGGGAACCGGTTTGGTGGAAACGCTCAACGGTACCGCCACGCTGGAAAATGTGACCAACGCAGGCAACTACGTACTCACTAACAACACCCAGAATACGCTGGTCGGCACCATCACCAATAACGGCAACATCAGCATGACCTCGATCAACAACGGTACCTATTTCTTGCTGAGCGGCAACGTTACGCTCAGCGGTACCGGCACGCTGACGATGTCGAACAATGGCAATAACATCATCGAAGGAGTTTCCGGCGCTGGCACTGAGGTGCTCACCAATAACATCAACATTTCCGGTGCTGGAAACATCGGTAACAGCCAGACGATCCTAGTCAACAGCAGTTCGGGTGTTATCAACGCCAACCAGCCGACAACACTTACGATCGCACCCACTACCTCCAGCACAGCTGGCGTAACCAATACGGGACTGATGGAAGCCACGGCGGGAGGTACCCTCGGCCTGAACAATGGAACCTACATCAACGCCGTAGGCAGCACTCAGGGAAAGATCCTGGCCAACGGAGGCACAGTAAATCTGAACAACGGCGCGACCATCGTAGGCGGCACGCTGCAGTCCGAGAACGGCGGCAGCATCCAGAATACCGGTGTCGCCGCTTTGAACGGTTCTACCAGCGCCGGCGCCGTCACTTTGGTCGCGGGTACTGCTCTGGCGGTGCAGAACAACACGACACTGGGTATCCAAGGTTCGATTGTCAACAACGGAACGCTCTCGCTCAATTCCATAAACAATAGCACTTATCTCGAGGTTCTCGGTGCAGCCGGCTCCAGCGCAACGCTTAGCGGAACGGGCACCCTGACCATGTCGAACAACGGCAATAACGGTATCTATGGCGCCAACGGAAGCAACATCTTCACCAACGAGGAAACCATTCAGGGCTCGGGTGATATTGGCGTGAATTCGTTGACGTTTGTGAATAAGGGAACGGTGAACGCCAACCAGTCCAATGCACTGGTCATCCAGACCAGCAACGGCACCACCAATACGGGAACTTTGGAAGCGACCACTACTGGGACACTGACGCTATCCGCGAATAGCATCACCAATACCGGCGGAAAGATTGAGGCCCTCGGGGCCACGGGCAACGGCAATGGCGCCACGGTGAATCTGCAAAACGGCATCGTCATTACCGGTGGCACGCTGACTTCGAATGCGTTTGGAGCCTTCAATGAGGTCAACACCGCGACGTTGAGTGGGCTGACCATTACCGCCGGCACTAATGTAAATATTGAAAACAATACCGCACTCACCCTGCAAGGGACCATTGTCAACAGCGGCAAGATTAACCTGAATTCCATTAACAACAACACGGACCTCGTCATGAACGGCAACGTTTCGCTCAATGGCACCGGTACGGTGAACATGTCGAACAATGGGAATAACTTCATTTATGGAGCGGTGGGCGCCGATGTTCTAACGGTTGCGAGCACCCAGACCATCCAGGGCGCGGGCAACGTTGGTGACAACCAGATGACACTGGTGAATAATGGCACCATCGATGGCAACCTGCCGACCACTTTATACGTTCAGGCCAGCGGCGGCACCACTAACACCGGAACGCTGGAGGCAACCGCCGGCGGGAGCCTTTCGCTTTACGGCAACACCGTAACCAACACGGGAGCAGGCAAGGTCGTGGCCGGATCCGGCTCGACCGTTAATCTGGAAGGCAACGTAACCGTGGTGGGCGGATCGCTGACTGGCACCGGAACCTACGTAGTGAACGGTCAAGGCGGGTACGCCACGCTTAGCGGATTGACCAACGCTTCGACCATCCAGATTAACAACAATAACGAGCTCAATCTGGTTGGTACCATCGTCAATAACGGCTCGATTCAGGAGAATTCCTCCAACAATAACACCGACCTCATCATGCAGGGCAACGTCGCGCTCAATGGAACGGGTACGGTGACCATGTCGAACAACGGGAATAATTTTATATATGGAGCGGCGGGCACCGATATTCTTACGGTTGCGAGCACTCAAACCATTCAGGGCGCGGGCAACATCGGTTCCAATCAGATGACGTTGGTGAATAACGGCACCATCGATGGGAACGTTTCGAATGCGCTGACCATTCAGCCCAGCGGCGGTACCACGAACACCAATACTCTCGAGGCGACGGCCGGCGGAACACTGACGATTTACGGAAATACCGTGACCAACACCGGCGCGGGCAAAATTATCGCGGGTTCAGGTTCCACCGTGAACCTGGAGGCCAACGTCACCGTGGCGGGAGGATCGCTCACCGGAACCGGAACCTTTGTCGAGAACGGCGTCGGCGGCTACGCTACGCTCAGCGGATTGACCAACGCCTCGACGGTCCAGGTTAGCAACAACACGCTACTCAACCTGGTTGGAACAATCGTCAATAACGGCCAGATTCAGGAAAACTCCATCAACAACAATACCGACATTATTCTCGCCACCGGCAATGTGACGCTGAGCGGTTCGGGCGCGCTGGTGATGTCGAACAACGGCAATAACTTTATATATGGGAATTCCGGAAGCTACATTCTCACGAATGCCAGCACCATCGAAGGTGCGGGCAGCATCGGCGACAACCAGATGATGCTGGTGAACTCCGGCACCATCAATGCCAACGACCCCACCGCGCTCATCATCCAAACCAGCGGAACCTTCGACAACACGGGCACCATCGAGGCGACGAACACCGGCAACCTTACCGTCGCAACCTCCACTGCCAACTTTGTGAACTACAACAGTACGACCAGCACGCTGACCGGCGGCAACTACGTGGCGAACGGTGGCAACTTGATCCTGCCGCTCGCCACTGGCAGCAACGGAATTACGACTCTCGCGGCCAGCGCGACTGAGGAAGGTGGCAGCCAGATCCTCAACTCCAATGACAGCAACGCCAACGCGTTGGCCAACTTGACGAGTATCACCTCCACTGGCGCGTTGACCATCGGCGGCGTGGCCTTCACGGATGCCGGTAGCTTCAGCAACGCAGGCTCGCTGACCATCCTTTCGGGTGAGAGCTTCAAGGTAGGTTCGTTGGCTCAGATCAGCGGCACCACGCTGACGGCTGGAACCTACGTGCTGGATGCAAACCTGAACCTGACCGGGGCAACCCAGAACATCACCACCAACGCGGCTACCGTTACGCTGGCCGGCGGCACCATCGAGAACGCCAACAGCACCAGCGCCTTCAAGAACCTTGCCACCAACAGCGGCAAACTCACCCTGGCTAACGGCACTGCCTTCACCACCGTCGGTCCCTTCAGCAACACTGGCACCCTGGTCATTAACACGGGCAGCTCGATGACACTGGGCGGAGCTGGCACGCTGACGCAGATCAGCGGCAACACAATCACCGGCGGCACGTTTGTTCTCGGCGGCAACCTGAATATCGCCAGCGGCGCGAACATCACCACCAATGCCTCCACGATCACCCTGGAAGGCGGCAACATCGAATCCGGCTCGGCCAACGCTCTTGCTAACCTCGCGTCCAACACCAAGAGCTTAACCTTGGCGAACAATGTCAACTTCACAACGGTTGGCAACTTCACCAGCTTCGGCGCACTCACCGTCAATAACGGCAGCACCTTCGCCGTAAACACGGCCGGCACCGATACGTTGACCAACTACCACAACACCGGCGTCGATGCCAACGAACTGGTTGGCGGCACCTACACCGTAGGCGGAACGCTGACCTTTAACGCTGGCCTTACCGGCGCTATCAAGGTCGACGACGCCAACATCACCATGGAAGGCACCGGCCTGATTGAGAACACCACCACCGGCGCGGCCAGTACCAATGCTCTGGTCAACCTGAACAGCATCAGCAGCACTGGCTCGTTCACCCTGGCGGACGGCGCAAACTTCACGACCATGGGCAACTTCACCAACGGCAACAAGCTGACCGTTGATGCCGGTAGCATCTTCGCTCTCACGGGATCGAACGTGCTCACCAACCTTGCGAGCGGAACCCTGACGGGCGGCACCTACACTGTGGGCGGTACGTTGCAACTGACCAGTGCTAACGGCGGCATTACTACCAACGCCGCTACTCTGACCGTGACCGGAACTACGGCACAGATTCTGGATGGAACTACCAACGCGCTGGCTGGCTTCGACAACAATACCGGATCGTTCACGCTTTCGGGCTTGGCGACTTTGGCCGATGCTTCTAACACCTTCAACAACTCGGGAACGGTGGACATCGCCAAGGGCAGCACGATCACGATCACCGGCACGGGTCATTCTTATAGCCAAACCGCTGGGCAGACCACAGTTGATGGAAGCCTGTCGAGCCTCCTCGGCGGCACCAGCGTCACCGGCGGCACGATTCTGGGTGCAGGCACTGTGCGCGGTAACCTGACTGCGGGCAATGCCACCGGCACCGCTGTCACCATCAACGCTGGCGATTCCGGCAAGGCCGGTCTGCTTTCGATTACCGGCAAATACACGCAGCTTGCCACTGGCAATTTCACCGGCTTGGTTAACGGCACGACAGCGGGCACGGGATACAGCCAACTGAAGGTCACAGGTGTTGCCGCTCTGGCGGGCACGATCAACTTCACTGTGGCCACCGCCTTCCAGTCGAGCCTGACTTCGGGTGAGACCTTTACGGTGCTGACCGGCAGCAGCGTGACCGGCACATTCACTAACAGCACAATCGCCATCAACTCCAGCTTCCACTTTGTCGTGAGCTACACCGCGACCGGTGTGGTGCTGACTGTGGCAACTGGTCCGGCGGCGGCTCCGGATTCGACCCCGGTGCAGTCCGCGGCAATCGCGGTTGCAGTGCCCCGGGTGAATACTGGGACGAGCAAGTCTCCAGTTCTCACAAGCGGGCTGCGGCGGCATATCGGAATTGGAATCGGCGAAGTTGGAACCAATCGAATCGCCAAACCAATTCTGGTCGCAGGAATCGGACAGTCGAATGCCCACTCTGATTTGATCCTGGCGCGGACTCCGGAACTCAACAACCTGCGGAGCTGGGAGCATGTACCTACGGCGCCAGTCGCCAGGCCCATCGCCGTGGCGCACGTTCCGGTTGCGACGAATTCAAACTTGCTGCACAACAATATAGCGACCCCGAGAGGGTTGACGACAGAAGTCCACCCCATCGGCGTCCGGCCAATGCTGCCCGGTTGGATGAACAACAATGCCAACCAGCGGGTACCGGTCAAGACAATGTTGCCATCACTCCCCCGCATGACCCGGTGATAACATCGGGGCGAGAAGTGACTATATCGAGAGCGAGGGGTTATTTTGAAGAAGCAGATCGTGTGGTTTGTAGCTGTAATTTGCATGGCAGGGCTGACCGCTTGTGAT
>JBAPQU010000415.1:0-3711 GCA_049280795.1 Candidatus Sulfotelmatobacter sp.
GCCCTGATCTTTCCAACTCGGCGATTCGGTCAGCGCAACGGGATTTTGCGACGCGGTCTTTTCATCAGCAACATTGCCGGCAAAAGCCCGGCGAACGGGCAAAGCCGATACGGCAGCTACCGAGACCGCCGAGGCCACAAATTGTCTGCGAGAGATGTTCCCTTTTTCAGCCATATCCTTGTACCTCATTACTCGTAGCACCGGCGTCTCGCCGGCAGTAAATTTAGAAACTTACGCGGACTGAATGTCCGCATTGAAAAGCCGGCGGGGCGCCGGCGCTACAATTATTTATAAAGACCATTGAATAACAGTGTAGGAGCGCGCCGGCACCTCAAACTTACTCTTGCCTCCGGAAGCGGCCGGCACCGTGAACGATTGTGGAGCGACTCGTTGCGGCGCCGCAAAGCTGTTTGAAGCCTTCAGGTCATCCCCCGTCAAAATATTCGCGGAAATCACACGGGCCGGAGCAGCGTCTTCCCATACCACCTCCACGTCGTGAGACTTGGCAAGATCGCGGTTCAGGATGAAAAGAGAAATTTTCCCATCGGCCTTGTCGTAGGAAGCGGCAGCATCTACGTAGGCAACCGAATCCAATCCGGGAACTTCGTATGTGGAGGACTCCACCAACAGATTCAGCACCGCGCCTCTGGCAAGCTGCAGGGCCCAATTGTAGGGATAATAGATCGTCTGCTGGAACAAGCCGTTGGCATCCGTCATAATCGGAGCGATCACGTTCACCAACTGAGCCAGACAGGCGAGTTTTACTCGATCCGCATTGCGCAGCAATGAATTGACCAGTCCCCCAACGAGCAACGCATCTTCCAGGTTATAGATTTCTTCCAGAAGGTGCGGCGCTTCCTGCCGGTGGCCGTCCACGGCATCTCCGGTGGTAGTGCGATACCAAACGTTCCATTCGTCAAAAGAGAGCCATAGTTTTTTCGGAGACCGCTTGTGTCCGCGCACCAGATCGCAAACCGCAACTGTCTCTGCAATCTGCCGCTCCATGCTCAAATTCAGGGCGAGATACTTCGAAGTGTCGCCGCCTGAGTCGCGTTCATTGTTGCCGAAATAGCGGTGCAGCGAGAGCCCATCGACATAGTTGTAGCATTGTTCCAGCACTTCGCGATCCCACTCGAGATACGTTGGCATAAATGGTCCACTGGAGCCACAGGCGATCAACTTCAGCGAGGGATCGACGTAGCGCATCTGCCGGGCAGCATCGGCGGCCTTCAATCCATATTCTGTGGCCGACATGTGGCCGATCTGCCATGGGCCGTCCATCTCGTTACCCAGGCACCAGTGTTGCACCTTGTAAGGATTTGGAATGCCATGCTGGCGTCGCAGGTCGCTCCACTTCGTACCCTTCTCTACGTTGCAGTATTCCACTAGAGCCGCAGCTTCTTCCGCACTGCCGGTGCCGAGGTTTAATCCCATCAACGGCTCGGTCCCAGCGGCTTTGCACCAAGCCATAAACTCGTTGGTCCCGAACTTGTTGGACTCGATCGTGTCCCAGGCTTTGTCAAGCGTGCGCGGACGGTTTTGTACAGGTCCAACGCCATCAAGCCAGTTATATCCGGAAACAAAATTGCCTCCCGGATAGCGAATGATCGGCACTCCCATCTGGCGGATTTCGTTGAGAACATCCTTGCGAAACCCATTCGCGTCGGCGAGCTTCGATCCCGGATCATAAATTCCTTCGTAGATGGCGCGGCCGAGATGCTCCAGAAAAGAACCAAACAAATTGCGGTCAATCGGCGCGATGGTGCGCCGGGTATCAACGTAAACGCGGGCAGCGGTTGCCATACTGACTGCCGAAGTAGTTTGCCCGGACTTGCCGGCGGCCAATCCGTGCGCGAGGCCACCGAAGAGCGCGGTTGCTGAACAAGCCACTCCCGCGTTTGAAGCCTGATTCAAGAACCGTCGTCTGGAAGAAGAAAACTTATGCATCGGCAACCCTTTCTGGCAAGTTCTTCTAATCTACGGCGATGCGTGGTCTGCGGCAAATGTTCGCGGCAAATGCTGCACGCTGGGTGCAGGAATCCATGGCCGATGGCCACGCTGCGTCGTTCTGAAGCAATGTATCTTTATCGTCCACAAAAAACTAGCGAGCCGAAGCTAACCTCCGGCTCGCCACGAAGCCCGCTCAAACATAGCTAGAACGATACCCGGAGACCGAATTGCAAGCTTCTCGCGGGCAGAGCAGTAATAGACTCGCCGAAAGTTCCATCCGCCATATTGGCATCGACCGGACCTAGATTTCCGTGATTTAACACATTGATGAAATCAAAACGGAGTTGCAGGTTGCCCTGTTCGCCAATCCAGGGGATACGATTGTTTTTGAGCACGCTGGCATCCGCCTGGAACATGCCGGGATTACGGTAGATGTTGCGTCGCTCGTTCCCTTCCGTGCCCACAGCAGGAGCCGGAAAATCGGCTGCAGTGAACAGTCCATTGATGTACGCGGAACGGCTATGCGACCCGGTAAAGTCCTGCGTAGGCGTATTCGGCACATCCCAATCGTTTCCGTCACGGTTGTAATCGCCTCCACCATCCGCCGGGAGGGTGTTGTAGACCCAGAACGGCGTGCCCGTCTGGACGGCTATGATCGTGGAGGCTTCCCAGCCTGAGGTCAAGATGCTTGCGATTCCACTCTTGTATCCGGGTAATATGTACGAGCCAGAAAACGAGAAGCGTTGCCGCACATCGTAATTCGCATCCCCGTAGTAGCTGAAATACGCGCTCTGATCAGGAATACTTAAGCCGCCGTCCTGGTCGAAACGCGTGCCCGCCTCGGGATAATCCTTCGCGTGGGCCAGCGTGTAGGAAGTCTGGAAGCTGCCCCGGGATCCCGCCTTCCCACGGAGAAAGAAAATGGCCGCGTTGTAGGTGGCCTGATTGGCGTTGTTAACGTAAGTGATGGCGGCGAAGTTGGGATTCAGCCGGTTGATGGCTTCGGTGGCCGCCGTTGAGCCAGTAGCAGGGGTGACTACGGCTCCGCCCGGGAACCGGTTCACGTCTGTACCATCCAGTCCGTTGTAGCTGCGGGAACCGGAATAGTTGGCTCCGGCCACCAGCCGCCAAGGAAGTTGATGCTCCACGCCGATGACATAGTTTACTGCCAGTGGCGCCTTCATGTTTCGGTCGAGAGAGTCAACGCTGGGCGGGTTAGCGCCCGTGATGCCTCCAGCGGCGTTCAGCGAACCCACAGTGCCGACCGGGAGGGGGAAGTTAAAGGGATAAGTACCGGAGGGTGCAAGCGCGAAAATGGGTTGGGCCCCGTTGCCGCCTTCGAAGAACTGCTCGTTGGCGACACCAGGAGGGTTAAGCCGGGTTTGGTCAACGCTCTGGCCCATGACAACCCAATCGTGGTACACGCCGACGCCTCCACGAATAGCCCAGTTTCCAGTCTTAGTCGGATCCCATGCGAAGCCGACCCTGGGGCTGATGAGATTCTTCATGGGATTGGCAAAAACCTGGGGCACGGTCCCGACGGTGGCCTGCGCAACCTGCTCGTTGAAATTGCCAGCCGTTCCCAAACTCAGGGCGCTAAACTGGAAGCCGCTGTCTCCCCACGGGATGTGGTTCGTGAAATCGTCCCAGCGTACGGAAAGTGTTAAGGAAAGATTTGGTTACGCCTTCCAGTCGTCTTGCGCAAAGAAGCCAAACGGGTTTGTCTGGCCACCGAAAGCGACATTGGCGGGCGCGCCGGTT
>JBAPQU010000416.1:0-1959 GCA_049280795.1 Candidatus Sulfotelmatobacter sp.
ATTGGCAGATTCCGATTCTTCGCCGACTAGGCCTTTCCGGGAAATTCTACCGAGGTCGTGGAGTCGGCGGGTTGGGAGGAGCCATCGGCCAGGGTGTTCTGTACGGCGGCAATCCCATGTACTCGACCACGAGCATTCGCGGCTTCGACTCTGCGGGAGGATGGACTCAGCTTAAGTTCCAGCTCACGCGCAAACTGGAATTGAATGGCACATTCGCCGAAGACGATGCCTTCGCCAGTGACGTCCGGGGCTTCGCTACGGACGCCAACAACTTCGGCCCGATATTGGGGCGCAATCGTGGCGCGCTCGGCAATCTGGTGTATCGGCCGCGGTCCGATTTGCTGCTTTCCGCAGAATTCAGGCGCTTGCACACATTTCCCATCTATGACAGTCCGAGCGTCACGAATCAGGTTAATCTTGCCATGGGGATTTTGTTCTGAAGATGAGAGCCTTCGCCTACGCTGGAATCGTTCTATGGCTGTTATGCCTACCCTGCGTCCTTGCTTCGGCGCAGGTTGTTGCCGTGAACGGAGTGGAAGTGAAAGGCAAAGTGCAGCTCACCAAGAACCGCCGCCGGGTAGTCGATGCTTCGAAACTGGTAGTCTGGCTTACACCGTTGGGAAGTACTCGCGCCGTGTCCCCGGTGCCGCAGCAGAGTTCGCAGATCCCTCAGCTCGTACAGAAGGACAAGAGTTTCCAGCCTTCTCTGGTGGTGATTCCGGCGGGCGGGAAGGTTGAGTTCCCTAATCACGATCCTTTCTTTCACAATGTGTTTTCGTTGTTTGACGGAAAGCGCTTCGATCTTGGCCTGTATGAAAGCGGCACGACTCGCTTCGTCGAATTCGACAAGCCGGGGATTTCTTTCATCTTCTGCAACATTCACCCGCAGATGCATGCCGTGGTAATTGCGCTGAATACTCCGTACTATTCGATATCGAACCGTCAAGGCGACGTCAGCATCAGTGGTGTAGCCCCCGGCCGCTATCAGTTGCACGTTTTCCATCCCTCGGTTTCGCCGGAGACGCTCCGCGCCGCGGAACGGGAAATCACGGTCACTCCCGAGGACACTTTCCTCGGGACCTTCAGCCTGGCCGAGTCGAATTACGAACTGGCTCACAAGAATAAGTATGGGCGGGATTACGACCCTCCCGATCCCGATAGCCCGGCGTATGCGCGACCCTAGGTTGCGGGCCTGTTGCTTTCTCCCGGGAAATAAATCTTCGCCCGTGCCCTCGGAAGGGGATGGTCTGCTTCCCAAATCAGGGGTGTTTTCCCGCCCCCCTATCCATCACCTCGTAGTGGAATCATCGGGTTAGCAAGAAAATCCCCGTAAATCTGGACGTCTAAAGAGCTTAGAGACAAAATCTCTGAAACCAATGACATAGGGGCGACGACTTGGTATGTAGCGGACCGTCACGGCCTCGACCATGATTGCGCGTGTGATGGGCTGTGCGCAAGGTCAGATGTCACAAGTGCGGCGCTGGAAATTCTTGGGGGTATGAGCTGTGTTCCGCCTAGGTCAGCATCGAGCGCATGGAAAGTTAAATCCCCGCCCAAGCGAAGCTTGGACGGGGCACCCTCGAGAAAAGAGACTTGGGCTAGGGTGCGCCAGCCCCCACGCTTATTTCACTAATAACGTGTAACCATGTCCCTTGGTGCTCATGCCCAAGTTGATACGGGTAATCGTTACCGGCAGGACTTCGTTGTTAGTCCCACCTTGATATACTTGGCAGAGTCCATCGGGCGTGCAACTGAGCTGAATCTTGTTTCCATCACTGAAACGGATGAGTATGCCAGCGGGGTAGTCATACTGGGTTTCTTGTGCAAAGCAAAGGCAACCGAGTAAGAGAACGGTAAATACAAGTAGCTTTTTCATTTCGCCTCCGACCGCGACAAATGTCACGTCTGTACTAACAGTACCAACGGCATCGTTGCTACAAAAAGAGTACTGACGTAACG
>JBAPQU010000417.1:0-13165 GCA_049280795.1 Candidatus Sulfotelmatobacter sp.
CTCATAATCCGTAGGTCCGTGGTTCGAGTCCACGCGCCGCCACCAAATCAATCAGCAACTTCCAAGAGAATTCCACTCTCGCACATTGCATCAGGCTCCCCGGCGCACTTCCATATTTAGAAACTGATCTTCAATATCTGTCCATTATTTCCTACGAACCACCCAGCATGCGGATTCGCAAAACCAACAGCCCAATATCCGCTCACATTGGGTAGAGTGAACCAAGTTTCGCCTTCATCGGGGGTCCATGCTGCAGATCCTGAGTTGAAGTCCGGCTCGGTTTCTGCGGTAATTACAACCGTGCGGTCATATCTATCGCCCCAGCCCCAACCATCCCACCAATTATTGCGGCTGCCGTGTGCGTAGGCCAGACAGAAAATCGCTCCCTGCAGCGGAGGAGTATTGGTCAGAGTCCAGGTTCGGCCGCCATCGTCGGACTTCGCCATATCGATGTCGGTATTGTTCGACAAATCTCCACCGCCAACGACTCCATGGTCCGCATCGCGAAAGGCCACTGAAACTCCTCCGCCGCTGGCCGAAACTTCGAGCGGGGTGTCATACGCATTCCACGTGTCGCCGCCATCGCGCGTCGCAAGAATTCTTGCTTCGGTCGATCCACCAGTCGTGATCCATGCATTTCCCCATCCCTGCGTTGCGATGCATGTTCCGCTCGCTGCAAATGAAGATTCTCCCGGCAGCGCAGGAGGCATGTTGTCGGCAATCGATTCCCACGCCACTCCATTCGAGGTACGGACGTCGGGAAATACTCCATTCACAGAGTCGCTGTGCGCGATGCCCCGGTTCGGATCCCAGAAAGAGAAACAGTCGTAGAAGGCATTCGCCAGTTCGTTGTTGAAGTGTATCTTCCACGTTGCGCCGCCATCTTCGGTCTTATAGATACGAAACGCCTTCGTGTAATTTCCAATTGACATCAGGTATGCGACCTTATCGCTCACCCCATACACGTCGCGGAACTGGAGTTGATCAGCTCCGGGCACCACACCAGCCGTCCAGGTCGCTCCGCCGTTAGTCGTCAGCACGTAAGTTCCACCTGTCCCGGCTGCCCAAACCACCTGTGAGTTCACCGGACTCACCGCAATCAGCAACTGTGTCGTACCGCTCGTCTGCGGCGTTAGAGTTGGCTGATGATGGTGCCAGTCTTGCGCAAATCCCAAACTTGCCGAGGCAATCAGAAAAACAGCCAGCGATCTTTTCAACATAATGAAATTCCCTCCCAGAACCGGCATTTATCAAGCAACTCGGATCGAGGGTAGTATATACGGATCACAAATGCTCGGCTGCTGAGATTCCGTAGGTTCGTGGTTCAATTCCACGCGCCGCCACCAAATCCTTTGCGCACGCTGCGCGATATCGATCCGGCATTCGCTTCCAAAATTTCCGGCCGAAGCTAGGACTGTTGCGGATCTTTCAGCGCCGAGTGCTGTTCACGAATTTCTTCCGCCGCGATCCGCTTCGATTTTCGATAGACATTGATAACTGCCATCGTCCAGAAAGGGACTAGATCGACTCCGGGGACGAGCTTGGCCAGAAATGACGGCAGAAATTCCCAGTGCCAGCCGAGAAGGTTGATCAGCAAGGCAGCGATACCGAAATCGAGTATGTCATCAGCAGGCGATAAGGCACCTTCGACGAATGAAGGGAAAACAAAGATTTGGAGCGCATCCGCAATGATGGCAAGTATCATGGCGGTCTTAAAGCGCGGACCCGGCGAGATTGTGAGGGTATCGTCAGTCAAAGCAGTACTGCCTTTGTGCTGGCCTCTATTTTAATCCGGTAAGGAATGTCCCGTCTGGTCATTTCTCAATGAGTGGCATAGGCGTCGGAACGCAGTGCTATGGTGAAGGCTCCTCGCTACACGTCGCGGGCAGCCTTCGACTTCGCTCAGGGCAGGCTCGGGCTGCTGCCGCACAAGGGCTATCTACACCGCTACTTCCGGCGTGGCTTCGAGCAGGCTGCGGGTGTAGGGATGCTGCGGGTGCTCGGTGATCTGCTGGGCTGATCCTATCTCGACGATCTTACCGCGATACATCACGGCGATGCGGGTTGAGAGATAGCGCACGACCGGCATGGAATGCGAGATGAAGAGATACGTCAGACCGAAATCGCGCTGCAATTGTGCGAGCAGGTTGACGATTTGCGCGCCGACGCTGACGTCGAGGGCGGAGACCGGTTCGTCGGCCATGATGAAGTTGGGACGTAGCGCGAGAGCGCGGGCGATCCCGATGCGCTGGCGCTGTCCTCCGCTGAATTCGTGAGGGAACCGCTGCAGGATGGAGTCGTCGAGGCCGACGGCGCGGAGGAGTTCGATGACGCGGGCGCGGCGGGCTTTAATGGAAGGGTGGCCAGCAGCGGCTAAAGCCGGGAGTGACTGGGCAGACATTGCCGCACGACTGAATTCGTGCCCTTCCCGATCGTTTCCTTCCCCACCGTTCCCTACCTGCTCGTTTCCCCCCAGGCTTCTTGCATTCATCCCGTGGATAATCAGCGGCTCGGCGATGATGTCTTCTACGCGGAAGCGAGGATCGAGGGATGCGAAGGGATCCTGAAAAATGATTTGCATATCGCGGCGCAGGCGGCGCATTTCACTAGGACGAGCCGCGAGCAGGTCGCGGTCTTCGAAACGGATGCTGCCGGATGTAGGCTCGATCAGGCGCAGAATCAAGCGACCAAAGGTACTTTTGCCGGAGCCTGATTCGCCGACGAGGCCGAGGGTTTCGCCGGCGTGAATGTCGAGCGAGACGTCGTCCACCGCACGCACTTCGCATCTGCTGCTCGATCTGCCGAGGATAGATTCGCCTTGGGGATAAATCTTGGTCAGGTTGCGAACTTCGAGTAGGGGCACGCTGTGATGCTAGCAGAGGATGAAAAACATCTGCCACGGATTTCCGCGGATCTTCGCGGACTCGAAAAACTGAAGTTCTCCGATCTGTGACGATCCTCGCGAATCCGTGGCAACTTGTTTTACCCGGCGGCAATCATGGGCACCGCGGCCAGTGCGGCCAACAGACCTACGAACCTCCAGCGGGTGAAATGCTCTTTCAGGAACAGGCGAGCCAGGAGCACGGTAATGGCCGGATAGAGCGAGGAGATGACGACGGCTTCGTCGAGGCGTCCAGTCTGACAGGCGCGCACGAACAGAACTGTGCCGAGGGAATCGATGCAGCCGGTGAGCACGGCCCAACGCACGCCGGCGACGGTAATATTGCGAAAATTCCAGCCCAGCAGAACGATCGTAGCAGTGACGACGAAGCCACCGATTCGAGTCAGGGCGGCGAACCACAAGGCCGACCCTCCACCTGCTTGGCGAACGCAAAGATAGAATCCGGCGAAGCCGATGCCAGCGAAGACAGCGAGGCCGATGCCTTCGGGAGTGCTGCCGTCTTCGGAGCGGGTAATGAGCCACAGGCCGGCAGCAGCGCAGATGAAACCGACGATGGGAATCTTGCCAGGCAGGCCCTCGGTGAACATGGAGACGACTGCTGGAATCGCGGCACTCAGGACAGCGGCTACAGGAGCGGTTAGGCCCATCCTTCCAGAAGAGAGCGCGCGATAGAATACAGCTAACGAGGCTCCTCCGGAGATGCCACCTGCCAAAACCCACACCGCGCTGCGCCCTGAGGGAAAAGTTGCGTGAGCCGCAGAGGCGAGCGTGCCCATCAACAGCAGGCCTCCGATGTTTACGACAGTGGTGAACAGAAAAGCGTTGGCGCGGCGGGTGGCGTAGCCGCCTAGAAAATCGCTGGTCCCCCAGGCGAGCACGGCAGCCATACCGTAAGCGGCGGTCGTAAATTGGGGAGCGGCGGACACGAATATCGAGCGTAACACGCTCTCTTCTGCATGAGAGGAAATTGACTCTCTCGCCGCGGGAATCTACTATGGTGCGACTTCGCAAGAGTCGTCCCTTTGCCCGGCCACTCATGATCGGCGAAACCATTTCTCACTATCGCATCCTGGAGAAGTTGGGTGGCGGCGGCATGGGTGTCGTATATAAAGCAGAAGACACTCGACTGCACCGCTTCGTCGCACTCAAGTTCCTTCCTGAAAGCGTGGCGCGGGATCCGCAGGCGCTAAGCCGGTTTCAACGCGAGGCACAAGCTGCATCGGCGCTGAATCATCCCAACATTTGTACTATCTACGACATTGGCGAAGCTGATGGGCGCGCCTACATTGTCATGGAGTATTTGGAAGGCTTAACGCTGAAGCACACCATCCACAGCGCGCCGCTCGATCTGGAGACGTTGCTGCGAGTTGCGCTGGATGTGACCGATGCGCTCGATGCAGCCCACACCAAAGGGATCGTTCACCGGGACATCAAGCCTGCCAATATTTTCGTGACCAGCCGGGGACACGGAAAGATTCTTGATTTCGGATTGGCGAAAGTAACCTCTGTACCGGGGGATGCGACTCAGACCAGTCCGGGCGCGGATCAACTGACCGATGCTGGATCGACGGTGGGAACGGTGGCTTATATGTCGCCGGAGCAGGCGCGCGGCAAGCCGCTCGATTCCCGCACCGACCTCTTTTCTTTTGGGGCAGTCCTGTATGAGATGGCGACCGGCACGCTGCCATTTCGTGGAGACACCACGGCGCTGCTGTTTGAATCGATTCTGCACAAGGCACCGGTCGCACCGGTTCGGCTGAATCCCGATCTGCCCGCCGAGTTGGAACGCATCATCAATAAAGGTTTGGAGAAGGACCGCGACCTGCGTTACCAGCATGCCTCCGACATGCGGGCGGATTTGAAGCGATTGAAGCGGGAGGTTCAGTCGAGCGGCGCCTCGGCCGTGGCTGCAGAGGACGAAGCTGCCAGCGGCTCGGCTGCCTCCGCGGTGAAGCGGGATTCAAGCAAAGGAGCAGCGGCGGCGAGTTCAGGAACAAGCGCAGCTCCCAGCGCCCCCAGATCGAAACTGATCTGGGTGGTTGCGGGATTTGCGGTGGTGATTGCGGCGGCAGCCGCGGGCTACTTCTACACGCATCGTCCAGCGCCCAAGCTCACCGAGAAAGATACGATTGTGGTGGGCGACTTCGCCAATTCCACTGGCGATCCGGTATTTGACGATGCCCTCAAGCAGGCGCTGAGCGTATCGCTGCGGCAATCGCCGTTTCTCAACGTGCTCTCCGACGAAAAAGTGGCGGCCACGCTCAAACTGATGACGCGCCCGGTCAGCACTCCGCTCACCCCGGATGTTGCGGGCGAATTGTGCCAGCGTTCCGACAGCAAGGCATATATTGCGGGGTCCATCGCCAGCCTGGGCAGTCAGTATGTGTTAGGACTGAAGGCAGTGAATTGTTTGAACGGGGACATCCTGGCGCAGGAACAGGCTACGGCGCCCGGCAAGGAGAAAGTGCTCGATGTGCTGGGCGAGGCTGCCGGAAAACTGCGCGGGCAGATGGGTGAATCGCTGGCCTCGGTGCAGAAGTTTGACGCTCCGCTGGCGCAGGAGACTACGCCCTCGCTGGAAGCGCTCAAAGCGGTGAGCATCGGTCGGAAGCTCGAGCACGAAAAGGGATCGGCTGCCGCTTTTCCTTCTTATCAGCATGCCATTGATCTGGATCCCAACTTCGCAAGCGCCATCGAGGGTGTGGGCATTATGTACGGCAATCTCGGCCAGCCCATGCGGGGCGAAGAGTATTTGAGCAAGGCGTTTGCCTTGCGCGAACGCGCTAGCGAGCGGGAAAAGCTGCATATTGCGTCGATGTATTACATGGTGGGTACGGGAGAGATGGATAAGGCGATCGAAACCTTCCGGGAGTGGGAGGAAAACTATCCGCGAGATGACACGGCGTACGTTAATCTCAGCGCGCTGTACTCCCTGGAAGGAAAGATGGAACAGGGGATGGAGCAGACGCGCGTTGCCCTGCGTCTGAATCCGGATAATGTGATTGGGGTCGAGGACCTGCTCGCATTCCAGCTTACTCTCGATCGCTTGGATGAGGCTCATCAGCTCTATCAACAGACGATGGCCCGCAAGCTCGATGACGATACGCTGCATTTGGTTATCTACTCGGTCGAGTTTGACGAAAAGAACCCCAAAGGGATGGCCGAACAAGCAGCATGGTTTGAGGGAAGGCCCGAACTTCAGCATGAGATTCTGGCTTTGGAGGGCGACACGGAGGCTTATTCCGGACATGTGGCCAAAGCGCGGGAGTTAACGCGACGCGCCGTTGAAGCCGCCGTACGTGCGGATAATAAGGAGTCAGCGGCAGCCTGGCAACTCTTTGGTGCGTGGCGGGAGACGCTTTTCAGCAACCTGGAGGAAGCGAGGCGGCAAGCGGCCGCTGGCTTGGCTCTTGCTCCCAACAGCCAGAACGCACAGGAGCTTGCGGCGCTGGTTTTTGCTCGAGCTGGCGAGACGGCGAGAGCGAACGCGCTGGCACAAGAGCTGACCAAGCGATACCCGATTCACACACTCGTGCAGTCCTATTGGCTGCCCACAATTGCGGCGCAAGTGGCATTAAGCGCCAAAGATCCGGCGACTGCGATAACGCAGCTAAGAAATACTGCGAATCTGGAATATGGCGAGACCATAGGCAACTCGAATAACTCCTGCCTTTATCCAGCCTATCTTCGAGGTGAAGCTTATTTGGCCGCTGGTCAGGAAGGCGCTACGGCCGAATTCCAGAAGATCATCGACCATCCTGGCATCGTCGTGAACTGCGCTACCGGCGCGCTGGCTCATCTGGAACTGGGCCGGGCTTACGCGCTTGCGGGTGACAAGGCGAAGGCTAAGGCGGCTTATCAGGACTTTCTGACACTGTGGAAAGATGCCGACCCGGACGTGCCGGTTCTGAAAGAAGCCAAGGCGGAGTTCGCGAAGCTGCAGTAGAGACTCCGTGCTCGAAAATCGAAAGCCAAGGGGTTGAGGTTAGTGGAATCCCACTTCTCGCAACGAACGCGAGAAGCGGGGCACCTGGGCCGCAGATCAGGTAAATCAATGTTTGCCGAGCTATTTTTGAATGGTAAACTGTGAAGAGAGTTCCGACCACAATAACCCGGGTTCGAAAGCAAATCTTTGATTGAGCTGGCAGCTTCGATTCTTTCGGCGGACTTTGCCCGTCTGGGTGAACAGGTGTGCGCCGCGGAGGAAGGGGGCGCGAGCGTCATCCATGTGGATATTATGGATGGGCATTTCGTCCCGAACCTGACGATTGGGCCGCCGGTGGTGAAGTCGCTGCGTAAGGTGACCAACCTGCCGCTCGACTGCCACATGATGATTGAGAATCCGGATGACTTCATTCCGGCGTTTGCCGAAGCTGGCGTGGATTGGATCTCGGTGCACCAGGAAGCTTGCCGGCATTTGAACCGCACGCTGCATCTCATCAAGAGCCACGATTGCCTAGCTGGAGTAGTGATTAATCCCGCGACGCCGGTGGGGACTCTTGAAGAAGTACTCGATATTGTGGATTATGTGCTGGTGATGTCAGTGAATCCGGGATTTGGGGCGCAGAAGTTTATTCCGGCTACGCTGCACAAAATGAGGCAATTAGCGGAGATTCGCAGCCAGCGCCGGCTGACCTACCGCATTGAAGTAGATGGCGGGGTTGGGCTCGACACAGTGGGCGATGTGGTGCGGGCAGGCGCAGAAATTCTGGTAGCAGGCAACGCCGTGTTCGGTAATGGTGATCCAAAGAAGAATGCCGGGGCGTTGCTGAAAGCTGCGACGGAAGCGGCTCTTGTGAAAGCCTAAGGGGCTTGAAAGCAGAAAGCAGAAACTGCCGAGCTTTTCGCTCGGCGGACAGCCGAGGCGGCTGTCCCTAAATTCAAATGTGTTTTTTCCACGCAAAAATATCGAGGTCTTAATGTCGCGTCGAATTTCATTGGTTGCAGTTTTAGGTGTGCTGCTGATGTTGACGGCGGCTTGCACCAACAAGAAGGCCGTCAATCCGCTGGCGAATGTGGGATCGAAGCAGCCCGATAAGGTGCTGTTCGACAAGGCCATGGACGCCATGAAGCACAACCGCTTCGATGTGGCGCGCATGACGTTGCAGACCTTGATCAACACCTATCCGGACTCGGAATTTATCGCACGCGCGAAGCTGGCGGTGGGCGACTCCTGGTACGCGGAAGGCGGCACGGCGTCGCTGGCGCAGGCTGAGCAGGAGTATCGCGACTTCGAAACGTTCTTTCCCAACATGCCGGAAGCCGCTGAGGCGCAGTTAAAGATTGCCAACATCCAATATCAACAGATGGAGAAGTCGGATCGCGACTACACCCATGCCAAGCGGGCAGAAGATGAATACCGCAACCTGATCATGCAGTATCCGGATAACCCCAAGCTGGTGAAAGAAGGAAAGCAGCGGCTACTGGAAGTGCAGGAAGTTTTGGCCGACCGGGAGTTCGGGATTGGAAAATTCTATTCCCTGCGCGGATCATATCCGGCGTCGATTGCTCGGTTGAAGACGCTGGTAGAGAAATATCCGCTGTACAGCGGAGCGGATGAGGCGCTATTTGTGCTGGGGCAGGATTATGAAGGGCAGATCGCGCAAATGCGAGCCAGACCGACCTGCATCAAGACCAACCCCCAGCGGGGGTGCGTTCCCGAACAGGTTAAGGCCAACATGATCGAGGAGCTCACCAAGGAAGCTGCGGGCGCTTATTCGCAGATCATTACGCGGTATCCCGTGATGGACCGCGGGGACGATGCAAAGAAGCGGTTGGCAGCGCTGCATCAGCCGATCCCGCGGCCCACGAAGGCAGCGGTAGCGCAAAACAAGGCAGAAGAAGACAGCCGCCGCGACAGCACCGCTCTTGCGCTCATGATGAACGTTGTTAAGAAGGGTCCTAATGTAGACTTGGCCGCGCATGAGGGAGAACCAACATTAGTAGATCCGACGCCGGTCGCGGCGAACCAGGATGCGGGAGCGACTGCAATGCGAGCGATGGGCATGGCCGCTGGTGAGCATGGTTTGGCGGTGGAAACCATTAAAGGAGGAGTTCCAGCGGCGAACGAACCGGCGCCCCGCTCTGATACGGCCACAACCAACAACAGCCAGCCTTTTGCGCACTCGAGCACGGTCAGTGCGCCCGATCCAAATGAGCTGCAACCTACTGCTGCAGCGACCGCAGTGAAGCCGAGCGGAGCGCCCGACCCGAATGAGTTGACTCCGACCGCCGATGCCACAGCTGCGAACAATCAGCCGCTGCCGCCGCCGGCGCAGGTCAATGAGATTCAGCATTCGCAAGCATCGTCAAGCAGTACCACTGCCGCGGCTGCAGGGTCCGCCCTGGCCAGCGATAAGGATATTTCGAGTAGCAAGAAGAAGAAAAAGAAGGGGCTCAAGAAGATCATCCCGTTCTAAACCAAGCCCCGGACGCGGTAGGTGCTGACCGCTAGTAACCAGGTAACATCCCGTCTGATCATTGACTTACCTGCAAGGGCAGGTTACCTTCGCGATATCTCCCCTCATCAGAGGACTTTTTCTTGGCCCGGAAGATACTGCTTGCCGACGACAGCGTGACCGCCCAGAATATGGGGCGCAAGATCCTCGCAGATGCGGGGTATGAAGTAACTGCTGTGAATAACGGCTCTGCCGCCCTCAAGAAAATCCTGGAACTGAAACCTGATCTGGTCATCCTGGACGTTTATATGCCCGGCTACAGCGGGCTGGAGGTATGCCAGCGGCTCAAGGAATCGCAGGAAACGGCGCGAATTCCGGTGTTGCTGAGCGTCGGGAAGCTGGAACCGTTCAAGCCGGAAGAATCCCAACGGGTGCGCGCCGACGGCTTCATCGTCAAGCCATTTGAAGCCAGTGAACTGCTGAGCGCTCTGTCGAAACTGGAAGATAAAGTGGTGCCGCGCGCTGAACCCTCCAAGCCCGGACGCTTTGCGCGCGCGATGGCGGCCGCGGAAGAAGCCGACCGCGGCGGCAAGAACACCGGTAGTGAAGATAATGGATGGAAGAGCCGGATCGCGTTTCCGAAGCAGAAATCCGAAGTTGAGGCTGAAGAGAAAGTTGCAGACGAATCGCCGATCTATAACCAAGTGAATCGCGATCTCCGCACGGTGGTGGATAAACCGGTCTCCGAGAGAGAGTCTCCGCGAGTATCGGCTGTGGAAGCGCCGGAAACTACCGTGGATGTGGCAGCGCTGGTGCCACCCAACTTGCCCAATGATGTGACTCCGGAGGAGGTTGCGGCGATTGCAGCTGCCGTTGCGCAGATGCAGATGGCGGCCGCTGCCGGACTCGATGTCGAAAAGCCAGGTTCTGAGATCAGAGCTTTGGAAAACCTGATTCCTGAGACCGGGATTTCTGAAGTAAAGCCTGAAACAAAGAGTGAGGCGAGTCACGAGCCCACGGCGGGGCCTGTCGAAACCAATATTGGAATGCAGGCGAAGGCATCAGATGTAGAAGCGCGAAAAGATACCGGCACAACCGTAGACGCTGCGTCTGCAACTCTTGTGGAACGGGAAAGCGACTTGCCTGTAACAATGGCGGCAACCGCTGAATCTGTAGGGGCAGCGAGTGCACGCGCATCTTGCTGGACAGCCGTGCCCGTGGCTTTGGATAGCGAAGACGCTTTGATCTCGCTCGAGCAAGAGATGCAAAAGGGGTATGCAGCCGTTGCGGTTGCGGAGGCAAAGCCTGTCGGTTTCGCAAGCATGCCGGAGGCTACGCCGGCCGAAAATTCTTCCGCACCGGCAGAGGCAACAGCAGTGGAAGTTCCCGCTGCGACCATTTCGAATCCCGAACTGGAGCCTCTTCCCGAACCTGCGCCTGCAATGAAGGCGGAGCCCGAGGCTGTATCTACCCCGGTGCAATCGGAGACCTCATCTCAGGCTCCTTCTCTTGCGGACACGGCGCCAGTTTCTCTTCCTGACTCCGCTAGCATGTCAAGCGAACCAGTTGTGACTTCGGAATCTATTCCAGTAGAAGCTGCGTCAATGCGGGCGGAGGCAGAAAAATCGACGGCGACCGAACTCTCGCAGCCACATTCAGAACCATCTCCGGTCAGCGAAATTCCGTCCGTTGCCGTAGTAGCGGAAGTTGCGGATTCGGTTGTAGCGCAGGCGCAGATTTCGCCAGAGTCTTACGCACCGACGGCGGAAGCGGCCTCCAGTGTTGCGGTCGCGCCGATCGCTCACGACGAAGAAGCTGCGCAGGAACCCAAGTTGGATTCAGAAGCAGTTAAGAGCACAGCCGCGGCATGGGCCACATGGCGGCAGATCCGGGACTCGGGCGAAGCAAAGTCCGCCTCAGAAGCAGAGACTAAACCGGGCGAGTCTGAAGTGCCTGTGTCTGTGCCCGCAGAGTCCGCTGCGATGGCAGTCGCGGCAGGTGCTGAACAGATTTTGCGGGAAGCTTCCGCGGCCGCTTCTGAAGACAAACCCTCCGACGTAGCCAGCATTGTGGACAGCGTACTCGCCGACCTTCGCCCCAAACTCATGGCCGAGATTTCCCGAAAAATCTCGGAGAAAAAGTAATCTACTTCCGGCTGTTGCTTACCCCAATCAACTTGAGTACCATTCGAGACAAAGGGCCCGAAAGCCGGAGGCCTGCGCCACGATGGATCAGATTGTCTCGCATTACCGCATCCAGGGAAAGCTGGGTGAGGGCGGTATGGGTGTGGTGTACAAGGCCGAAGACATCCGCCTGGGCCGTCTGGTTGCGCTGAAGTTCCTTCCGGAAAATTCGGCAGTCGACCCGCGCGCACTGGAGCGCTTTAAACGCGAGGCCCGCACCGCATCAGCGCTCGACCATCCCAACATCTGCACTATCTACGAAATCGACGAAGATAAAGGACGTCCCTTCATCGCCATGCAGTTGCTCGAAGGGCAGACCCTGCGTGACCGCATTGGAGTGCAGCCCGTTCCTCTCGGCACATTGCTGGACTGGGGGTTGCAGATCAGCGACGCGTTGCAGGCGGCGCACGCCAAAGGGATCATGCACCGCGACATCAAACCGGCGAATATTTTTATCACTACGCGGGAGCAGGCAAAGATTCTCGATTTTGGTTTGGCCAAGCTCACGCTGCCGGACCTGGCGAGTTCGAACGACCTCACTATGTCGAGGAGTGGACCGCTCACGCACACGGGCGCGGCCATCGGAACGGTCGCGTATATGTCGCCGGAGCAGGCGCGCGGGGAGCCGCTCGACGTACGCACCGATCTGTTCTCGTTCGGCGTGCTGCTCTATGAGATGGCCACGGGCAAGCAGGCTTTCTCGGGGCCCACGTGGGCGGTAACTGTGCACGCGATTCTTGGGCAAGCGCCGGTTTCGCTGAACGAATCGATGCCCGGACTGCCGCAGCGTTTGCAGCAGATTATCGACAAGGCATTGGTGAAGAATCGCGAGCTGCGATACCAAACCGCAGGGGAAATTCATGCTGACCTGCTCCAACTGAAAAAGGATTATGAGTCGGGAAGGAATCTGAGGTCGACTCGCACCGCAGCCATCTGGTCTCCTAAACGCAAACTGCAGGTTGCGTTGGCAGTATGCTGCGTGGTTTTGGTCATTGCTGGCGCGGTTTGGGGACCACGGCTTATGCACCGGTTCGTATCTTCGGGCAAACTCTCTGCTTTACAGTCGGCCACTCTGGTTCCCGAGCATGAAAGCCTCGCCGTTCTGCCCATCTCCGCGGTCGCCGACGATCCCAAGCTCACTGCCTTCGGCAAAGGCTTGCTTGAAGACGTGGCGGCCAAGCTTTCGCAATTGAGCGCGAACCACGATATCGAAGTCATCCCAGCACGCACGCTTGAAGATAAGAAAATCTCCACACTGGCCGACGCGCAAAAAGAATACGGGGTCAATCTTGGGCTAGCGGTTTCGCTCAAGCAGGATGGCGACCTGGTCCGGGCTGCCTATAGCCTGATCGACGCCAAGAGCGACAAGAATATCGCCGCCGATTCCATCACCGCCCCGGTTTCTGACCTATTCACCATCGAAGATAAACTCACAGGCGGTATCGCCGATGCGCTGAAGATCAACCTGCGGACCGAGGAGCGGCAAGCTCTCGGCGCGCATTCCACGACACTGCCTGAGGCATATCAGTATTATGTCGAGGGCGTGGGTTATCTTCGGCAAAACGCCCGCCAAGAAACGCTCACCAGTGCCGAGACTGTTTTCAAACAGGCAATCAAGATCGACCCCAATTACGGTCCGGCCGAAGCCGGTCTGGGTGAAACCTATTGGTCCTTTTACTCCC
>JBAPQU010000418.1:0-2379 GCA_049280795.1 Candidatus Sulfotelmatobacter sp.
TTGAGTTTACCGGAGACTACGCCGGGCCTCCGGTCATCTCGCCGGATGGTACGACGTTGGCATTCTGCGCCCGCGGTTCCAAGGAGCGGCCTTCACTCTGGGTTCAATCCCTCGGCGACCTTACGGCCAAGAAATTAGAAGGCACCGAGGGTGCATCGTTTCCTTTCTGGTCCGCAGATGGCAAGATTCTCGGCTTCTGTGCGGACGAACATCTTAAGAAGATTCCTGCGGCAGGCGGCCCGGTAACCGTTCTCGCGAGCGCACCCAACGCCAGGGGAGGCTCCTGGAATAAAGACAACGTAATTATTTACGAACCTGATTACCGCGATTCGTTGTGGCGCGTCAGCGCATCGGGAGGAACTGCAACTCGACTGACCAAGTTCGAAACGGACAAGCACACTACCCATCGCTGGCCGTACTTTCTGCCCGACGGCAAACACTTTCTTTTTTTCGCAACCAGTCACTCCGGGGATTCCGAACAGGGCGTTTATTACGGGTCGTTGCGGGATGGTTCTTACAAACACGTGCTCGATTCGGACTCCGAAGCCCAGTACGCCTCGGGTTATTTGCTCTACCATCTTCAGTCGCAGTTGCTGGCGCAGAAGTTCGATCCCGCCACCGGCGTCGTCTCCGGTGATCCTGTGACGGTGGCGAATTTTGTGGAGTACGACGCAGGGACGTGGCGCACCACGTTTACCGCGAGCCAGAACGGTGTCCTGCTCTACGAAGAGGGTTCGAAAACCCTTGGAACCGACATTTTCTGGATGGACCGCAGCGGAAAGATGCTAGGGAAGATCGCAGAAAGAGCTTTTTACAAGGGCAGCGGCCAGGTCTCTCCCGATGGTAAGCGCATCGCGGTTTCCATGGGAGATCCGCAGGCGGATATCTGGGTATTCGATTTGGAGCGCGGATCGAAGACGCGCCTCACCTTCGGCGGCGCCACGCATTTAATGCCGTCCTGGTCAGCCGACGGTCAAAGGGTGGTTTACGTGCAACAGACTGGCGCCACGATCGTTGCCGGAACATCGCTTCGCGCACGGCCAGCTAGCGGCGGCGGACAAGAAGAGGTTCTGATGGATCGCGACCCTTCCTCGATGCCAGTCACGCTGCTCTCGCCGCAGTGGTCGGCAGACGGCAAGTATCTGCTTCACATAGAGCAAAGCGGGCCCAACAACGCCGGCATCTGGGCTCTCCCGACCACTGGAGACAAGAACCCGTTTGCCATCGTGAAACCGCCATCTCCGCAAGCCAGGATCGTGACCTACCGTCTCTCACCCGATGGACGCTGGCTGGCCTACAGTTCGACCGAGTCGGGTCGCGAGGAAGTTTATGTCACGCAATTTCCCAGCGGCAACGGTAAGTGGCAGGTTTCGCAGACCGGGGGCACTTTCCCATCCTGGCGGCGCGACGGCAAGGAAATCTTCTTTATAGGACTTGCCGGAGCCATACAGGCTGCCGCGGTGCGCACCAAGGGGGATCAGTTTGAATTGGATCCGGTGCACACGCTGTTTCAGGTGAGCTATGTCGCTCCGGTAGGGAATCCCTACGATGTTGCTCCGGACGGCCAGCGCTTCGTTTTCACCACGCTGCCGGAAGGCGTCTCCACACCGCTGGTTTTGGTTACGAACTGGAACGCCGAGCTTAAGAAGTAGTTCCGACTCGTAAATTCGATCGTCCCGGCGCTCCGTATTCCTCGTAACCATCGCCTGATTACCTGCCTGTTACGTTACCCCCGCCAACCGTGCATGGCCCCTGGTACATTTCACTCCCGTGCATTGCGCGCCTCTGTCACGCCCTGTAAACAGAAAGAGTAAGAGATGTGCGAATCCCGCGCCGGGAGCGGGTTTAGACAGGGTTCAGGAAAGTCGGGGGCGAAGGATGCAGATCGGAGTCTATGGTTCGGGTTTTCTCGGGACAGTGATTTCGGCCTGCCTGGCGGATTTCGGAACTCCAGTTTCCTGCTGTCATCCCGACCGCACGCGCATGGTCGAGATGGCTCAAGGCAATATTCCCTTCTTCGAAAAAAATCTGAAAGAGATCATCCGGCGAAACGTGCGCGCGGGACGTCTGGCGTATTCCACCGATATCGAATCTTTTGCGCGCAAGACGCAAGTTATTTTTCTGGCGGAAGACAGTGCCGATAATCTAATCGACGTAGTGCTGCGCATCGCGCGTTTGGCTCCTAAACCACCCATCCTCACCATCGTAACGCCGGCCTCTGTTGGCACAGCTTCGGCTCTGGAAAAGAGCTTGCAGGATGCAGGCCTGACGGCAACGATCGTTTCCCAGCCTATGTTCTTTACCGACGGTTGCGCGGTCGAGGACTTCAACTGGCCCGATCGGCTGATTCTAGGGTCGACCTCCAGCGAAGCGGTACAC
>JBAPQU010000419.1:0-4541 GCA_049280795.1 Candidatus Sulfotelmatobacter sp.
ACCGCCGCACCATACTTCAGAACTTTCGCGGCATTCTGGCGAAACTTTTCTTCGCCTTCTTTCAGCGAAATTGAATTGACGATGCCTTTGCCCTGTATGCACTTCAGGCCGGCTTCGATGACCTCCCACTTCGAGGAGTCCACCATGAAAGGCACTTTGGCGACTTCCGGTTCGCTTCCGAGCAATTGCAGGAAGCGCGTCATGGCCGTGACACCGTCGATCATACCTTCATCCATGCAGATGTCGAGAACATTGGCACCGTTCTCGACCTGCTGCCGGGCTACGCTTACCGCTGCTTCATATTTGCCGTCTTTGATCAGCCGGGCGAATTTCGGCGAACCAGCCACATTGGTCCGCTCGCCGATCATGATGTAGACGCCGGGTTGCTGCGTGAAGGGCTGCGATCCCGAAAGACGGAGCGGCTTGGGTTTGATGGGAGCGTGCGGGGTCAAGCTCGCGGGCACACTTATGTTTTCGGAGACGCTCACGCTCGACTCTCGATCTGGCCGGCGAAGGATTCTTCAGCGTGGACCGTCCCCAACTTTCGCGGAGGCTGGCCTTCGAGCGCTTTGGCGATCGCTGCGATGTGCTCGGGCGTATTGCCACAGCAACCGCCGGCAATATTGATCAGCCCTGCCTGTGCAAAATTGCCCAGATAGCGGGCCATATCCTGCGGTCCCAGATCGAACCCGGTTTCGGACAAGGGATTCGGCAACCCGGCATTCGGATAGCACGAAATTGCCACGTTCGCCTTCTCCGAGAGCTCCTCCAGAAACGGATACATGAGATCGGGACCAAGAGAGCAGTTGAGACCCACTGACAGCGGCTTTACATGCTGCACCGCATTCCAGAATGCTTCCGTGGTTTGCGCGGAGATCAGCGTCTCACCGCCTCGCCCCACTGCCGCGGAGATCATTACCGGCAACTCCTTGCCGTCTTGGTCGAATACTTCACGGATGGCAACCAGCGCTGCTTTGGCGTTCAGTGAATCAAAAATTGTCTCGACCAGAAGCATATCCGAGCCCCCAGCCATGAGCGCACGCACCTGGTGAGCGTAGGCGGTCTTAACCTGATCGAATGTGACCACGCGAAAACCTGGATCATCGGCATCAGGCGAGTTCGAGAGTGACACAGTCAGCGGCCCAATCGCTCCAGCCACGAACCGCTGACGCGAAGTTGCGCTTCCGACGCGATCAGCCCATTCACGGCATTGTCGCGCCGATTGCTCATTGATATCCCAAGCCAGGTCATTGAGAAACGAATCATCGATCACCTTTTGGTAGAACGCGGGATCCTTCCGGCCGCCTTGCTCCCGCGGATCGTCCACAAAAAATTCGCTCTGGGTGATGCTGGTCGCGCCGAAGGTGTTCGTTTCAATGATGTCCGCGCCCGCTTCCAGAAAGCGGCGATGAATGTCGCCAATCATCTTCGGCTGAGTCAGGGTAAAAAGATCCCCATTGTTCAGCAGGTCTTTCTTCGCATCCTTAAAGCGCTCCCCACGGA
This sequence comes from Candidatus Sulfotelmatobacter sp., assembly GCA_049280795.1. Classification (GTDB taxonomy): domain Bacteria; phylum Acidobacteriota; class Terriglobia; order Terriglobales; family Acidobacteriaceae; genus Sulfotelmatobacter. The sequence continues at coordinate 1,504 of JBAPQU010000419.1, forward strand.
TGTCCGCTTCCTTCATGCCATAGGTGCGGATGGTGGTGCCCATCGCTCCATCGATGATGGCGATGCGGTTCTCGAAGATCTTCTCCAGAGGATGTTGATGGGCTTTCGTCATATTTTCTAATGGATTAGGGGCAGCCTTGGCTTCAAACCAGGCTTTTTCGGCACACTCCCGCCCCAAACCGCATCTTCATTAGATTATAGCGATTGGCAAAAGGTCCAAGCTCTGGCGGGTGAGAGAAACCCGTTACCGATGTTATATCCGCTGGTTGACGAAATTGGCAGCCCTTTGGCAGCCCTTGAAGTATCACCGCTCTCGTTCCTACCACTCCAGCGCGGCCGTTTTACAGCCTTTTGCCGATACTCTGTGATTCACTCGCGACATATAAACGACATGTAATCGACGCTCGGCGTGACGTAAAGAGCGTTTAGGAGACGGAAATGCGATTTGGACCTTTCCTCGTGATTGCTCTTCTGTTGCTCATTCTGTGGGCCGGTGGCTTCCTGATGTTCCATGTAGCCAGCGGACTGATTCATTTGCTGCTGCTTTTCGCCGTGATTTCTTTCGTGGTGCACTTGTTTATGGGGACCAGGACCGCCTAAAGGTTTACCGAGGCTGGACGGCGGAAGCTAACCGGCTCCGTCGGTGCCAACCTCGGCTGGTTTCAGTGTGTCTGTCTTGAAATAAAGCTTGGGCGTGGTCCCGAGCGTTTTCTTGAACATCGAAATGAATGCGCTCGGCGTGCTGTAGCCCGATTCCAGGGCGGCGTGAGTCACCTTCGAACCCTCCGCCAAAAGCCGCATCGCCTGCATGAGACGTAGTTGCTGTCGCCATTTCCCGACCGTCATACCGACATCCTGCTGAAATAATCTCTCAATCGTTCTTTTGCTCGCGCCCGCGTGCTTGCAAATGTCGCGGAGCCTGCGGCGGTCCGCTGGGTCGGATGAGAGTGCCTGCGCGACTCGAAGTGCTCTGGGATCGGATGGACTAGGAAGCTGTAAAGGGACCGTCGGGATTGCCTGCAGTTGGTCGATGATCATATCGATCAAGTGGCGCTGCCGGCGAGCCGTTTTCTTTAGCGTAGCGTGAGCGCACGCATGAAGAACGAGTTCCTTGAGCAGAGGAGACACGTTCACCACGCAACAATCGCGCGGCAATGTTTTCGTGAGCCGCCGTTTCAGGTACAGAGTCCGCATCGCTACCGTACCGGACATCGTAATGCTGTGTGGTGTCGCCGCTGATATCCAAACTGCTCGATAAGTCGGCACCACCCATGCGCTTTCGCTGGTACGCACGGTCATCACTCCACGCGAGGCGTAGACGAGTTGGTCTCGATCGTGGAAGTGGGTCGGGATCACGTGGCCCGCAGGGTAGTCGTGTGTGAGCGTCGTAATCTCGGAGCGGCGATCTCCCGAGGCCTCGAAAATTGCAAACCTTGCACTTTGCCGCTTTTTCGACATTTATTGTCATAATATCGAAAGCGCGTACACCCAGCAATCATTAATCTAAACCAGTCTAAGCCGAACATCGACCACGAAAGGGTACGCGTGAACCGCCTGCACCGATGGCTGTGCCGCTCGCAACGCTGGCGAAAAACTATTCAGCAGCGCGTGCCGTGGGTTCTGTCTGGCGCCGACCTTGGAGAGAATATCCTTGAGCTTGGACCCGGCCCCGGTCTCACCACCGATTTGTTGCGGATCACCGCGCATCGCATCACGGCAATCGAGATTGACCCCATGCTGGCAAAATCGCTGAGTGCGCGTTTGCGCGGCACCAACGTTGAGGTAATCACCGGCGACGCAACCGCCATGCCATTTTCCGACTCGCAGTTTTCGGGAGGAGTTGCACTCACCATGCTGCATCACGTCCCGTCTCCTCAACTGCAGGACAAACTCCTGCGGGAGGTATGGCGAGTGATCGAGCCGGGAGGAATGTTCGTAGGTAGCGACAGCTTGCAAAGCTTGTTCATGCGGCTGATCCATATTGGCGACACACTCGTGCCGGTTGATCCGGACAGGTTCGGAGCGCGCCTTGAGGCGGCGGGGTTCGAGATCCTCGAAATAGAGCGAAACTCTGAAGCATTCCGTTTTCGCGCGCTGAAACCAGATGCGCGGGTTGTGGGTAAAGACAAGACCATTGGATAAAAGTTGATGTGAGGAGGATTACGTTATGAAGCAGGACCTGATCGTTCGAAGTTCCGGATTGTGCAGAACCGTTCTTCTCGTTGTCCTAGTGGGTGCGTTTTGCCTCGCGATGAATTCCGCCGCGGCTGCGGTCGATTCGGAAGCGTGTTCCACAAATTCCCCGAGCCGGCAGATGGATTTCTGGCTCGGTGATTGGACGGTTACGTATCCTGGCATGCCCGGTAGCGCCGCCAGCAAAGTCTCACTCGATCTCGACCAATGCCTCGTGGTCGAAAGTTGGGATGGTGGAAAAGGGCACACTGGAAAAAACATGTTTGCCTACAGTTCAGACGATAAGAGTTGGCACGGCATGTTCGCGGATAACCAGGGCCGGGTCCATTTATTTGAAGGAAAAGTCACTCCTGGCTCAGCCGTGTTTACCGGACCCAGCCGCGGCCCCGATGGGCAAACAGTTCTGAATAGAGTCAAAGTGTTGCGTCTGGCTGCAAACAAAGTCCGGCAGTCATGGGAGAAATCCAAAGACAACGGCGTCACCTGGGCAATGGAATTTCAAGGGGAATACTCGCGCAAAAATTAACCTCTCTTTGTTTGATGCGGCGTTTGATAGGGCGCTGTAATGCGTCCACTCCTAACATCACGCTGCGCCTACGGAAATGACTTCTGGTGCGAGCGCTGTCACACTAGCGTGATGTTCCATCCGTTATAATCTTGAGTTTCGGACCCATTCCTGGGAAAACCCATAGCGGGGCTCGGCTATTTTTGCCAGAGGCCGATATTGTGTTTTCACGGACTCAGAGTGGGATGCCGATGACAATTCAAAAACTCATGCAACCCAAGAAGGACGGAAAGACTTCATGACCAATATTTCATCCATCATCGCCCGCGAAGTGCTGGAT
>JBAPQU010000420.1:0-2334 GCA_049280795.1 Candidatus Sulfotelmatobacter sp.
CCATAATGCGGCTGGTTGTAGGGTAGTCTTCACGGCAGCGCCGGCAGCCACGGTGCCAGCTCCGATGCGCATGAAATCTCGACGTGTCAAAGAATGCATTAAGTTCCTCCAGCAACTGCGGGCTCAGTCTACGCGACTGTTTCGCCAACAGTCTACGCTTCTGAGAAACAATCGATTACAGCAACCACTCTCGCATGTGAGAGTTAATTTATCTTTTTTTCTACAGCAATTACCTTATAGAGCATTCGTCTTACGGCTGGCTAACATGATCGGACCTGGTAAGTGATTCGGCATGTGTTCGCTTTGGCAACCACCGCAGATCATTGCCAGCTATGGATTCACGATTGGTCTCCGGCCTGTCAATCCTCGAAGCCCGCAGCCGTAGAGCAGTACCGGGAAAGCGAAGGATGAATGGGCGAGAGGAACAAAATGCATATTCATTCAACCATCCGCCGGGTGATGGTTCGTTCGCTGGCGTTCGCCGTGGTGTTGTTAGGCATGTCGACGGCATCCTTCGCGCAGTTCAGAGTAGCGATCACAGTTGGCCCGCCTGCACTGCCGGTATATGAGCAGCCGCTCTGCCCGGGCGACGGCTATATGTGGACGCCTGGGTATTGGTATTGGGATGACGATATTTCCGATTACTACTGGGTTCCAGGCACCTGGGTGATGGCCCCCGAGGTCGGTTTTCTCTGGACGCCCGGTTGGTGGGGATGGGGCGGCGAGGCGTTTATGTGGCATGAGGGCTACTGGGGACCGACGATAGGATTTTACGGCGGGATCAATTACGGCTTCGGTTATTTCGGTGTCGGTTTTGCCGGTGGGCGTTGGGACAATGGCCACTTTTTTTATAACCGCGCTGTGATGAATGTGGACGTTACTAATATTCACAACGTCTACAACACCAAGGTCGAGGAAACCACGATCAATCGAGCGAGCTACAACGGAGGCAATGGAGGAGTCACCGCGCGCCCAACGCCTCAGGAGGAAGCCGCAGAGCATGATCGGCACATTCCGCCTTCTGCCGCCCAAACTCAACATGTGCAGACTGCGCGCGGCAACCCGGAGTTGCGCGCGTCGGCAAACCATGGAAAGCCGCCGATCGCCGCTACCGAGAAACCTGGAGAATTTACCGGCCACGGAGTTGTACAAGCAAGAGATGCAGGGGCTCCTTACAAAGCGGAAGAAAATCATGCTGGAGCTGAACCTCACGCGGAAGCGCCCGCCCATCCGGCAGTCCATCCCAATGATCTTCCGCCGATAGATCGTCCTACCCCGCCAAATTCCGGGAATGCTAAGGCGGACAGAAAATATCAACAACAGCAGGAAAAGTTATACGCGAAGCAAACCCAGGAACGGCAGAAGCTTCAGCAGAAGCAAGACCAGGAACACCAACGTCTGGCGCAGCAGAAAGCTAGCGACGCCAAGACGCAGCAATTAGAGCAGAAGCACGCGCAGCAAACGCAACAGTTGCGACAGAGACACGTGGCACAGCAACAGAGCTTGCAAGCACATCAGGCTCCAGCGAGGCCGCGGTAATAACGACTATCCCTTGCGGAATTGTTTGTTAGTGGAAATTTTGTGGCCGGGTGGCGTTCACCACCCGGCCTTTTTCGTCAGAGAACCTGCGCTCGCAATTCTTGGGTTGTAGGACTCTCTTTCAGAATCTGATGGGACCACTGTATAGACCTCTATCGCGGATGGCTCATCTAATGGTCAAATGGCGACTGTGCAACTCTCACCCCAACAAGCTGCGAAGAAAAAAAACCGCGCAGTGCCATGGAAATGGATCGGCATATTCGCTCTTGTCCTTGTAGCCGGTGCCGCGGTGGCTGTGCACTTTGCCATCGCTCGAGCTGAACCGATCATTCGGGCTCGGGTGATTGAGACCCTGTCGAACCGCTTCCGGAGTAAGGTGGAACTGGCTGGTTTTCATGTTTCCGTGGTCAATGGGATTGAAGTTTCCGGCGATGGCTTGAAGATCTTTGGTGCCACGGATCCCAATCCTTATGAACCGGGAGTGCAAGCGCTGATCGCGGTTCAGGAATTCCGCTTTCAAACTGCGCTGGCCAGCCTGTTTCGTTCTCCAATGCACGTCGATACCGTATACGTGAAAGGCCTCGAGCTGAACATCCCGCCCAAAGGGAATCGCAGGGAAATGACGCACATGGGTTCGGGAACCGGCAAGTTGAAGATTTTCGTCGACAAGTTTGTTTGCGAGGATACGAAACTTTTGATTAATACTTCGAAGCCCGGGAAACCGCCGTTGGAGTTCGCCATAGGCGACCTGAAAATGAAGGATATTGGACCCGGCCAGCCCATGCAGTTTAATGC
>JBAPQU010000421.1:0-13091 GCA_049280795.1 Candidatus Sulfotelmatobacter sp.
TCATAAATCCTCGTTTCTCTTCGATATCTCTTCTACCGGACACTTAAATACTACGGTATGGAGCCGACAAGATACCACAGCGCAGGCGTTTTCGGCGCGGCATTTACGTACAAACTGCCCATGGGAACATTCGACCGAACACTGCAGATATCATTGATATATGTACATAATGTGCATACAATGATACCCTCTAATAAAGAATATTCGTAAGCGCCGGACTTCGGCCTATTGTTGTGAGAGCCGTGAACATGCTTTTCGAGTGGGACGAGAGCAAGCGACAGTCCAACCTCGCCAAGCAACGTATCGATTTTCAAGATGCGCAACGGATTTTTTAAGGACCGGTGTTCGAAAAAACGAACCGCAGTCATGGAGAAGACCGCGTGTTGGCTATTGGCTTTGTCGAAGGCGTCGAAATCGTAGTGGTGTATGTAATATGCGGCAACCGCCGTCGCATTATTTCAGCCAGGAGGGCACATCGCGATGAAAGGCAAGACTACGCAAACCACCTCACGAACCCGGTCCAAAGGCGCCACTGACTTCAAACGATTACGTGCCCTGCGGGATTCCGAAATCGACTTCTCTGACATCCCCAAACTGAATAAATCGTTCTGGGCCACTGCCAAGCTCACTTTGCCCGAACCCAAAGACCGCCTCACCATACGGGTTGACCACGACGTCGTACGATGGCTAAAAAAACAAGGCAAAGGCTACCAGACTCGCATTAACGCCATCCTGCGCTCCTACATGGAAGCCCAAGCCGACGACGCCCGCTAAAAGCGGCGCGTACTGCCCAGTTGTGGTTAGGTAAAAGGTGGGCGGAGGGCGGTTTTGGATCGCTGTATCTCCTATCCCTCGGATTCATTGACAGGTCCGATCTATGCTCCTAGACTTACTGGCATGGAAGTTCATCTCACGCCCGAGCAGCAAAACCTACTTGCGGAACTTGCCGCTCAGCGGGGCCGTGACGCCGATGCGCTTGCGCAAGAAGCTATCAGCCGATATCTCGCAGAAGAAGCCCGCTTCATTGAAGCCGTCAAGCTCGGCGAAGCAGCCTTGGAGCGCGGCGAATATCTCACGCACGAGCAAGTGGGAGAGCGGCTTGACCGGCTGTTCCATTCCTGATGGAAGTTCGGTGGTCAACACTCGCCGCAGAAGACTTGGAACGCATATTTCGCCGCATCGAGAAAGACAATCCTACCGCAGCGAGCGAAACGGTAAAGGCCATCTATAACGGCTGCGAAGCATTAAGGGATTTCCCTCGCCGCGGTCGTCCCGGACGCATGAACGGGAGGCGCGAATTGATTTTTTCTCCCTATATCGCTGTTTACCAAATCAAGGAGAATGCTGTTGAAATCTCCCGCATTTATCACGGCGCGCAAGACTGGCCTTAAGATTCTCCAACTGAGTCCATAAGACAGGCCGCCGAAGCTAGTAAATCGTGACAAAGAAGTAAGCGCTCATTGCAAATCCCACGCAGATCACCGCGGCTCGCACCTTTCCCGGGTCCGCCTTCTGCGCGTAATGCGCTCCAAACCAGCCGCCCGCAAGGGAACCGGCGATCATCACGGCACATTGCGGCCACAACACCGCGCCGGCAACGATGAAGGTGACCACAGCAGCCGCATTGATGGCAACCGCCAGCATGGTCCTAATCGCGCCCATGGCATGAATGTCGCGCATTCCCAGGATCGCGAGCATGGCCAGCGTCATAAACCCGATTCCAGCCCCGAAATATCCGCCGTAGACTGCAACCAGGAACTCCACGACCGAACTGATCAGGATCGCCCTCCAGGATGTGTGCTGGAGATCATCCGTGACCACACTCTTGCCCGCGATTGCGCGGATCGAGTTGCCAAAGGCAAACAGCAAAGTGCCGCCGAGCAGCAGCCATGGAACAAGACGCAGAAAAGCGTGCTGCGGTGTTCTAAGCAAGAGCACCGCTCCGGCCCAACCGCCGGCAACGCTTGTAACCAGCAGAGGGACTAATACTCGCAGTGGCGCGTTCAGCCGCTTCCAATAGGAGGCCGTGCTGGCCGCCAGCCCCGGCCACAGAGCAACCGTATTCGTGGCATTGGCTAACACGGCGGGAATCCGAATGAACAACAGTGCCGGAAAGGAGATGAAACTTCCGCCGCCGGCCAACGCGTTGAGCGCGCCTGCGATCCCGGCTGCGAAGAGTAAGAAGATGGCCTGACGAAAATGTAAACCCATACTCACCACAAGCGCCGGAAGAACCTAGTTTCAGAAGAGTTGTACGCGCGAGACTAGAGTCGCAAATCCCGCCACAATCTATCAGCAATCTGTCAGAAAAGTCTCCGCGATTCGAGCGTACCGCAGTCACTTGACGTTAACTCCTGACTACCGTTGGTTACGCGTTGGAGTTAGTACGAGAGTTAATCTCCGGCGGTAACATTAGAGAAATTTCTTGACAGTGTCCATTTTTACATGGTAAATGCACTGGTCCGCTTTTCATACCGGACAAGACTCATTCGCAACTCTGGAGACTTTTCGGTTCGTCGCCCGAACGACAAGAGCGCGGCCTTTTTGCTGCGTGCCTTGAGATCAAACCCGTGTTGTAAATCATTCCGGGAGAGGAAACACATGCGCTCGCTCACAGCGGTTCTCGTGCTTCTGGTCAGTGTTGTGGCGCCATGTTCGCTGGTTCACGCCCAAGGCGTAGCACCCGCGGCCAATACAAGCGGCTCGGCCGCTGTAAGTGCCACCAAGGAAGAAGTTAACCAGTTGCGCAACGAGGTTGCCGCGCAGCGCCAGACCATCGAGGAGTTGAAGACCCTGGTCGAGAAGCTGGCGGGGGAGAAGATCAAGTCAGCCGACAACGGCTCGGCGCAGATTCGCCCCGTGGCGGAGGCCACTTCGTCGAGTTCCAGTTCGCAGCCGATCGACGCTCCCACCAGTCCCGTTCATTTGATGAATGCAGTCCTCACTGAAGCTTCGCCTGCCCCGGTTGCGGTCGATCAGGCTCCAGCCGCCGCTGCTCCGAAGAAAGATGCGCCGCTCACCGCGGGATGGAACGGCGAGCACTTTTTCATCCGCAGTCCTGATGGACAATTCAGCATCAACCCGTACGGCTATGTGGATAACGACTACCGCGCCTACAAGGGCGATGGCGCTCCTGCCGACACGTTCGTTCTGCGTCGCGCTCGCTTCGGTTTCCAGGGCAGCTATGGTTCTCATTTCGATTTCGCACTCCTCACCGACGCTGCTGCGACTTCCGGTTCGGTAGTGCGCGACGTTTACCTCAACGTAAGAATCCGGCCTGAGTTCCAATTTCAAGCCGGCCAGTTCAAGACTCCATTCGCGCAGGAATCCGGAACCGGCGCCACCAACTTGGACTTCGTAGAGCGCGGATTCCAATCCATGCTGTACCCGTCTGCCGCCTCGGCATTCCGTAGCCCCGGCGTTGCCATTCACGGCGACATTGATGGCGGCGTCATGCAGTACTGGGTAGGGGCCTTCAACGGTAAGGGATATGCGATTGTCAACACCACGAATCAGCCGGAAGTCATTGGGCGTCTTCGCTTCTATCCTTGGCGCAAGACCAAGAGCGACTGGCTGAAGGGTTTAGCTTTTGGCGGAGCTATCGACCGTGGCCGCTCGCGTGGTCTTTCCGGAGATCAGAGCTTCAGCGGCAACCTGCCCGATCAAGCCTATAACTTCTTCCCGCAGTTCTCCATTAACGGGCCGATCCAGCGCTACAACGGCGAGTTCACCTATCTCAAGTCAGGATTCTCGCTGCGCGGCGAATTCGATCAGCTCAATATGTCCCGTAACAATGTTGGCTCCGAGCAAGAGGGCGGCCTCGGCTTCCTAAGTCTTCCGTCGATCATAGCCAAGGCTTGGGACCTCAGTGCAACTTATCTGATCACCGGTGAAAAACAACCGGAGAATGGCACGCCACGCGTGAAACATCCGTTGTTTGGGCCGGACACTCCAGGCGGCAAAGGACGCGGATTGGGAGCATGGGGAGTTGGTTTGCGGTACATGGGTGTCCAGGCCAATGAACCGGGTGCGAACTTCTTGACCTATTACACGCCCGGTTTTGTGCCCACCTTCGACTACCACACGGATGAGATCACCGCCGGTCTCACTTGGTTTCCCAATTATTGGGTCAAGTACTCGGTCAATCTCGGTATCGATCAACTGAAGGATCCCAGCACCATCGGTGCGGTGCCACAGAATTACTACGTGATTTTGCAGCAGTTACAGTTCCGGTTCTAGAGGCGGTTCGCTCGATGTTTGGTTGCGGATGGAGCGGTTAACGGGTTAACAGATGCGGGGCCGGCCACAAGCTAGTCCTGAAGGGAAATCGCAGGAGGAAGTTCGAATGAGACCGAGAATTCTTCTTACCATTCTTCTCACCGCGCTGTTTGTGATGTTGAGCGGTTGCGGCACAACGCCGAATTGCCCCACTTGCGGTACCACGCTGAAGGGCGCGTACACCGTCATCAATGTCATTCCCGTGCCGGAGCACAATAACACCGGCGAGCCGGGCGGCCCTTTCAACTCGTTCGACATCAGTACGCTCGCGCCCAACCCCGCTGTCTCGGGTCATTACCTGGATTACGTTTCCGACCGGATTGGCGTTGCTATGCAGGTGATCGATACCTCCCAGGATATTGCCGTGTTCTCAATTCAAGGATCGAATGCAGTGGCGGGCGCGGGAAATGGCGCCAGCCCGTGCGCACAAATTCCGGCCAACGGCGCCACTCCAGCCCAGGATATTATTCCTCCCATTATCGATGTCTTTGGCAACTTCACCAGATATGGATGCAGATCTGACATGTCCACGGCCACGCCTCCGGGACCCACGTTTCACCTGATCACCGGTTTCGGCGCGAATCACAACTTCGGTGGATTCCCGGGCGCCCAGTGCTGCGCTTCGCGCGGCAACGGCGTCAACCCCATGTCCGGACCAGACGGTAATACCACCACTGCTGACGGCAAGTTCCTCTTTGTCGGCAACGGCAGCTCCAGCGTGGTCGTCTTCGACATGACATCAATGAACCTGGGCACGACTCCGCCCACCCCGCCAACCGTGCTCGCCGTCATTCCGACCGGCGTATCTGCCGATTACGACGGACCTCAAGGTATCTCGGGTTGCATCGCTTCATGGAATGGTGAAGCGGGCTCCGCTACCGATTGCGGTGACGACCGCGCTGACGAAATGGCATACGACGACACGCACCAGGTTCTCTCAGTGATCAACGGCGACCCGGGGCTGCCGTTCATCACGTTCATCGACATGTCGCACATCGTTAGCAAAACTGGAACCTTGGCGCAGCAGCACTGCTTGCCGATTGATTCGACTCTGGCCTATGGTCCCTACCCTCCGGGATATGCTGCGGGCGCCTATCTTGGTGCTCCTTACCCCCTTCAAGGTTCAGGCACTGGTGTGCCTCCTTCTCTGCAATTGGATCCCGGTAACGGCGGCTCATTTAATCCCCCCAGCTGCATCATCGGGCAGATTTACTACGACGGCGCTGGAGGCTCGGCATCCGGAGGAACCGGTCTCACCTCAAGCGTCCCGGTCGATACGGTCGGAGGAACTTTCCCCTGTCCCGATCCCTCCAATCCCCATGTGTTCAGCGGCGTTTCTGGATCGTTTGCTGCCGATAATCCGCTGGGGCTACCCGGTATAGGAGTGACCCCAAGTGGAACTGCCTATACGATTCCTTGCCATCACGGTCCGGTCCTGGACTACGGTACGGGAGCGTTCTGCAGTCAAACCGCCCCAGCGGCCAGTTGCGCTGGTGCGATTGCACCCGCTGGACTCGGCGGGATGACCTACAATCCCAACTCCGGTTTGTGGCTGCTGACCAACGAAAATTCCATCGCCACCACTAACATTGGCAGCGTTGATGTGATCGACCTCCAAACCGGGTCCGGCAATGGTCCTGTCGTAGTGAATAGTTTTGTCATGCCCAATTGCATGCCCACGGGCATCGTCCAAGGGCCGGGCAATAACTTCCTGGTGGGATGCGCGGACCATGATGGCGAGGCATTCCCTCCTAACGAGTACATAATCGATGGCACTTCGGGTGCAATCCTGGCCACGATCGATCAAGTGGGCGGAGTAGACGAAACTTGGTACAACCCCGGAGACAACAAGTACTATCTGGCGGCGCGCGATATGCTCCCCAACGCGGTTATGGGAGTCATTGATGCTAAAACGAACCAGTGGCTGGCCAATATGACGACCGGTTCCAATGCGCATAGCATCTCCGTAGACCCCAGCACGAACCACGTATTTTTGCCCTTTCAGGCGGGCACCATCTGCGCTCCGCTCACCTCCTCGGGTTGCGTCGGAGTCGTCGCGCAACAGTAGAGGGCGAGGTCTTCGGGTGGTATAGTTGCGAAAGGCGCGCGATCGGTTCAGTAAGATTAGCGCGTCCAGCATTGTGAAGGGGAATTATGGAGACGTTTTCCAGAAAGCTGCTGCGAGTTCAGGGCTTGGGATTTTCGCTTCTGCTGTTTCCGGTTTTGCTGGCAAGCGCCAGTGACCCGACTGCGTCCAAGCCTACCGACGTCCCGGCAACCGTGATCGCTCACTTGCCCTTGCCGCAGGCGACCGGAAGCCAGATGTTGTTGCAGAAGGAAAAAAACAAACAGTATCTCTACGTGCAACAAGCCGCGAAGCAAGGCTTCATGATTGTGGACGTGAGCAAACCGGAGGCGCCGGCACTTCTGAAACGGACTGCGGAAGCGAATCAGGCGACGAGCGGGAACCTGGAGATTGTCAGCCCTGATGTCGCCATCGCGGAGGCTCCAGAAAAGACGCCCACTACTTTAACCAGCAGCAATCATCCTACTGAAACCGTTCGTGTGCTCGACCTCAGCGATCCCGTCAATCCAAAAACGCTGGAAACCTTTAACAACGTAACTGGCCTTCTACCCGATGGTGGCCACGGGTTAATCTATCTCACCAACAACGACGGCCTGTGGATTCTGCGCTACAACCATCCGTCGCGATTCGAGCCCGCCAAGAAAAAGCCTCCTTGCAGCTCCGAGTCGGAAATTCAGGCGATGCCCCCCGACTGCGAGTAATCGCCTTCGATGTGAGATGGCCGAAGTTATCGCGAAACATCGCGAGCGGAACAATCCTTGTCCAGAGTGCGGATCGACGTAATGGTCAGCGTCACCGGAGCAGCCGAACCCATTCTTGCCATCGTGTCTGAGCTGGTGCTCATCGAGGGCGATTCCTTTCCGGTTACTTCCACTCGTTGTCCCAGGTAGTGGCGGAGCTTGGTTTTGCCGGTGGCCTGCAGCTCGTAGGTCACAGCCGGATCCTGTTTCATTAGAATGTAATCGCCGCTGGAGCGGCTCACGCACCCCTCAATAGTTACCGTTCCCTTGGTGTCCTTCGAATTCTGCTGAGCGCTGTCCTGCGCCAGTAGACAGCAGCCTGAAAGCAGTAGGGCCGCGATCCAAATGTTTCTCATGAGATTCTCCTCTCACACGTTGGGATGGCGGCGCAATGGCGGCGGTTGCTAAAAATATCGAAGGGCGGCCTACTTGACGTGGGTTTCCTGATAATGCAACTCCTTCCATTCTCCTGCGCGCTTCACCCAGAGTTCCGTGATGTATACCCGCGAGTACCGTACTGCCGACTTAGGCGGGAATTGTATGGTGCTCTCATAGATCACGAAGGCCGCGTCCCGGCCCAGCGGAATCAGCTCGTATCCCCACAGCGTATAGTTGGCGACATTCGTGTCGAGAAGTTCGTGTAAGGCTTGAATCTTGGTCCGCTCGCCTTTGCCATCGACCTCGACGCCCTCATAATCATCCGCCAGCAAATCTCCGTACGCTTTCTTGTCTTTATTCTTCAGCGCCTCCCACTCCGCCTTGATCTTCGACTCGAACATATCCTTCAGATGAGAATCTGCGGAGATGCTGCCCAACGGTTGGTCGGTGCCCGGCTTGGCAGGTATCGCAGGATTTTGCGCCCAGCCCAGTGACGTTAACATCGCCAGCCAAGCGACCAGAAAACCACTTTTCATAAGTCCTCCAAATTAAAATGCAGTGAATTCTAGCAGGTCAGCGCCAGGGTCCGGGTGGTGGTGCAGTTTGATTGTAGAGAGAACGGTTCGTCGTCCTCAATTCCTACTCCCACAAATTCCTATTACCCAGGAATCACCGCAGTTACTGCCAGCTCTCGCCTGCCAGAAACTAGAATCGACAAACAGTCCCGTCCAAGCAATTCCTGGCGGAGAGTATGCAGTCAGCATCTTTTACCGAGCGGCAACAGCGCGCCCACTACCGGCACGAACTGCGCACCTTGACCTACGTTACGCTCGATGAGGCCAACGGCGGCATTATCCGCAACCTCAACTGCGAAGGCGTAGCGGTGCAGGCGGTTGGTGCCCTGCGCCAGCAACAGCGCGTCCGCCTGCGCTTTGAGTTGAGGTTCCCGCGCGTGCGCGTGGAAACCTACGGGCAGGTTACCTGGGCCAGTTCCTCAGGACAGTGTGGCATCCGCTTCGTGGATCTGCCCGTGCGCACCAGCCTTCAGATCGACCAATGGATTTTTTCCAATCTTCTGGATGCGATCGTCCGCGACGCAGCCCATCCCCACTCGATCTTCGGAGCTTCCATCGTCTCGATTGCTCGCGACGAAAATCTTCGTGAAAAGAATGGACAAGACCAAGAGGAAAACGGCGGCCTAACTCTGTCCGCACAGCCGCGTCCGGCGATCCGCCTGGAGCCGTGCTTTGCTACGCAAAACGAGCCTCACTCTCCGCACCATCGCGAAGATGAGTCGGAAGATGTCGTCACATATCCCTTCCAGCACTTAATGGATCATGACCCAAGGGAACATGATTCAAGTGAGTATGATCCGAGCGTGCAGCAGAACTGGCTATCGCGCCCGCTCTCTGGGCGCACGCTCGCCTGGATGGTAGATACGCTGGTCGTGATCGCAGCCCTGCTTCTGTTTGCTCTGATTTTTCTGTCGATTGCGCACGAACTCCCCCAGTGGCCGATTGCATTGGGAGCCGTCTCAGTCGCCGCGGTTTTCGTCGCCGCCGCATACCGCGCCGTGTTCTTTTTGTTTGGAGAGACAACTCTGGGCGCTCGCCTGGCCCGGACAGCATACATTCTAGAAGACGACGAAGAAGCCGAGGTAGTAGGCCGTTTCCGCTAGCCGTGCAAAGACGGCATGAACAAGAAACGAGAAGCAAGAAACTGAGAACTGGATACTGGGTATTGCCTTCCCTAGTTCGCAAAATACTGCTGCGCCAGCCACACCCGCAAAGAATGCTGCATCTCCGACGCAATCTTCACAAAGCGTATGCCAACATTTCCCCGCGCGTCAGCCCATGCTACTTCCACGTCAGCCTTTACGCCGAAGTTGGTTCCGGGCAGCTCGAACGACGCACGCGACAAATCGGCGGCATCGAATCCATTCTCGAGGCGCACCTGCAGGCCGCCCTGGCTCAGGTTGATGAGTTGCGCGCCCACGCGTTTTTGCCGGCGTCCGCTCAGCGTGACCGGCACTTCCAGTCCAGCACGGTGATAGCGCAAGCGTCCGTCCAGAATCATGTTGCGCGCGGCGGAGAGCGTGCGCACCGCCTGCTCCACGGAGATCGGCTTGTCAAAAGCGAACATCGCGCCGGTTCCTTCCATATCCGGCCGGCCTTGCGGACGGCCCATGATCACCAGCGGCACCACGTTTGCGCGCGGCGCTTCGCGCTGCAGTTCGCGAAAAAACTGTCCCGTTCCGTTCAGGTCGCAGTCGACGATGAGAGCGTCAATCTTAGACTTCGTGATCCGTTCCAATGCTCGTTGCGGTTCGCTCTCCACCGCAACGTCCATGTGCAAACTGCCCAGAATGCATTCCAAAACACTGACTTCCTGCCAATCCCGCGAGACCACCATAGATGAGAGTGTCATGTCTTCACTCTACCCACCCGCGTAACCTGGCGTTAGATCACCAACGTAACTGGACGCGAAACCCACCACTACGAGCGCGAATTCCGGTACCACTCCACCGTCCGCCGCAGCCCGTCTTCAAAATTGACCTTCGGTTTGTAACCCAGATGTTCTTCCGCCGCGGAAATATCAGCCAGAGAATGCTTGATATCCCCGCCGCGTTCCGCTTCGTAGAGGGGAGAACCGGAGTACGAGGTGAGCCCTTGCAGAATTTTGAACGTCTCATTCAATGTGATCCGCCGCCCCGTCGCCACATTGAATACTTTGCCGGCTACTTGCGCGGCCGGAGCGTTACAAGCCAGCAGGTTGGCCTCGACTGCATTGTCGATGTAAGTGAAATCCCGGCTCTGCTCGCCGTCGCCAAAAATTGTGGGCTGCTCGCCGCTCAGCATCTTGGTGACGAACTTCGCCAGCACACCCGAGTAGGGCGACGAGGGATCCTGCCGCGGACCAAAAATATTGAAGTATCGCAGAGCTACAGTCTCCAATCCATAGCAGCGGAAAAACGAAATCATGTAACGCTCGCTGGCCAGCTTGGCCACGGCATAAGGTGAAATCGGATCGGGCGTCATCTGCTCGTGTTTAGGCAGCGTAGGAGTATCGCCGTAAGCGGACGACGATGCCGCATACACCACGCGTTTCACCTTCGCATCGCGCGCTGCCACCAGCACGTTCACCGTGCCATCCACATTCGCCTGGTTGCTTCCGATCGGGTCCAGCACTGACTTCGGCACCGACGGAATCGCGGCCTGATGCAGAACGAAATCTGCCCCGGCGCATGCCAATTTCATGGCATCGAGATCGAGAATGTCAGCCTCGCGAAAATCGATCTGTCCCAGAATTTCCGCCAGATTCTCCTGCTTCCCAGTAGAAAAGTTGTCCACCCCGCGTACGTGCTCGCCGCGCCGCAACAGCTCCCGCGCCAGCGACGATCCAATAAACCCACCAATGCCCGTGATCAAGTAAAGCGCCATAGATTTCATCATAGCAATCCGGAGGAAGGTTTAGGTGTGAAGCTATTCAATCGGAAAATCGGAGGGCAACTGAGAACCGAACTGGGTACTGAGCACTGGGTACTGAGAACTAAAACTAGCTACTGATTCTTCCGCAGAATCCGAAAAAACTCTTCCCGCGAGAGAATCTGGCGATCTTCGAAGAAATTTACCATTGCCTGAACCACAGCCCGCGGGTCCTTAATCGTAGCCAGACTGTCGGCTCGTGAAACCTTGGGGGCGGGTGTTGGAATTCCACCGCTCAGGATCACCGAGGGCTGCGAGAGTGATTTCAGCAGTTCGCGCAATCGCTCGCGATCCTCATCCGACATGGTGGTGAAGAAGATTCCCATGCCAAGACCGGGGTAGGCCACGCGCACCTCGCCCCTGGTCTCGACCCGGAAACCGTTCACGTCTATCTTCAGAGCGATTGCGGTGCCGATGCGATAAGTGGCCGATGCCTCCACGTAGCATCCATGCAGGCTGATATCGGTGAACGTCGCCCATGTGGAAACTCCACTTTCGGCGTCGCGCAGGTGGGCGCTGCCCTGGCACCGATAGCGAGGGCTTCTGCGTTTCTCCGGTCCAGCTTGATTTTCCGCAGGAGACTTGGAGCCGATAGCGCGGGCCGGTGCCGTGCCCGCAGCCTGCGGCGAGATCGACCGCTTTAGCGCGGACAAGTAAGACGCGCCGTCGCCGATATCATCAACTGACATGAACAGTGAGACTTGTTTCCTTGAATCTCCTCAGGAATGTTCTTTCGGCTAATCCTGGGAGTTTCTGCCTTGAGTCTACGGAGCTTTCGAACGAAACGCTCAGCGGAAGTGAAGATGGCATACAACGAAGGGTCTTGGCGGGTTCCCGCAGCGGGAAAGGTTCAGGATTGGGACGCAGCTTCAGCAAACTTGGCTGCGGATTTCCGGATCTTGTTCCACACCTCGTCTTTCCCGGTTCCAGTTTTCGCGGAGAAGGGAATCACCGCTGCGGTTGGATAAGCTTCTTCCAAGCCTTTCAGCGCGTTGCGCAACTGATTGTTCGACAAACGGTCACACTTGGTCGCAATCACAAGAAAGTCGTGGCCTGAAGTATTTAGAAAGTCCAGCAGTTGGCGATCACTCGCTTGCGCCGGAACGTTAACGTCCACCAGCGCCAGGCACAGCGCCAGCGTCGGGCGGTCGTTGAGGTAAGGCTCGATGAACTTGGGCCACTCCGCCGAAATTTCGCGCGAGAGTTTGGCATAACCATACCCCGGCAGGTCGGCGAAGATGACCTCCGGCCGCGGCTTTCCCGGCCACCGTACTTCGAAAAAGTTGATGCTGCGCGTGCGCCCCGGCGTGGAACTGGTGCGGGCGATCTTGTCGCCGATCAGCGTATTGATCACGCTGGATTTCCCCACATTCGACCGTCCCAGGAAAGCGACCTCCGGCAGGCTCGGGGCAGGGAAGTGGTCGGCTCCCGTGGCCGACGCCATGAATCGCGCGATAACCCTCATGCGCTAGTGTGCAATGAGGCGGGGAAAGTTGGCAAGCGCGGGCTCGCGAAAAACTCAGCCCTTGCGGAATTGTTTGCTTAGCGTGAGCGCCTGATGCTGGTAGGACGAACCTATATTCGTGCCATAGATCTTGTCCGGACGCGACAAGAGAGGCATATAGTTCAGCCGGCCCACAAGCTGTCCGTGCTCCATTAGGAAAGGTACCTCATGGGCTCGAACTTCAAGCACGGCGCGTGTGCCTTTGATGTCGTTGGAACCGTAACCGAAGCCGGGGTCGAAGAATCCGGCGTAGTGAATGCGGAACTCGCCGTCCCCTTGATCGAGGGGAACCATTTCTGCCGCGAAGTCTGGGGGGACGCGAACCCTTTCTCTCGACGCGAGAATGTAGAAGTCGCCGGGTTCGAGAATCAGGCTCTTATTGGAATTCTGATGTATGGACTCCCAGAACTCCTCGGTCGGATAGAAATCCACACGGTCGAGGGCAATCGCCGGAGCATACTTTTTGGCTCGATAGGCGATTACCTCGCCTTCTTCCACGGCCTCCAAATTTACGGTAATTCTGAGTCCGCGCTCAACCAAGGGACGGACGGGGCTGTTTTCATCGATGTAAACAAGCGGCTCTTCTTTGTCTAGGTTTCGAATGGTCTGATCGCCAGAGC
>JBAPQU010000422.1:0-5195 GCA_049280795.1 Candidatus Sulfotelmatobacter sp.
CAGATCGAGCGCGACGATACCGGTTCGCTCATCTTCTGGGGTCCGCCCGGCACCGGCAAAACCACGCTCGCGAAGATCGTCGCCAGCATGACCAAAGCGGAGTTCATCGAATTCTCCGCCGTACTCGCTGGAATCAAAGAAATCAAGCAGGTCATGGCCGACGCCGAACGCGCCCGCCAGTACGGCACCCGCACCATCGTCTTCATCGACGAAATTCACCGCTTCAACAAAGCGCAACAAGACGCATTTCTTCCCCACGTAGAAAAAGGCAACATCCGCTTAATCGGCGCCACCACCGAAAACCCGTCCTTCGAAATCAACGGCGCGTTGCTTTCCCGCACTCGCGTCTACGTATTAAAGCCGCTAACCGAAGACCAGATCGTGCAACTCCTAAGGCGCGCTCTAACCGACGAAGAACGCGGTCTGGGCACAATGAAGGTAAGCGCCTCCGACGATGTCCTAAAGAAAATCGCCAGCTACACCAGCGGAGACGCGCGCAGCGCCTACAACGTTCTAGAAGTCGCGGCCGGACTAGCGCAACAATCCGGAACGCCCGCCGAAGTCACCGACGACATCGTCCGCGACGCCCTGCAGAAACGCATTCTGCTCTACGACAAAACCGGAGAAGAACATTACAACCTGATCTCCGCCCTGCACAAATCCGTCCGCAACAGCGATCCCGACGCCGCCCTCTACTGGCTCGGCCGCATGCTTGAAGCCGGCGAAGATCCGCTCTACGTCGCCCGCCGCGTGGTGCGCATGGCCGTCGAAGATATCGGCCTCGCCGATCCCAACGCGCTCTCCCTCTGTATGGCCGCACGCGACGCCGTCGATTTCATCGGCATGCCCGAAGGTAATCTCGCCCTGGCGCAAGCCGTCGTCTATCTCTCGGTCGCGCCAAAGTCGAATGCGCTCTACACCGCCTATGGCGCCGTCCAACAGGATGTCGAACAGACCGCCGCCGAATCCGTCCCTCTGCACCTGCGAAACGCGCCCACCGGCCTGATGAAAGGCCTCGGCTATGGCAAAGATTATCAATACGCCCACGATGTCGAAGGCAAAGTCGCCAACATGCAATGCCTGCCCGACAATTTACGCGACCGTATTTACTACCGCCCCACCAATGAAGGCATCGAGAAGCGCATCCGCGATCGCATGGAAGAGATCAAAAAACTACGCACTTCATCCCCCCGCAAAACCTCACCCACCACAGACTCTTAGCGACTCCGCTCAGCATCGAATAAACATCGCAAGCGGTATCGTGCGCCCGCCAAGACTTAAGGAGATCCAAATCCTATGGCCACGTTTCCCCAATCCCTGATCCCCGATCCAGCACCCATTCGTCCCTTGCTCACCGATCAAGTGGAAGAGCTGCAAAAGCTGCAGAAAGCCGCCCAGAAGATCACCTCGATTCTCGATCTTGATCAACTCATCGAAAACATCGTGAACGACGTAGCCCGTTCCTTCGGCTGCCTGGAGGCCAGCATCTACCTACACGACGAAGCCCGCGGAGAGATGGTGCTCACCGGCGTGCATGGCTGCAGCCTCAACCACAAGGGCCTTCGTTTGAAGATTGGCAAGGAGGGCATGGTCGGCTACGTCGCTTCCACCGGCCAGATGCGCTATGCGCCCGACGTTCGCAAGGACGATTACTACATCGGCTGCGAGGAAGACACGCTCTCCGAGGTGGCAATCCCGCTTCACGTAGGCCAATGCCTCATCGGCGTCTTCACCGCGTCCCACCCCGAACTGGACGCGTTCCCCCGCCAGCAATTGAGACTTCTGCAAGCACTGTGCGATCACGTAGCCGTCGCGGTGAACAACGCCCGCCGCTTCCAATCCGAGCGTGCCGAGCGCGAAACCATGAACCGCGAAGCTCAGGAAGCCCGCCTCATGCAACAGGCACTATTGCCCAAGAGCTCGCCCTACATTCCCGGCTTTGTAATTTCCGGTCTTAGCGTCCCTGTCAGTGCCGTTGGCGGCGATTGGTACGACTTCATCCCCTTTCCCGACGGCCGTTGGGGACTTGTGCTTGCCGACGTTTCAGGGAAAGGTACAGCCGCCGCACTGCTAATGTCGGCAACGCGCGGCATGTTGCGCTCTCTGGCCGAAGCCTGCTGCACTCCCGGTGAGGTACTGACAAAGCTGAATCGTTTGTTAGTAGAGGACTTTCCCGCGGGCAAGTTCGTCACGCTGGTTTATGCCGTGCTCGATCCGGCAAGTCGCATTGTAACCTTCGCCAACGCCGGACATTTGCATCCGCTCTTCATCGACGACAATGGCGCGCAGTTCCTCGACACCGAGCGCGGCCTGCCCCTCGGCCTGAGCTGCGGCGATTATTCGGAGACCACAGTCGCTCTATCCCCCGGCTCGCGCCTCGTCTTCTACAGCGACGGAATCACCGAAGCGGAAAACGCAGACGACCAAGAATATGGCCTCGAACGTCTAGCCCAACATGCGATGACCGCGGATGCCTCAGCCGTCAGCCTCGTGGACGATGTCCGCGCCTACGCCAATGGCGCCGGTGTGCGCGACGACGCCACCGTGGTCTTCGTCGGAGTGAAGAGCTAGACGCGGCTCAGCGGAAAATCCTGCTCCGCGTCCGACCATTTAAACGCTGCGCGGCGTGACTCTATATTGAGTGCGAGGCAGAGTAAAGACAATGATTAGGCTGATCACAGCCAGGATGGCGACAATGAAGACACTGCCTTCGGGTCCCGTAGTTCCCCCGCTCAGAATGGGCTTACCTACAGGATGAGTGGCGAGTAGATGATGCTGGACCATGATCCCGCTGTCCGCAACCCCATAGAGGAACGATTGTGACCAGTCCCATGCGGTGTGAAACCCGATAGCCCACCAGAGCGAACCAGTGCGCCAAAGGCTGAAGCAAAACACCATCCCAGCCAGCCCGGCAGAGAGTAGTCCGATGGGTGACTCCCCTGGGTTTTTGCTGTGGCCGAGGCCGAAAAGGATCGAGAGGATTAGGGCCGCCGTCCAAAAGCCAAGAGCTGTGCTGTGCCGAGTCTTGAAAGCCCATTCGTAAATCCCGGCGAGGCCGCGGGTCAGCGTGTATTGGAGGTAGCCGCGCGTCAGGTACTCCTCGAGCAAGCCCACCAGAAGAAACCCGAACA
The DNA here is from genome assembly GCA_049280795.1 of Candidatus Sulfotelmatobacter sp. Classification (GTDB taxonomy): domain Bacteria; phylum Acidobacteriota; class Terriglobia; order Terriglobales; family Acidobacteriaceae; genus Sulfotelmatobacter. The sequence continues at coordinate 3,132 of JBAPQU010000422.1, forward strand.
GCCAGATTATTCCGTAACGGAGAATGCTTCCGCCAAAAAGCAAGCGCCGATCGATCACCAGAAATCCTGTCTTCCAGAGCGCCAATACCAGAAGCGACAGACAACTAACTCCCCAGGTCAGGCCCGCCAGGAAGCGTGCGAACTTGCGCCCGCCACCAAAACCGTAAACGGCGTTCCGCCGCCGCTCGATCTTCGACATAATCCAGCTGACGAAGACAACGATCGCAAACGGAATCGACTCGGCGATGAATCCGAAAGCTGGAGTAAGTTCCGTGCCTGGTTTCGGCCCTTGCGCGGAGGGAGGGTACAGCTTACGACCAAGCCGGTTTGCACAGAACGCAAGAATCGCGAACAGTACGATAAATATGAGAAGGCTCCAGCCGGCGCGGAGACCATCCTTGCCAACAAATGTCTTTCGCAGCTTCGACGGCTGCGGGGGAGGGATCGTTTCGGCGAGCGTCAGTGCGGCATCATCACTCAAGGCGTTCCCTCGTGCGGCAAAAGCCTAGGCTTCTTCCCTAAGTTGTACGCGGCCTGAGTCACTTTGGTTCCAGGAATTTCGGCCCGGCCTCCGCGCTCATCGGAACCGCGCCCGATACTCCTGCAGAATGCAGCGATCCATCACGACAAAGATTCCGGCCTTGCGCGCCTTCTCCGCGGCCTTCTCGTGAACCACATCTTCCTGCATCCAGATCGCCGGAACCTTCAACTGAATCGCCTCATCCACCACTTCTTCCACAAATTCCGGCCGCCGGAAAATATTCACAATGTCGATCTTCTCCGGAATATCAAGCAGCGAAGCATAAGCCTTCTCGCCCAAACAGCTCGCAATCTGCGGATTCACCGGAATGATGCGATATCCCACGCTCTGCATATAGCCCGAAACCTCATGGCTGGCCCGCATCGGATTGTCGGAAAGCCCCACCACAGCAATAGTCTTCGCATGCTTCAACAATTCAGCGATCGGATCGGTCTTAGAAAATATAGCCATTTATTGTTGCGCCATCCTGAGCGAAGCAGAGGATCTGAGCGAGCCCCGCGAGTCGAAACCTTTCACCGACAGAGGCGCCGAGATAAAAATAAAGAGAAGAGCAAATATTTCTCTTGGTTTTCTCTGTGACTCTGTGTCTCTGTGGTGAAAGGTTCTTCTACTCTGAGCAAGCGTCCTTATTTCTTGTTCGCCGCATCCAGCTTCTGCTTATACATCTTCAAAGCCAGCTTGCGCACGGTTTCCGAAACTTCCTTGTTCGCCGAGATATTCTTCAGATCCTGCGGCTGCAAGTGCTTCATCAACCCTAATCCAAGATCGAGCGGCGTCCGCGGGTTCGACACCAGATTCCGCACCACGATGTAATTCTTCATGAAGCGACGCTTCAACGGAATCTGCCGCAGCACCGCCTCCAGCACATTCTTCTGCAGGGCAAACTTTTCCACTTCCCCGTCGGAAAGCTTGGGAGCTTCCAGCACCGCCAGCGCCACCACCTTCGTACCATCGCGAATCAGCAGCGAACGCTCTTCCTTATTTCCCTTCAAAGCCAGTTGGATGCGCCCCTTCACATCGAGCCGGCCAATCTTCTGCATCGCGTTATCGCGCTTGCCGGGCGGAGGCGCTCCCGGTTTAGCAAGTGCCGCCGCTGTCACGGCCGCGCCGGCAGGCTGCTCTGCGGCTTTCTCCGCTTCAGCAATTTCTGTAATCGATTTATTTTCCGAAACCGGAAAATAATTGGCTCCCAGCAAATCTACAATGCCGCCGACCGGCTGAAACGGTTTCTCCTGCTCCGCCGCAATCTCCGGCGCGTGCTCCGCGAGGTATGCGGAAACAGTTTCCTCTGGAACTTCTCCGGCTTCATCACCATCCGCCGGAACCGCTTCAGCCGCAGCACCTCCGCCAGTCGCCGCGACTGCTTCACCCGGTGCAACACCACCGGCAGCAGAAGCAGTCCCTGCGGCCTTTACTGGATTCAAAAGCGCGGCAACCGCCGTCGCCTGCTCCGCCGCAATCTCCGGCGCGTGCTCCGCGAGGTATGCGGAAACAGTTTCCTCTGGAACTTCTCCGGCTTCATC
>JBAPQU010000423.1:0-11286 GCA_049280795.1 Candidatus Sulfotelmatobacter sp.
AAATTTCCGCGTGGATCATTTGCTCGCTGCGCAGAGCTTCGCCTGCGGTGAGCGGAAGACTATCCAGGTGCTCGAGTTGTTGGGCAATGCGGCGGCGCTTGAGCAGAACCGTCTGGCGCGCCACTTCCGTAGGATGGGCAGTGAATACGGGAGTCACCATCACCTCGCGAAGAGCCGCCAGCGCCACATTAGCAGAAATCCCGGCTTCCTTCACGCGCAATAACGTCCCGTGAAATGAACCAGCGACCGGTGTGCGCTTACGGTCCAACTGGCCGGCGCGACGCCGGCGCTTGCGATGGTTCGTCTCCGCCAGATTTGTGAGTTCGAAATAGATCGCGAAGGCCTTGCTCACCTGATACGCGCGGCTCAAATCCATCGCAGAAATCATTGCCTGCGCACGCGCCATGAGGTCGCTGCGATTTTTGCCGGACGAAGTGCGCCGTTGTTCGCGATGCTGAATCATCAGCCGCCGCAATTCTTCGACGGTATCGAATAGCTCCTGCCCCACCTGCTCAACCAACACTCGGCCGAGCAACGCCCCCAGCGAGCGCACATCCCGCCGCAGCGAGTTATCCTTCGCGGAATCGTGCGACGACGCCGTAAGCTCGGACAAGCGGGCCTTTTGATCGTCCGCTTTCCACAGTGGTTTTGATCGGGTCATGGGTTGAGAAGCGAGTAGACGACAGGATAAATCAAAAGGCGGTTCTCAGTTCCAGTTCGCAGTTCCCGGAAAAAACCGAGGCCCCTGCTTCTAAAAGCAGAGGAACCCAAAGTCAAACATGGTGTTGGATGAACTGAGAACTGCTATTTCGGCGATTCGAAGCGATAGCCGATACCACGAAGGGTTTTCAGATACCTGGGATGGCGGGGATCAGTCTCTATTTTCTCGCGCAAGCGGCGCACATAAACGTCTATCGAACGCGGCGTTACAAAAGGAGTTTCTTTCCACACGGCGTCGAGTAACTGATCGCGAGTGAGTACGCGCCCCAGATGGCTGGCGAGATATTCCAGCAGACGGAACTCGCGCACAGTGGTCAGAACTGCTCTTCCCTGCACCTGCACCGTCATAGAAGAAGCATCGATTTCCAGGTCGCCCACGCGCAGCACCTCGGGAGCTACCGGAGGTTGGCGAACGCCTCGCAGCACACTACGCACCCGGGCAACCAGTTCGCGCGGGCTGAAGGGCTTGGTGATGTAATCGTCGCCGCCCAACTCAAGGCCTTTCACCCGGTCGGCTTCGGCTGTCTTCGCAGTCAGAAAAATGATGGGCGTGGAGGAGAGAGTCGGAGTCTGGCGAATTTGCCGGCAGAGTTCAAAACCATCCGTTCCGGGCAGCATCACGTCCAAAAGAAAAAGCGATGGCATTTCTCGCAAGGCTTCCGAGACCACCGATCCGCCGCTCACAAAGCTTTGCACGTCAAAGCCGGCGGCCTGCAGGTTGTGAGAAATCAGCCGCGCAATGTCTTCCTCATCTTCGACCACGAAAACGCGGTAGCGGGACACCGCCGTAATGCCCGCATCGCCGAGCGGCTCGTAAGATCCTGTGGAAGAGTGCATCGTCACCTGGTACGGATTAGCCCCGCCGGAGCCTGGAGCGGCGCCGGATTCTGCTTCGAATGTATTTTGAGAATGTTGCGAGAATGTTTCCAGCGTGTTAACGAATGATGAATTTCGAAAGGCTGTTGCCAGTGGCCAGCTGCCGGTACCCAGTGAAACCCAAGACTTTCATTTAAGAAGTTGGTAGGGGCACTGGCCACTGATCGGTGGACACTTCTACGTGGCTGCCCGCTTCTTGGGCGCGTGGCGCAGGCTGCGGCCTTCGATGAGGCTGTAGAGATCTTCAGCGAGATTGGTGGTATGGTCCCCGGCGCGCTCCAGCGCTTGCGCCATGAGCAGCACGTCAAAGCTGGAAGGATTGCTCTGCACCGCGTGTTCGGTGAGGTGTTTCTGGAACATGGCATGGCAGACGCGGTCGATGTCCTTATCCATTTGCAGGACCTTGCGGGCGCACTCCAGGTCGAGATCGACGAAACCGCGATAGACCAAATCGAGCATTTCGCGCAGGCTAGTCGACATCTCCACCAGTTGCCGCACATCGGAAGCCGGTATTTTCGCCGTCCGCGATTGGACACGCATGGCTACGCTCATCATCAGGTCGCCGATGCGTTCCAGGTCGGTGGTGCATTTCAGGCTGGTTAACAACTGGCGCGCCCGCACTTCATTCACCCGCGTGATGGCCGCCGGCAGGCGCTCGTCGATGTAACGCTCGATGACGTCGAGTTCCTGTTCGCACTCTTTGATGGCAAGGAACGCCATACGAGAAGAATGAGTCAACAGATCGGGCACGTTGGAAGCGGCGTCCCGAGCGATGAGAAACGCCTTGAGCGAAGTGCGTGCCAGATCGTCGAGCGATCCCGCGCCTTTTTTGGTAGCTTTTTTCTCGGCGTGACTTTGGCCAGCTCTGGACTCGGCCGCATCAAGCGCGCTGGATTCTTCGATTGCGGTCCGCAACGTTGCAGCTTTACGAGGCATGTTAAGAGGCAGCTTTACAAGGTACGTTTAACAAGACTTCCCGGCTCGATCACTTCCAATTCAAAGTATCTCACCAACAGCTCAGCAGAAGTCTAGCTCAGAAATGTGAAAGGACGGTAAATGTGGTTGCGAATCGCTGTCGAGGGATTACAGTGTGAGTTTGCGGTAGGCTAGCTTCTCTTCTACATTCCTATATCCATGGAACTCCTCGATCATCTGGGCCGTCAGTTCACCTACGATGAGTGGGCGAACCGCGAAGTACTCGCCGGATTGAGGGCGAGCACCCAGTCACCGGCGCGAACGCTGCAACTTCTTGCCCATGTTCTTTCTGCCGAGCGCTTGTGGCTGGAGCGCCTGAAGCAACAGCCACAAAGTCTTCCTGTCTGGCCAGATTTCACTTTTGCTAAGTGTGAGGAGCAAATCACCGAACTCGGCCGGCTATGGCGCGACTATCTTGGCCATCTTTCTGCCGCCGGGCTTTCGAAAACAATCTCCTACCAAAACAGCAAAGGCGAACCGTGGGCCAGTACCGTGGAGGATGTTTTGACCCACGTCGTGCTCCACTCGGCGTATCATCGCGGGCAGATCGCCAGTCTGATCCGCGGCGCCGGCGAACAGCCTGCCTATACCGACTTCATCCACGCCGCGCGGCAGGGATTGATTAAATAAGTGTTGATCCAATGGGCTGATCGATTGGTTCGATCGATATTAGGCCAATCGATATTGGGTTAATCGAGTACAAAGGCAATTTATGGAAGGCCGCCGCCTTTACATTTTTACTGCCGTGCAAATCGTTCTCGTGGTTGCACTCCTCTGGTTTGTGTTTACGACGCCCGGCCTGTGGGGTTTGCAGCGCTACGTGGGCGCCGCCTTGATGCTCATCGGCATTGGCGGTATTGCAACTGCACGCTACCAGTTGGGCACATCTTTCGCCGTAAAGGCGGAAGCCCATCAGCTAGTCACGCACGGGATCTATTCGAAAATACGTAACCCTATCTATGTGTTCGGAACTGTAATGATCGCCGGATTTTTGCTGATCCTGCACCGGCCCATCTACTGGCTATTTCTTGTATTCGTGGTCGTGATTCAGATAATCCGTGCGCACCGCGAGGCGAAAGTCCTCGAAGCTGCCTTTGGCGACGCGTACCGCGAGTATCGCCGCAAAACCTGGTTCTGAAGATCTATTTTTAAATATTTGGTTCTGAAAAACCTGATTCTGACTCCCGAGCCTGACAAAGAGATTTCTGGGGTAATATCTCTGCAATGAAAAAAGTGTTCGCCTTTGTTTTCTTGACGCTTTGCGCCGCGGTGCTTCTGGGTGTAGATGACAAGCCCCAGTTCCCCTCGATGCCCGCCGCAGTTTCGGGCAACGCCGTCGCCAGCGTGAAAGGCGGATTTCTGCTGTTCTCCTTGATGGGAGTGGGTCCCAGGAAAACCTGGGACGACGTCACCAGCCAGATTTACGTCATGGCCATCGCACACTCGGGGAAGTGGAGCAAGGGCCGCGATGTGCCCGGAGTTGCGGGCCGCCTGAACGCCGCCGCGGCCGGAGCCAAAGGATTGGTCGTCCTTATGGGCGGGTATGTTTTGGATAATCAGGGAGCTGAGATCACCGTCCCGGATGTGAACGTCTATGAACCCGGAGCACGCCGCTGGTCGCGCGGTAAGGACATACCTGTCGCGGTCGACAGCGCGGTCGTGGGCGTGACGCATGATCGTTTCGTCTATCTGATCGGTGGTCGTTCGCCGCATGGGCCGGTCAACAACGTACAGGTCTACGACATCGAAAAAGACACCTGGGCGCAAGCCACTCCGTTCCCCGGTACTCCGGTCTTCGGTCTTGCAGGCGGCGTGGATGACGAAGAGATTGTGATCGTCGATGGCGCCAAACCGGGCCCGGAGGGTGGTCCGCGCTACGTTGCTTCCGATGAGTGCTGGCTGGGCAAGATCGACAAAAAAGATCCTATCAAGATTGAATGGAGCAAGCTGCCGCCCCATCCCGGTTCAGCGCGCTTCGGAATCGCGGCTGGGGGCGCCGGGCGCGATCACAAGATTTACTTTTCCGGTGGCACGGCTACTCCGCACGATTACAAGGGTACCTCCTACGATGGCAAGCCTGCGGAGGCTTCCACCGTCACATTTGCATACGAACTTCATCACAGCCGCTGGGACACGATCACTGCGAACACCAGCGAGCCCCGCATCGATGGCCACCTTCTGGAGACTCCGCTTGGGCCGGCGGTTTTCGGAGGCCTGGCGAAAAATCTGGCTGTCACGGCCGGGGTAACGTTGCTGCCGAAGAGCCCGGGATCGGATGCTTCCAAGTAGAGTGCATATGGCCGGACCAGCCCGAGCGTAGTTCCACTTGCTTTGGGGAATACAAATCACGCTAAAAAAATGGTATCCTCCTAAGCGGTTATAGGCTGTGCGCACTTGAAATGCTAAAAGTGTCTTCCATTTTCGGGTTAAGGCCTCACTTGGGTCCATTCGAGCAGCGGGTGCTGCAGAAGCTTTGGTCGCATGGCAGCGCCACGGTTCGCGAACTGCTTGCGGATGGCGATATCGATCAGGCCTACACCACGGTGATGACGACCGTCAATCGTCTCTACAAAAAGGGCCTGCTGGACCGCGTCGCCGAAGGCAGGGCATTCCGCTATACGCCGCGACACACTCCGGAAGAACTGCAACGGGTCACAGCCGTCGACAACATCCGGCAATTGCTGGGCTCAGGCGGCTCTTCCTCGCTCCCGCTCTCATATCTGCTGGAAGCGCTAAGCGCGCATGACGCGCAATTGCTGGATGAACTGCAACTGCTGATCGAACGCAAACGCCGTGAACTGAGGGACCAGGAAAAAATTCAGGAGCAACCCTAATGTTTGCCCTGCGTGGAATTACTGTTTCGCTCAACTGCTTCGTGCTGCTCTACTGTCTAGGGTCGGCGCTGGTAGCGACTATATGGCATCCGCTGAAATCTTTGCGTGTGGCGCAACACAGCGTGGCCGCAATACTCTTCGTGCTGCGGGTTCTCCCGTTATTTGCTTCCGCGCTCATTACATTTGCTTTCGTGGTGCCGTCGTTTCGGCTGCTGGAACCGCGATCAATGGTTGAGGGCATGGACGTGATGCCGCTCGTGCTCGATATTGGCGCTCTTCTATTGATTGCCTATGGCTGCTTCCGCGTAATCGCAGCTCAAACCAGGACTACACAGTTGGTGTCTCGCTGGCTGGAAGGCGCGTGCCCTCTGCAGGGCCATGCCGATTCCACTGTGGCTTTCCAGTCTCGACGGGAGACTCCCCCGCTCACTCTTGTGGGCGTCTACAATCCGCGAGTATTGGTTTCAGAATCTACGGTTGCCCTGTTAAGTCAGGACGAACTCCGCGTCGCGTTCAAGCATGAACTGGAACACAAGAAATCTCACGATAACCTGAAGAAGCTCATCATCCGTTTTTGCCCCTTTCCCGGCATGGCCAACCTGGAGAGCGCCTGGTCGCAGGCTGCGGAACTCGCCGCCGATGATGCGGCCGTTTCGAATCAGCGGGATGCCGTTGACCTGGCTGCGGCATTGGTTAAGCTTTCTCGCCTGGCTCCTGTGGAAGTTGCTCCGGTCTGCAGTATGGGCTTTGTCGCCGGTTCGCTCAGTGATCGTGTCGCGCGCCTTCTTGCCTGGGATGAAGCGAGCAAAGCGCGGCGCTTGCGAATTCGCGCCTGGTACGTAGTTCCATTTGCGGTCGCCACTTCGTTGCTTGTATCCATCGCGTACAGCCCGGTGCTGGCGCTCACTCATGAAGTCACTCAGTGGCTTGTGCGGTAACTCCTTCGCCTGCGTTGATAAGTTGTTGTTCAGTTCTAGCGCGCCCGAGCCAGCACCAGCGTAATGTCATCCGGCTGCTCGTTGTCACCGATCCAGTCATCGACTGCGGAAGTGACTGTCTGGCTGATCTGCAGTAACGGCAGGTGACGGTTCGCACTTACGATGTCAATCAGCCGTTCCTCGCCGAACTCGCCGAACTCGTTCTCCGGCTCGGTAACGCCGTCGCTATAAGCCAGGAAGATTTCTCCGGGATGCATTTCGACCGCGCCTTCGTCGTAAGTCATATCGTCGAAGAGCCCGATGACCGTGCCGCCGGCTTCCAAACGCCGGACCGCACCGTCCGTACCGATAAGAATCGGCGGCAAATGCCCGCCGTTGCTGTAGGTCAATCGATGGGATCTTCCGTCGTAGATGCCCAGAAACAGCGTGGCATATTTCTCCGGCGGAGTGCTTTCATAAAGCTGATGATTGAGCAGCGCGAGCAATGCTCCTGGAGAAACCTCGATTCCTTCAGGCCATGCCGCCATAATTCTGCCCGCGCCCGCCACGGCGCCCACGGCCACAGGCTCGCGCATCTGCGGCAAACTTTCCACGCTGTAGGCGCGTACCGCTGAGTGAATAGTCGCCATCAGCAGCGCGGCCGAGATCCCCTTGCCGCTGATATCGCCGACGGCCAGAATTAGTTTGTGCGAGCTTGCAGTCAGGAAGTCGTAGTAGTCGCCGCTCACAGTGCGCGCCGGACGGCAGAAGCCATGCACCTCAAGCGACTCCAGCTCTGTGACCTGCCGCGGAAACAATTGCGCCTGCACTTCTTGTGCAATGGCTAGTTCGCCCTCCAGCCGCTGCTTTTCCTTCTGTTCTTGAATCAGCTTCTCGATCGATTCCGTCATCGAGTTGAACGAGAGCGAGAGCTGCGCCAACTGGTCTGAAGATTTCACAGGAATGCGATGGCTGAAGTCGCCGCGGTCCACATGCTTGGTGGCGTCATAGAGCTGCGCCACGGCGCCCGTCATCGTCCGCGTCATGCGGGTGCCGATGATCAGCGCAATCAGTTCAATAACCGCAAAGAAAATAAAAATTCCGAGCAGGATGTACTCCACGCCCCGGACAAAATCTCCCAGCGCCGCGAATAGATGACCGTAGAGCACCGAAGGGCGGGTCCGCACCTGCACCAGAGCCCCGACCCGCGCCCGCACCCCAGTCTTCCAATCCAATACAGGAAGGGGAGCCGGAAACGTAACCTCGCGGTCCGTGCTGCCGATTGCAGCCGGCACCGTGCCAACCGCAAACGCTTGCCGCAAATGCACCGAAGCGCCGCCACCTTCGTTGATCTGAATTCCATGCTGGCTTGTTCCGGGATTTACGGAAGCGGCTTGTGCCCCAGCATTTTGCGATCTCTTGTTCTCCTGCGGCTGGTCTGAGACAAAAATCGTAATCTCGCCCATATCCGCTGCAATCTTTCCCACCAGCTCTTTATCAAACGGTTCGCTGCTTACCACCGTGAGCGTTTTCGCTCCCACGGGAAGCAGTGTGGCTACACGCAGGTGCAGTCCATCGTCGTCGCGAGTGATGTCCGCCACTCCTTCTACATTTGCGAAGGTGGGAAGGGAGAACGGTGGAGTTTGGGACTCATCACCCAGAGGCAGGAATTTATCTCCATACCAGGCGCACATCCGCCGGCGGCGCCAGGCCACATCGCGCTTCTTGAGTCCAGCGAGCGACTCGGCCGCGGCAGTGTCGCCTCGCTCCAGGTGCGCCACCAGTTCGTTGCCGACCGCGGCGTTCACCGCTTCCATCCGGCGCAATTGGGAATTGATGTCGGAAGTCACTACAAAAATGGCGAATTGTCCGGCGAAGCCGTAGAGCGTGATCAGCGCCATTGCTACCAGCAGCACGGCCGGAATCACGCCGATGAAGATGTAAGTCACGATCAGCCGGTTGCGCAGACGCCACAGAAGCTTTCGCTTAAGCCAGCGGAAAGCGAGAATGGAAAACAACAACGCGGCATCGAAAACCAGAAACGTAACCCAGCCGCCGATGCTATCGCCCCATGCCGGGGCCAGCAATTTCAGCAGCATCTCCAAGGCGAACAGTCCTATCGCGCAACCGAGGGAATACCATGCTCCGCGCGCGATCCATCCCTGCGGCCACAAACCGGCCACCTGCATGCGTGCGCGGAATTTCGAATAGGACTCCGTCATGAGTTCGCTTCGCCGGAATTGCTAGATCTCGGGGTACAAATCGAAGAACGCCTCCAGGCTGGTGCGCAACTGCTTCTCGATCTCTTCCTTACTGCCTTCGAGCACGTGCATCGTAACGCGCGCCTCTCGTCCATTGCTGAGCTTCACCGGAGCGCTTCCCACTTCGGCCACGTCTTCCGAGGGCAGCAGCCGCATTCCATAAACCAGTGTCAGATTCGCCATGCCATGAATTCTAATCGTCTTAGTGGCTAGGGTGGAACCCTTTGCGTCGCCTTTAGAGTTTAAGGTTGTGCGGTCATCAGTTAGAATTCCGCAGTGCTCCCAAAAACAAGTCTGATCCTCGCGGCTGTGTTTCTGGCCCTTCCCGCCGTATCTCAGCAGGCCACCGAACCCAACTCAACCCAGCCGCAGGTAAGAGTCAATATGCTGAACGTGTGTACGCCATCTGCGGAGGAGCAGAAAGAAATCGCTGGCGCCTTAGCCCGCATCCCGAAGCAGCCCCTATTCGGTTCCGACTTCGAAATTTCTCATGGCGTCTCCACGCTGACGGACGCTCCGAACTTTCTTCAGCCTGCGCTGCAATCCGGGCAGAGCACGCAAGTGTCTGACGAGCCGTCGGTCGCCCGCTATGTACGTATTCGACGCGAATTTTCCGTACAGGCTTTATTCTCCAGCATCCAGTACTCTTTCAGCGACGACGGGCACAACATGGTAGAGACTCTGGTGTTGCACGTGCGTGATCCCAAGGAATTGATCCAGGTCTCAATCGAAGACAGCGCTTCTTCGATCGGCAGCGTGACAACGATGCTTTCAGCAAACACTCCCGCCAGCCGCATTCGGCTCGAGCGTTTCGGAAAATCGTCGGTGGCGCTGGCACGCTGCGGCGGTACTGAGAACGGTCCTGAGAACGGTCCTGCGCCTGATCAAAGCGCGTACGAACCGCTATTCCGAAGCGGTTCTGAAGTGCTGGCGAACTATCGCAGCCTGCTGGGCGTGCGGCACATGGTTCCCGCGGAACTGGCGCAGATTCCCACCGCCAGCGCAAAAATGCCGGCAAAACCAAAATCCGCCAAAAGTGCGAAATCGACAGAGGCGGACAAATGATTAGGAAGTACCCTGTGAACCCCTGTGCGCTCTGTGTTTAAGGTTTTGTTTTTTGAGTCAAAGCGCACCGTGCATCGAAATCTGAAATTCGCAATCTAACGGCTAGCAAATCATGAGTGAAACCCGCAACGTTGTCATCATCGGTTCCGGCTGCGCCGGACACACTGCCGCTCTTTACACGGCGCGCGCCAATCTGAAACCTCTCGTGGTCGAAGGCCATGAACCTGGCGGCCAGCTTTCTCTCACTACGCTGGTAGAAAATTTTCCCGGCTTCCCCGAAGGAATCATGGGACCACAACTGGTCGAGAACATGCGCAAGCAGGCGGAGCGCTTCGGCGCCGAATATCGCATGGCGCATCTCACTAGCGCAGATCTCAGCCAGCGCCCGTTCCTTCTCCACCTAGGCAAGCACCAGGTGCACGCGCAGGCTCTGATCATCGCGAGTGGTGCATCCGCGCGATGGTTGGGATTGCCCAACGAGCAGAAACTGATCGGACACGGCGTGTCTTCCTGCGCTACCTGCGACGGCTTTTTTTTCTCGGGAAAAGAAATCGTAGTGATCGGCGGCGGAGACTCCGCTATGGAAGAAGCCACCTTCCTCACCCGCTTTGCCACTAAAGTCACAATCATTCACCGCCGCGACACCTTCCGCGCTTCGAAGATCATGCTCGATCGCGCAAAGAGCAATCCCAAAATCCAATTCCTTCTCGATACCGTCGTCGAAGACGTTTACGGTCACGACAAGCAGGAAGTTACCGGCCTTAAGCTAAAAAATGTAAAGACCGGCAAAGTTTGGGATTTCCCCACCAGCGCGCTATTTCTCGGCATCGGTCACGATCCCAACGCGAAGATGTTCGAGGGCCAACTCGACACAGACGAAGACGGCTATCTCAAAACGCACAGCTATGTACGGACCAAAGTCCATGGCGTGTTCGCCTGCGGCGACGTGCAGGACCGGCGTTATCGCCAAGCCATCACCGCAGCCGGCAGTGGCTGCATGGCGGCGATCGAGGTAGAGAAATTTCTGGAAGAGCATCCAGCCTGAAAATCACAGGTACGTGGTTCCACGGCTGCGGCAGGCGTCCTTTGTGATACAACGTTCTGTGATCTTCGGCCACCAGTTTGTCGCTGCGGCTTACGCTTTTCCGGGTGCGGCATGTTGAGAACGTTCTTCGTCGGTCTTTCCGAAAATCCATCTTTGCGCAGCTTTGCCGAACGCTCTTCGTTGGGGCGGCGCGTCTCCGGCCGCTTCGTTGCCGGCACCGAGATTGCCGATGCCGTCCGCGCCACGCAGGCCGTTAATCGCACCGGCATGAGTGTGAGCATCGATAACCTCGGTGAAAATGTCACCAATCCGGATGAAGCCCGCCACAGCGCTCAGCTCTACTATCAAATCCTTGACGCGATTGCAGCCAACCAACTCCACGCCAACATCAGCTTAAAGCTCACTCATATGGGTCTCGATGTGGACGAGAAGCTCGCGCGCGAAATTGTCAGCGGACTCGTCGCCAAAGCTGCATCCATGGACCCTCCCGGTTTTGTGCGCGTCGATATGGAAGGCTCACCCTATACGCAGCGCACTCTCGATTTTGTCCGCGAACTGCACCGCATGCCCGGAAACGCGAACTCTGTTGGCAC
>JBAPQU010000424.1:0-1893 GCA_049280795.1 Candidatus Sulfotelmatobacter sp.
GAACTGTTTGGCGCGCCCGCGGAACAGGCGATCGGCTATCCAGTGCCGAAAGGATCGACGCAGAGTGAGAGGTCGTTGTTGAAAGTGGCCGCGTCTTTGCCGCAGTAGATTGAGTGACAGCCGCCGCCGACGAAGTGGACGATTTCCAGGCGGGCGCCAGGTTCTTTAATGGAGCCGCCGGCGAACTGAGGGCGCTCTCGGGGAACGTGCGCCCTTCGCCATTGATTTGTAGTTTCCGCGTGATGAGGAAATGGCGAGGAACACAACGCTCAATTGGCGTTATATCGCGATTACACTCATTGCCCCGATAGTGATGTGATCTTCATTCAACGTTCCATCGCGCCCTGAACAGCGGTGTGCTTAGGGAGATCCCTCGGCCCGCTGGTGAAAACGCGGGCCTTCGGGACGACGCCGGGTAAAGATAGAACCGCCAGGTGTTTTTAAATTGCATTACCTGGCGGTTGTACTACTTGAAGCTGATCAAGCCGAAGTAGCCATCCGTATCTTTGGGGCCGGCGGTGAAGAAGAGCTGATTCTTCGAGCCGTTGGCTGTGGAACCGCCGCCGAACTCTATTCCCCAGAGGCCACTGACGGTGATTACTTTGCCGGATGAGTTCGCAATCGTACCCAGCAGTTTTCCGGTACCCAGACTGTAGGCGTTAATAGATCCGGTCGCAGTGTTGTTGCTGATTAACAAGGCCTTGCTGAAGGTGCCGAAGTCCGAGGGAGCCAGCGCGAATCCCCAGGGCTGGTTCAGCGGCGCTCCGTGCGTAAGGTGCCTGATCAGAGTTCCGCTTTCGCTAAAGATATCGATGTAGCCGCCCGGGCCGCCTGAGGTGCTGGCGAACGAAACGAAGACTTTACCATCGATGTCCTGGATTCCGAAGGGAGCGAAACCGGCCGGAACAGTGGGATCGGTAAACGAGTTGACCAGGTTGAAAGTTCCATCGTAAACATCGACTTTGTTGTTGGCGACATCCGCGGCAAACAGAAAATTTCCCGACGTCTTGCTGGTAATGGCCAGCCCTGTATAAACCGCACCGGGGGTGGTTACGGCGATCAGTGACCGGCTGGGCTCGAAATGCGACCAACCACTTATAGTCCCATCCAGGGTGGCAAAGAGGAAAAGCGAGGTCCAGCTATCGATTTGAAATTCCGACGAACCGTTGTAGACGATGCCTGTGGGCGAGCCTGAACCGGAGCCGCTGGCGGAAGGGACGATGACCTGCAAACTTTGCGGGTTGCCCTTGCCATCGTACAAAGTGGACCAACCATCGGCTTCGTCGCTAACCCAGAAAGGAGCGTCCGGAGCATAGGCTAATCCCCACGCATTTTTCAACAGAGGATCGGTATGCTTTGCCTTGCCAGTTAAATCTGAAGTCAGGAACTGGATTTGATATTGCGCCAGAGCCGCGCTGGAAGACAGGACCAGCAGAAGCCCAACGAAGGCGGGAAGAACGTGAGTGCGCCCAAGCAAACGATACATGCGATTTCTCCTTAATATAGTGCGAGTGAGGGATGCGGTTTTCGCGCGGTTTTTCGCCGGGCTCCGTGTGCGAATTCCCGGTGCGTTAAACCACGGCAATGCTAGGGGGTTGGGCGCGAGTGGGTTGTCAAAGGATTGTCATCAGTTTGTCAATTTATGTCGGGTGGTGGGTCGAGCGGGGACCGAAGCGGCGGTTGCAAAGCCTCAGATCGTCGATTAAGCTAGTGTTCTCTTCAAGCTGATGCCCTTAGCCGGGATGGCGGAACTGGCAGACGCAGCGGACTCAAAATCCGCCGACCTTCGGGTCTTGGGGGTTCGACTCCCCCTCCCGGCACCAGCACAAATCAAATGAAGAAGCGATGGTTTACGCGCCTCGGTGAATAGATGGCTTTGAGGTGGCGTAGACG
>JBAPQU010000425.1:0-1921 GCA_049280795.1 Candidatus Sulfotelmatobacter sp.
GCGCTCTCCTGCTTTTTCTTCCAGTCGCCGATCGCAGCGCGGATCGCATCCTCGGCCAGCACGGAACAATGGATCTTCACCGGAGGGAGCGACAGCTCCTTCACGATGTCCATGTTCTTGATGGTGAGGGCTTCTTCAACAGTTTTGCCTTTGACCCATTCCGTGGCCAAAGAGGACGAGGCGATCGCGGAGCCGCAGCCGAAGGTCTTGAACTTTGCTTCCTCGATGACATTCGTCTCGCGGTTGACCTTGATTTGCAGCTTCATGACGTCACCGCACTCCGGTGCGCCGACCAGACCGGTACCTACGTCAGCGCTGCTCTTGTCCATGGAGCCGACGTTGCGGGGATTGTTGTAATGATCGATTACTTTATCGCTGTATGACATGTGCTCTCCTCGAACTTTAAGTCTATGCCGTCCCTAAGGGACTTATTATTTGCTCTCCAACGCACCCGGCACTTCAGTGCCGGACTTTCACATGCCGCTTCGCGGCTGAACTAGTTCTCGCGTCGAGATTGACCCCAGTTCCACGAAGCTAATGACTGGCATCTCCTGCCCACTTTACATCCGCCAAGTTGATGCCTTCCTTCGCCATTTCGTAGAGCGGAGAAAGTTCGCGCAGGCGCTCGACGGTTTCAATGACGCGGTCGGCCACGTAATCGACTTCGGCTGCAGTGTTGAAGCGGCCGATACCGAAGCGGATCGAACTGTGCGCCAGGTCATCCCCGGTGCCGAGAGCCTTCAATACATAAGATGGCTCAAGCGTGGCAGAGGTGCAGGCCGAACCGCTGGAAACTGCGATATCGTTGATGCCCATGAGCAGCGATTCGCCTTCCACATAGGCAAAGCTAATGTTCAGGTTGCCGGGCAGGCGGTGCTCCATGGAGCCGTTGATGTAAGTTTCGTCGAGACGATTCATGATGCGGTCGCGCAGGCGATCGCGCAGGCCGACCAACTGAACTGCCTCGCGAGACATTTCTTCCGACGCGATGGCGCAGGCTTTGCCGAGACCCACAATACCCGGAACGTTGAGCGTGCCGGAGCGCATGCCGCGCTCGTGGCCGCCGCCATCGATGATGGCGGAAATCTGCACGCGCGGATTTTTGCGGCGAACGTACAACGCGCCCACGCCCTTGGGGCCGTACATTTTGTGCCCGGAGATCGACATCAGGTCAATGTTCTGCTTGTTTACGTCGATCGGAATCTTGCCGACCGCCTGCGTCGCGTCAGTGTGGAAGATAATGCCGCGCTCATGGCACAGCTTGCCGATCTCTGCAATGGGCTGCACCACGCCGATTTCATTGTTCGCGGCCATGATCGTAACCAGGATGGTCTTGTCATCCATGGCGCGCTTCAACTCTTCGAGATCGATCAAGCCATCTTTTTGGACGGGGAGATACGTGACGCGGTAGCCGTATTTTTCCAGACGCTTGCAGGTGTCGAGCACGGCTTTGTGCTCGGTGACCGCCGTGATGATATGGTTACCCTTTTCGCGGTACATCTCGGCCACGCCCTTGATGGCGAGGTTGTCACTCTCGGTGGCGCCTGAGGTGAAGATGATTTCTTTCGTAGTGGCGCCGATGAGCTTGGCGATGCGCTCGCGAGCTGTTTCCACGCCTTCTTCGCCCGCCCATCCGAAAGAATGATTGCGGCTGGCGGAGTTGCCGAACTTTTCCATGAAATAGGGCAGCATCTCTTCCAGAACGCGCGGATCCGTGGGCGTGGTGGCGTGGTTGTCCATGTAGATGGGGAGCTTCACTCCCTTGGGAGCGGCGACGTGCGTGACCGGAAGTTGCTGGGGGATCTTTACGTCCGTGCTCATATTGCTTCTCCTACCTCAGGGGCTAAAGCCCTTATTTTTTGTAGCTCTGACGGCACGGCTAAAGCCGTGCCCTGATACGAATCAAATCCAACTTGCGAAC
>JBAPQU010000426.1:0-5060 GCA_049280795.1 Candidatus Sulfotelmatobacter sp.
GTCAACGGAGGCGCGCAAATCTACCAGCATGCGCAGCGGCTGACCGGAAGAATATTCGGCCTGGAACATAACTTTCCAGGACTGGCAGATCATGCGCAGACGCACGATCGGCTCCTGCGCGGAAAACTGCGCGCGCCGGCAGTCGATGGTTTCGATTCCCTTTTCATCCAGTTCAGTAAGCCCGTCGAGGATGTTGTTGAGATCGGTGAGCATGAGGCGGAAGAAAACGCGCCGCATGAGATATCCAAAACGAGTAAAAGCCACCAGCGCGATCGGCAGATAGAACAGGTCGCCGGCCTGCGCTTTGGCTTTGCGTCCCTGCTCGAGCACTCCTCCGTGCAGTAACTCGTCGAGCGAACGGCAGCGCCGCGCGGCGTCGAGAACGCGATCTAACGCGTTCAGCCACACCGGGGTCTTGATCTCTACAGCGCCGAGTACCGGTTCCAGACCTTGGGCCACATAGGCAATGTCGGCACTGTTGTCATCGAGCTCGCTGGGCGCATTCTGGCTGAAATACTGCACCAGCAGGAAATCGATCTTGTCGCGCGAGGCGTCAGTGTGGCTCGTCTTCGCCAGGAAGTGTTGGAGCAATACGACCATGCCTTCGGAATCCACGAGCGCGCTGGTCTGTAGAAACTGGCGCAACTGGTGGACCTGGATATGGTCATCCATATCGTTGAGCCACTGCTGGGCCTGCTCCACGGATTCGCGGCCCGGCGTTTCCGCCTGGGCATCGAGATCCGCGCAGACCGGTACATCGATCACGAACTCGCGAGCCAGTTCTACATAAATAGGATGAAGGCGGCGTGCACTTGCCCATAGAGCCGCAAAATCCGGAGCGGCTGGCGAAGGCTGCGGTGAAGTCGGTTGCGATGGGGTCATGGTTTCACGATCCAGTTGGGAACTGAGTTGAGAAAGCGGGCTGCGACGATGGTCGCGCCCGGCTGGTACTGCACTGCGACCACAGATGCCTCCGTGTCAAGCGAGCCGTCAGAATTACGCAGGCGCAGAACGTCGGCAAATTCCAGGGGCATGGTGCAGGAGAACAACACTTCGCGGGATGTACCGAACTCGATGACTGTGCTCTCTGGAGCGCCGGGAATGCTCGTCGTCTCGCCGCCGGTGCGGGTGAATTGCACGGGGATTCGTACCGGAGTGGCTTCGGGGAAAAAACGCGCCAATTCGGCTACCGTGCTGGTTTGCGCCGCGCGCGCCTTCGCTGTGCCTATTTGCCCCAAAGCGATTACGACCCTTTCTTACTTGTTCAACCCCGATTGCACGGCCCTGCTCGTTCAACCCAGGTGGTTCGGCAATTCATAAATGCGGTTGGGCTCCCCCTCTTCCCGGTTAGGAAGAGCGTTGGGGAGCCAGAACACGCGGTTATGGGGAAGAGAGAAGCACGACCGAGACCACAGTGCAGAACGGAAGGACTAGCACTCAGGCGCTATAGTTTTCAGTGGGTTAAATGGATTGCGCTGGGGCGAATAGAGGCAGTGACGATGACAATGTCTCAGCATGAGACAAGATTCTCATGCTGTTCTTGCTGGTTCCGCACCCGACCCTAGATTCAACTCCTCATCCATTTCAATCCGGGCTAAGGGAAGAATTGTCAGAGAAGTACCCGCTCTACCCGATTTCAGCGTTGCCGGACTCGGCTCGATTCTCAAATCACGTGGACTTATTGATCGCAACCTTCAGTCTTGCCAGCCGGAAGGAACCGTTGCGTTGCGACAACGACAGCAATTTATGGCCGTGTAAGGTGAGAGGCTGCCGCATTTGAAAGAAATTCTGATCAGACTGATCGTGGGCGGTGTAGTAGTTTCGTCCTTCGCCTTATTGGGGGACTTACTGAAGCCGAAAAGTTTTGCTGGGATCTTTGGAGCTGCCCCATCCGTAGCGCTTGCCACACTCGCCCTCACAGTCATGAAAGAAGGAAGTGAGTACGCCAGCATTGAGGCCAAGTCAATGATGATTGGCGCAGTGGGTTTCTTTTTCTACGCCTGCCTAGTCAGCCGTTTGCTGCTGCGTTGGCGGTTGCCGGTTCTGCCGGTTACGAGTCTAGCGATGGTGTTGTGGTTTGGATGCGCTTTCGGCCTCTGCTATGCGCTGGGGTTGGCTGGGTGAAAGTAAAGATCGACACATCCGAACTGGGACAATCGCGCTGGCAGGACTATCTTCTTCGGTTCCTTTTCGGCGGCACTGTGACCGCATTGGCGGGAGTGATCGCAAAACGCTTCGGTCCGGGAATTGGCGGCCTCTTCCTCGCATTTCCCGCTATCTTACCCGCGGCAGCCACGCTGATAGAAAAACACGAAAAACAAAAAAAAGACCAAGCCAGGCAAGACGGCGCGCAACGAGGCCAGGCCGCTGCGGGCATTGATGCAGCGGGTGCATCGATGGGATGCATCGGACTGGTCGCTTTCGCTTTTGTAGTTTGGAAGGAACTGCCCCACTTCAGTGCAGCGGTTGTACTTTCGTGCGCGACGCTGGCGTGGCTCGTGATCTCGGTATCGCTCTGGCAACTTCGCGAAACACTATGGAGGCGTCTTCGCGTACGCCTCTTCACCGCCCCCAACCACCGGTTGCACCCTTCCGTGCATAACAAATCGTCATCCCCCAGGAGGTTCGATGAGTAAGAAAAGAAAGCGTTCGAGCGCGCTCGCTGATCCGTCCCGGCTCTCATCCATAGATCAGGACGATGATTCCATCTTTCAGGTTGTCATCGAAACGCCAAAAGGCAGCCGCAACAAGTACGCCTTTGATGCGGAGCAGAAGGTCTTCGAGTTAAAGAAGGTCCTGCCCGCCGGGATGGCGTTTCCATACGATTTTGGTTTTATTCCCCGGACAATTGCCGAGGATGGGGATCCAGTGGATGTCCTTGTACTCATGGACGAGCCTGCCTTCCCAGGTTGCGTTCTGAAGTGCCGGCTGATCGGAATCATCGAAGGAGAACAAGGCGATAAGAAGCATAAAGAACGGAACGATCGAGTGGTGGCAGTGGAAAAAGAAAACCACAGCTTTGCCGACATTAAAAATGTTTCTGATTTAGGCCGCACGTTCCTGCGCGAGCTTGAGGATTTTTTTGTGAACTATCACGAACTGAGTGGCGAACAGTACCGCGTGATCGACGTGAAGGGGCCAAAACAGGCCAGAAAACGAATTGAAGATGGAATTCGCGCGGCTCGTCGAGGTTGAGGCATCAAGCTGAAGCAGAAGAAAGGAGGTATGCACTTCCAGTGTGTCAGAAAAACAAAAACTTATGCGGATGCAATCCCTTTAGGTTATGGAGGAGCTTCCGCAGCAACTAATCTGTTATGCTTGGGTTCCAATAAACAATCCATGGAGTGTTCTGGCCGAGCGCGTTCGCCTGTTCGTAGCGCTCATTCTTAGGTTGCTGTCGGGCATACCCGTGGAGACCCTGTTCCTGCGACCATCTTCGTCCTCAAAGGTTGATAGAAAATTCCGCGAGGCTCGGGCTTCGCGAAGAAAGCTTGGGAGACATGCCGTTATGAAAACAACTCTGAAGTTAGGCTGGTGGAGTGCTGTGCTTGGGATCGCGCTCGCCACCATCGCTTTGCCTACAAGATCAGCCGCTCAGGATCAAGACGATCCACCGGGTCGCGTCGCGCGCCTCGGTTATCTGCAAGGCTCAGTCTCATTCGAACCTGCCGGGGAAACTGATTGGGTGGGAGCGGTTCCCAACCGTCCCATGACTACCGGCGACCAGCTCTGGACCGACGATGGATCGCGCGCCGAAGTGCAGTTGGGATCGGCCGTGATCCGCATGGCGCCCTTTACCGGCTTCTCTTTCCTGAACCTCGACGACAACACAGTGCAAATCCAGCTCACATCTGGCGCGATCAATGTTACGGTGCGCAGGCTGGGCCAAGATGACGACTTCGAGATTGACACGCCAAACCAGGCATTTACGATCACGCAGCCTGGACACTATCGCGTGGAAGTGGGTGAGGATGGGAATAGCACGATCATCAGCGTCCGCGAGGGCGACGGCGAGGCCGATGGCGGCGGCCAGAGCTATGAGTTGCGCGGCGGACAACGAGCCACTCTCAGCGGCACGGACGGTTTGTATGCAGATATCGAGCAGCTTTATGCTCCCGACGATTTCGATACCTGGTCCGAGGGCCGCGACCACCGCTACGATTTTTCGCGCTCGGCGCAGTATCTGTCGCGCGATGTGGTTGGGTTTGACGATCTCGATGACTACGGCGATTGGCGCGACGATCCCAGCTACGGACACGTCTGGTTCCCCAATCGGGTGGAAGGCGGATGGGCGCCTTATCATACCGGCCACTGGGTTTGGATTTCTCCGTGGGGATGGTCCTGGGTGGATGACTCTCCCTGGGGCTATGCTCCGTTCCACTACGGTCGCTGGGTGAGTGTGGGCGGACGCTGGGGATGGGTAGCCGGGCCGGTGGCAGTGCAGGCGGTGTACGCGCCCGCGCTGGTAGTGTTCATCGGCGGTGGTCCGGGCGGCTTTGGCGGCAACGTGGGATGGTTTCCACTCGGTCCGCGGGAAGTTTATGTACCCTCGTATCACGTGAGCGAAGCTTATGTGACGCGCGTTAACGTTAGCAGCACCACGGTGAACGTCACGCAGGTGACCAACGTTTACCGCACGACCATCGTCAACAACACCACTACGAATATCACCAACATCACTTATGCCAATCGCAGCGTTCAGGGCGCAGTGGTGGTGGTTCCGCAGCAAGCATTCGTGAGCGCGCAGCCGGTGGCGAAAGCGAGGGTCACTGTGACGCCTCAACAGATCGCTGCGGCACCGTTGAGCGGGCGTGTTGCCGTGGCTCCGACACGCGCGAGCGTGATGGGAGCAAAGGCGGCTACTGCGGGTCACGTAGCCGCACCTCCGGCAGCAGTTGCTAGCCGGCAAGTCGTCGCCAAGAAAACACCGCCTCCGCCGCCGGTGCCGTTTGCGAAACAGCAGCAGGCTCTGGCCGCGCATCCCGGACAACCGTTAGCGAGAAACGAAGTGCAGTCGCTGCGTCCGGCGGTTGCGGCGCGACCTGCGGTGAAGGTAGCAC
>JBAPQU010000427.1:0-1636 GCA_049280795.1 Candidatus Sulfotelmatobacter sp.
GGACTGTGACGTCATACGTCCTGCGCCAGAAACTTGCCGGGCGCAAGCAATACCCGCTCGTGCTCATGCTCGAGCCGCTGTTCCGCTGCAACCTGGCCTGCGCCGGATGCGGCAAAATCCAATACCCGGCCCACGTCCTCAAAACCGATCTCACTCCAGAAGAGTGTTTTCGCGCCGTCGAAGAATGTGGCGCGCCCATGGTCTCCATCCCCGGCGGCGAACCGCTCATGCACCCGCAGATCGGCGAGATCATCGAAGGCATTGTCGCGCGCAAGAAATATATCTACCTCTGCACCAACGCCCTGCTGCTGAAGGAGAAGATTCATCTCTTCAAGCCGAGCAAATATCTCACGTTCAGCGTTCACCTCGACGGCCAGCGCGAAGAGCATGACCTCGCAGTCTGCCACGAGGGCGGATACGACATCGCAGTCGATGGCATCAAGGAAGCCCTCAACCGCGGCTTCCGCGTCACGACAAACACCACGCTCTTCGACGGTGCCGATCCAAAAAGTGTCCGCGCCTTCTTCGACGACATGATGGAACTCGGCCTCGAAGGCATGATGCTCTCGCCCGGCTACTCCTACGATAAAGCGCCCGACCAGAAGCATTTTCTAGGCCGCGCCCGCACTCGCCGCATGTTCCGCGCGATTTTGTCGAACCGCAAAAAGAGCTGGAAATTTAATCTTTCGCCACTCTTCCTGGAATTTCTGATGGGCAAGCGCACCTACCCCTGCACCCCGTGGGGCATGCCTACCTACAACATTTTTGGATGGCAGAAGCCCTGTTACCTTCTGCAAGATGGCTACGCCGACACTTTCTCCGAGCTGCTCGAGACCACGAACTGGAGCAACTACGGCACCGAGTCCGGCAATCCCGCCTGCGCGAATTGCATGGTGCACAGCGGCTATGAGGCCTCGGCAGTAAACGCAACTTTCAGCTCACTGAGCGGATTTCTGGCCACGGCAAAGGCGACTCTGTTCTCAAGCTACAGTGACAAAGAAGCGCTGCGCCTGCTGGACGAGCCACAAGCCCCGGTGCATCCACTGGTGCAAATCCAGCCGACAACAGAACCATTTCAAGAAACCAGGGCATAACAGTTTACCCCGTGAACCCCTGTGTTCTCTGTGTTTAAGATTTTGAAGTTGATTAACTGATGACAGGCAAAGAAGCAGGACACATCGATCACGCCGAACCGAGCGCGATCCCTCCCCACGCTAACGCTGCCAATCCCGACGCCCTAGAAGTCGCTCCCGGCACCGCCCATGAACAACTCGAAGGCTGGATCCCGCAACTAGCCACCGGAGAAGAAATCCGCACTGCGCTGGAGAAAGCCTTCGACTACCGCGGCGATGTAACCATCACCCGCAAAGACGGAACTAAAATCGAAGGCTATCTATTCGACCGCCGCACGGCGCCAACGCTGAAGGATTCCGTCGTCCGCCTGCTTCCGAAAAACGCAAACCAAAAAATTTCCATCTCCTACGCCGACATCGCCGCGCTAGCCTTCACCGGACGCGACACCGCAGCCGGCAAAAGCTGGGAAGCCTGGATGAAAAAATACGCGCAGAAAAAAGCCGCCGGCGAAACCAACATCGCCCTCGAGCCCGAATCGCTGAACGAAGACTGATTCTTACCG
>JBAPQU010000428.1:0-2416 GCA_049280795.1 Candidatus Sulfotelmatobacter sp.
CGCGTCAGCCGCTCTTCATGATTCGCAAAGTCAAACCCGTAGCGGCCCTTAATGCAGAGGAAATCCCCGTTCGTCCCGCTCTTATCGCGGTTATCGCCGCGGACGATCTCCATGCCGGTATCGGCACGGCGCACGCCCAGCGTGGTCTTGCAGCCGTCGCCACAATGGGTGCAGATCGTGCCTACGTGCTTCATCTCCCACGGCCGCGTCTTATAGCGGTACGCGCCGGAAGTCAGCGCGCCTACCGGGCAGATGTCGATGCACATGCCGCACTCTTCGCACTCCAGATGATCTTCTTTATTAGGAGCGATGATCGAACTCACGCCGCGGTTCTGCACACCAAGCGCCCAGACGTCCATGCCCTCGCCGCACACGCGCACGCAGCGATAGCAGAGAATGCAGCGTGGCCGGTCGAAGAAAACCACCGGAGACCATTGCTGCTCGTCTTTATGATTTTTCGCCTCCATGAACTTCGATTCGGCGGCGCCGTAGCTGAACGTCATGTCCTGTAATTCACACTCGCCACCCGCATCGCACACCGGACAATCCAAAGGATGGTTCCCCAGCAGCATCTCGAGCATCGACTTGCGCGCCTGCTTGATCTCCTCGCTTTCGGAAGTGACGATCATGCCTTCGCTGATGACCGTTGTGCATGCGGTCTGCAGCTTGGGCATTTTCTCGACCTTCACCAGGCACATGCGGCAAGCGCCCTGCAGCGAGAGGTTCGGGTAATAACAAAACGAAGGAACTTCGATGCCCACGGTCTTGCAGGCCTCAATGAGGAGCGTCCCGGCGGGGGCCGTCACCTTCTTGCCGTCAACTGTGAGTGTTACGTCAGCCATAAATAGCGTCGTAATTTGTAGCGCCGGCGTCCCGCCTTCGCTGCCATCAGTAATTGAAATCTCGCGGGGCTTCCGCCCGCACTTCAAGCCGGCGAGACGCCGGCGCTACGCTAGTACTTCTTCCGCCACGCCCGCTTTTTCATACGGGCACGGCCTGCCTTCCAGATGATCTTCAAATTCTTTGCGGAATTTTTTTACGAACGCGATCGTCGGCATCGCCGCCGCATCGCCCAGCGGACAGAACGTCCGCCCCAGCATGTTCTCGGCCAGGTATTGCATGTTGTCGATGTCTTTTTTCACGCCGCCGCCCGAGTGAACCCGCAGCAGCGTCTTCTTCAACCAGTCTGTGCCTTCACGGCAGGGAATACACCACCCACAACTCTCGTGCTGATAAAACTTCATCGTCCGCAAAGCAAACTTCACAATGCACTGCCCATCGTCGACGATCACCACTCCGCCCGAACCCAGCATGGAACCTGCCTTCGCGAGCGAATCGAAATCCATGTTGACATCGATCTCATCGGCAGTAAGGCAGGGACACGATGCCCCGCCCGGCACAATCGCTTTCAGCTTGCGCCCATTCGGAATCCCGCCGCCAACTTCGTAAATCATCTTCTTCAGGTTGTAGCCCATCGGCAGTTCGTAAACCCCGGGCTTCGCGATATTCCCGCTCAGGCAGAACAGCCGCGTGCCGCCATTCTTCGGCGTGCCAATCTTGGCAAACCATTCCGCACCACCCAGCATAATGTGCGGTACGCTGGCCAATGTTTCGGCGTTATTAATAACGGTAGGTCCACCCCAAAGGCCGACCACCGCCGGAAATGGAGGACGGATACGTGGAATACCGCGCTTGCCTTCGAGCGATTCCATCAGCGCCGATTCTTCACCCACTTCATAAGCACCGGCGCCGCCGTGCCAGTAAACATCGAAATCGCGCCCGCTGCCGAAGATGTTCTTGCCGAGAAAGCCCTTGGCGTATGCATCGCGAATCGCCTTCTGCATGATGACCAGCAGATAGCGGTATTCGCCGCGAACATAAATGTAGCCACTCTGCGCGCCCACTGCGAGCCCTGCGATCATCACTCCTTCAATGATCGAGTGCGGATCCTGCTCAAAAATCAGGCGGTCTTTGCAAGTGCCGGGCTCGCTCTCGTCGCCGTTGCACAGCACATACTTCGGCTTGGCCGATTGCTTGGGGACGAACGACCACTTCATCCCGGTCGAGAACCCAGCCCCGCCACGCCCGCGCAGCCCGGAATTTTTTACTTCGTTCACAATGGCATCCGCTTCCATCGCGAGCGCCTTCTGCACGGCCTTGTAGCCGTCCAGTTCGAGATAGCGGTCGATATTCGTCGCGCCCTGGCCGAAGCGCCGGGAGACGACCTTTACCTCGTCGGGATGAGAAACTAAGTCAGCCATTGTGTGATTTTGCGATTGAGTCATTGCGCGATTGAAAACCAGAATGTTTCTTTAATCGCTCAATCATCCGATCGCACAATCGCCAAATTTCTTACTGCGTCGCCTTCTTCCTGTACTCGTCAAGAACCCTATCCATCTTTTCCGCCGTCAGGTTC
>JBAPQU010000429.1:0-2975 GCA_049280795.1 Candidatus Sulfotelmatobacter sp.
CGCTAATAGAACTACTCCACGGCATGGGATCACACGCCGATCCCATCGCCTGCGTCGAAGATCTCTCCGCCGAACAGGCCGCTTGCCACATAGAAGGCTTTCCGCACTCCATCAGACAACTCGTCTACCACATGAACTACTGGATGGACTACGAACTGCGCCGCATTCGCAACGAGAAGCCAGCGTATCCGCAGCACAACTCAGAAAGCTTCCCACCCATGCCATCTCCAATCAATCTGCAGGACGGTGTGCAGAACGACGCACAGGACTGGGATCGCCTCCGCCAGCGCTTTGCCGATCTGCTCGCAAATTTCGCAATGCTGGCAAATTCCACTCCACAAGAAATGCAGCGCCAGGTCGAGACCGTCCACGAAGCGGACAAAAAGATCGCGGGAACGCTAGAAGCCGTGCTCTGGCAGATGGTGGCGCACAACAGCTACCATGTGGGCCAAATCGCAATGGTCCGCCGCATGCTAGGCGCGTGGCCACCACGCGGCGGCGGGGACACTTGGTGAAGACACGTGGTGAGAAAACGTGGTGAGCTGCAGGCTAAGAATCCCGCCACGCATCTGGGTTATGCTGAAAGCTGACGGCTGATCGCTGACAGATCCCTCATGCTTTCCGACTCCACCATCCTGAAACACATCGCCCGCCAGCCCAAGCGCGCGGCCGGATTCAAGCAGCTCGTGCGCGAACTTGGCCTGCACGGCGAAGCCCGCGGAGATCTCGACGCGCATCTTCAAAAGCTTGTAGCCGCGGGAGAATTGGTTCAGCTCAATTCCGACCGCTACGCCCTGCCGCAACCCGCCGCGCACAAGAATGACAAGAACCTGGTCGTGGGTCGCCTCACCATGCACCGCGACGGCTTCGGCTTCGTCATCCCCGAGGCCAGCTCGCTAATCCCATCTCTCAAGTCGCGCCTCGTAGGCGACATTTTCATCGCGCCCCACGCCATCGGCAACGCCATGCACGGCGATCGCGTCCTAGTCGATATCGTCGCCACTCGCCCCGATGGCCGCGCCGAAGGCCGCATCATTCGTCCGGTGGTGCGCGCGCATCCCACCGTCGTCGGAATTTTTCACTACGGCACCCGCCACAACTCCGTAAAGCCAATCGACAGCAAAATCACAATGGATGTAGTAATTCCGCCCGGCGCAGAGAACGTAGCGCCGCCGCCCCCGGCGGCAGTCCCTTCGGCAAGCTCAGGGCAACCTGCGGGTGCGACCCGCCCCCGCTCCGGAAAGCAAGATACACTCGCGAAAGCCAGCGAGACGCCAGCGCCACGAAAATCAGTCGACCGCGTGCTAGGCGACGAGGCCGCGCGCCGCGCAAACTCGGACGATCTCGAAGGCGTGGTCGTCGATGTCGAAATCACCGACTGGCCCACGCCCACACAAAATCCACGCGGACGCGTCGTTGAAATTATCGGTCGCCCCGATGACTTCGGCGTCGATGTCGAAATCACCATCCGCAAATTTCACCTGCCTCACCACTTTCTCGCAGCAACACTCGAAGAAGCACAGAACATTCCCGCCACCATCCCCGCGCAGGAACTCCGCCACCGGCGCGACTTCCGCACCCTGCCCATCGTTACCATCGACGGCGAAACCGCGCGCGACTTCGACGATGCCGTCACCGTGCGCAATCTCCCCGGCGGCAATTTTGAGTTGCAGGTCCACATCGCCGACGTGGCCCAATATGTCACGCCCGATTCCGCGCTCGACCAGGAAGCGCGCCTGCGCGGCACCAGCGTCTACTTCCCCGACCGCGCTGTGCCCATGCTGCCCCTCGAACTATCCACGGATATCTGCAGCCTGCGCCCGCACCTCGACCGGCTAGTTCTGTCGTGCATCATGCAAATCGATCCTCACGGCGAGATTGTCAGCTACGAGCTGTGCGAAGGCATCATTCGTTCGGCTGAAAGAATGACCTACACCGCGGTCAACGCCGTGATTGAAGGCGACACCGCCATGCGAGAGCGTTACTCAAGTCTCGTGCCCACCTTCGAACTCATGCGCGACCTCGCTCTGATTCTCAATCGCAAACGCCAGCGCCGCGGCTCCATCGACTTCGACCTACCCGAACCGGTCATCGAGTTCGACGAATTCGGTTTGATGAAAAGCATCACGCGCTCCGTGCGCAACATCGCGCATCGCCTGATCGAAGAGTTCATGCTCTCGGCCAACGAGTGCGTCGCGCAATATCTCGCATTGAAACACGTCGCGTCCTTATATCGAATTCACGAAAAACCGGACGCCAAACGCGTCTACGACTTCGAAACAATCGCCGCCACCTTCGGATATTCGCTCGGCGTAGGCGCGCTGCCGATTCACCGCGTGCAGTTCAAAACGGACCGGCGCGCGGCGCGTGGCACCGGCAAGCAGGCGCGCACCGTCGAGATTCCCAAAGACGTTCACATCACTCCTCGCATGTACCAAAAGCTGGCCGCCAAAATCGCGGGCAAATCGGAAGAGCGCATCCTGAGCTACCTGATGCTGCGCTCGCTCAAGCAAGCGCGCTATTCGGAAGAGAACCACGGCCACTTCGCGTTGGCGGCCACAAATTACACGCACTTCACGTCACCGATCCGCCGCTATCCCGATCTGATCGTGCATCGCATCCTGAAAGAAGTGCTGCGCGATTCGCCGGATCGTCGCGACGGTGACGTACCGGTCGGAGTCTCATCTGAGCTCGACAGTAGCGCTGGCGCCTCGCCAGCACCGTCCTCGGAAGAACTTCACTCCGATTCCGCGTCCGCATCCGGCCGGCGGGACGCCGGCGCTACGCCCTGGTCCAAGCGTCGCGACCATGCCGCCCACGAATCCCACGAGCCCTTGAGCGGTCCCATCTCGCTCGAAGAGCTCCACGAAATCGCCGAAGAGTCCAGCCAATCCGAGCGCCGCGCCGACGAAGCCGAGCGCGAGCTCATGGAATGGAAGAAGTCCAAGTTCATGCAGGACCGCATAGGCGAAGAC
>JBAPQU010000430.1:0-6543 GCA_049280795.1 Candidatus Sulfotelmatobacter sp.
CAGTCCTTGAAAGGTCCCTTCCCCAACGTTGCCCTGATTCCAACCGGCGGAGTGAACGCTTCAACTGCTGCCGGCTACATTGCCGCCGGGGCATTTGCTCTCGGAGTAGGCGGCGATCTAGTGAATGCCTCTGCGCTACGCGATGGGAATCTGGCGAAGATCACTCAAGCGGCTAGTGAGCTAGTGCAGGCAGTGCAATCTGCGCGCGAACTGCAGAAAAGCTGAGCGCGTCTCTTGCCGATCACCTTGTTCTTCTTGTTGATGCAGTCAGCAACGCACGATCCACACTTCAAAGACTCTGCCTTCTTCCAGTACACTGGGTCCAAGAGGGATTCGCCACTTGCATAAACTCAAACCACGTTTCCGCTTTGGTATAAGCGCTCTCTTTCTACTTTTCCTGGCTATCCCAGTGATCACCCAGTCAGCCTCTCCGGAACCGGTGGGTGGACTTAAGTGGCGCTTGATCGGCCCATTTCGCGGCGGGCGGGCGGTAGCCGTGGCTGGCGTGCCGGGCGACTCCACTACTTTTTATTTTGGCGCGGTCAATGGAGGCGTTTGGAAGACTACCGATGCTGGAACGGTTTGGTCGCCGATTTTTGATAGGCAACCAGTCGCCTCGATCGGTGCGATTGCCGTAGCTCCCTCCAACCCCAAGATCATTTACGCCGGAACCGGGGAGTCCGATATTCGCTCCGATCTCTCCTCCGGCAACGGCGTCTATAAATCCACCGATAGCGGTTCCACCTGGACTCATGTTGGCTTGGAGGACACGCGCCAGATCAGTCGGATCGTCATTGATCCTCAGAATGCGGACATCGTCTACGTCGGCGCGCTCGGCCACGCTTACGGTCCAAACGAAGAACGCGGCGTTTACAAGTCTGTCGATGGAGGGACGCATTGGGACAAGGTTCTCGATGCGGGGCGCGACATCGGTGTTTCGGAGCTGGCGATCTGCTCCGGCAACCCGCAGATTTTATTTGCCGGCACATGGAATGCGCATCGTCCTCCGTGGAGCACCTATGCTCCCATTGATGGACCCGGCGGCGGCCTCTACCGATCCCAGGATGCCGGTAAGACGTGGTCGCGTCTCAACGGCAACGGTTTGCCCGATGGGGATTGGGGACGCATTGGCGTTGACGTAGCCCCGGATGGCAAGCGCGTCTACGCCCTCATTCAAGCGAAGAAAGCGGGCCTATATCGCTCCGATGACGGAGGCAACACCTGGGTTCTCGAAAACGCTGACCCACGCCTCACCAGCCGCGCCTGGTATTTCAACAGCATCACCATCGACTCACACGATCCCGATGTGATCTACGTTCCGAATGTCGCTCTTTACCGATCCGAAGACGGCGGCAAAACTATTTCGATCGTCCGGGGCGCGCCCGGCGGCGACGATTATCACCAGATTTGGATCGATCCCAGGAACTCTGCCAGCATGGTTCTCGGAACGGATCAGGGCACAACGATCAGTCTCGACCGAGGCCAAACCTGGAGTACTTGGTATAACCAGCCCACGGCGCAGCTTTATCATGTGATTACTGACAACCAGTTTCCCTATGTCGTATACGGCGCACAACAGGATAGTGGAAGTGCGGCGGTGCTGAGCCGCACCGATCACGGCCAGATCACTCCACGCGATTGGTTTCCCGCGGGCGGCAGCGAGAGCGGCTACATGGCGCCCGATCCCAAAGATCCGAACATCGTCTATCTAAGCGGAACCTACGGCAGCGTTGACCGCTTCAACAAACGAACCGGATTGAGTCAGGATATTACTCCGTGGCCCGCGCTCTCATTCAGCGCCGAGATCAATCAACGGAAATATAGAGATCCATGGACGCCGGTCCTGCTCTTTTCTCCCGCCGATTCCACAACCCTTTATCTTGGAACGCAATATGTGATGAAAACCGTCGATGGCGGCCTGCACTGGGAAACTATAAGCCCGGATCTCACCGGAGCGACAGAACAGCCGGGAGCCAAGACGGAAGGGGCCACCACGATTGAGAACGCGAAACAGCGCGGCTACGGTGTAGTATTTACCATCGCGCCGTCCGCTCTTAACCGCGATCTGATCTGGGCCGGAAGTGACACTGGTCTAATTCAGCTCACTCGCGACGGCGGAAAAACCTGGAAAGATGTCACACCACAAGGCCTCTCGGCGTGGAGCAAGATCTCGCTCATCGAAGCTTCGCACTTTGATCCTGCCGTCGCCTACGCCGCGGTAGATCGCAGCCGGCTCGACGATCGAACACCTTATTTTTATCGAACCAGCGATTATGGAGCCACCTGGCAACCAATTGTGACCGGCATTTCGCCTAACGCTTTTGCCCGAGTCATCCGAGAAGATACTGAGAATAAGTCCCTGCTCTTCGCCGGAACCGAACTCGGAGTTTACGTATCGTTCGATGATGGCGACCACTGGCAGCCCCTGCAACTCAATCTGCCCGTCACTTCGATTCGCGATCTTTCAATTCACGGTGACGACTTAATCGTTGCCACCCACGGCCGTTCGTTCTGGATTCTCGACAACATTACGCCCCTCCGTCAGGCGACCGAGGCCGCAAAGGCAGAAGCCGCTTGGCTGTATCGTCCCGCTTCGGCGTTTCGCATCGATAACGACTCCTTCGCGGGCACACCACTGCCGCCCGAGGAACCGACCGCCAAAAACCCTTCCGCTGGCGCCATGATCGATTATTTGCTGAAGTCTCCTGCCGAGAGCGTCACGCTGGAGATTTTCGATGCGCAACAGAAACTTGTCCGCAGATTCTCCTCACAGGATAAGAAAGAAGAGAGACATCCACCGTTTCCCATTGCCGAGCGTTGGTTCCCTAAGCCCGAATCGCTGGAGACAACTCCTGGAATGCATCGATTTATCTGGAATCTTACCTGGAGCAGCTCCGGCGAGCCCAGCCCGGATGAAGACTCCGAATATCGCAGTCCCAGCGGCCCCAAAGTTGTGCCGGGAATTTACACAGTCAGACTAACGGTTAACGGACGCCCGCAGACACAACTCCTAAAAGTCATCATGGACCCACGCTCGCCTGCGACTCCGCAGATACTTCAACAGCAGTTGCAACTCGCACAGCAGATGTTTACCGCCACTCTCGAAGCACGTCGCGCGCTGGCTGAGATTGGTTCGGTGCAAAAACAACTGGCTGACCTCGAGCGGAAGGTTAGTGAACAAAATTCAGATCTCAAGTTGACGCTGGCAAAGGCGCAATCGAAAATCGGAAATATTGTTTCCAATAAGCAAGCGGGCGAAGAGCAGTCAGGAGGATTACAAGACGGCTATACCAACCTGGTCTCGGCACTACGGGTGGTAGAAGGCGGCGATCGTGCCGCACCTTCCCAGGCGAGTGCTCTCTACAAGGAATCTAGTCAGCGCATCAACACTGGTATCGCGGAATGGACTAAATTCAAGCAAGCGGAATTACCGCAGTTCAACCAGGAGCTGCGCAAAGGAGGTCTTGCTCCGATCGCCATTTCGGAAATCGAGGAGCAAGTCCAATTTCTTCTGTCGCGCTGAGTGGGATTCGAACACCGCCGCCGGCGTTTATCGGTCCCAGTTCACTATCGCAACCATTCCGCGCCCATGTTGTCGTCTGTGATAAGGCGTGCACCCGCCGTCCGCGCCCGGATATGGTCAGCCGATTCCAAGGTGGGGACTCCGGGTATATCGCGGTCCATTGTTGCCGTCATCGCCATTACATCGTCCAGTCGGTGGCGATGCTGTTCTTGTGACAAGTCAAACACGGGTTTGCCGTCGATTTTGTAATCCGACAAGACATCGAGCAAGCGTTTTGCATCAAGCTGCAAGGGCGCATCGCTGACCGCCATGCAACTGCCCAGCCGCATTCCGAAAGGAAAGACGCTGAGACCGGTCGCCATGACCTCCTTCGACTCCGTGGCGTTGTAAAAATGTACGCCCCCGCGATTCAAATGTCGGCGAATGAGCTGCAGGAATTCCGTCGATAGAAGGTTGGACACGTTGGACCGCCAGTTATAACTTGTGTTCATGATAATGACGTCGAATCTGCGCTCGGAATTTCGTACCAGCCAGCGCCGGCCATCGTCAATGTCGATGCGAACTTTTGGGTTTTGCAGTAGGCTGGCCACCTCGGGATGCCGCCTGATCAGGCGCAGATAGCCCGGATTTATTTCGACAATCGTCAAATGTTCGACCTGAGGATGGTTGGCAATTACCTGGGCCCACGATCCCGAAGACAATCCGATCATCAGCACTTCTCTTGGATTCGGATGAAAGTAGCTCAGCGAAAACGGGCGTTGAATTTCGTTGGAATCGTGGATAAGGCTTACGTTGAATTGCCCATCGTAGATTCCCCCGCCGTAAATCGCCCCTGTCCGGGTGACTGTGATGATTCCACTCTTGTTCTCAACGATGGCACTGATCTGCCCGCCGGGAGCGCCAAGAGAGTAGGCGTCCCGCAGCATGATCTTTTGATACATGTCGTGAAAAAGCGAACCGGACGCTTGCACCACGAAAAAGGCGCCGGCGAACACTGCGAAC
Organism: Candidatus Sulfotelmatobacter sp.; assembly: GCA_049280795.1. Classification (GTDB taxonomy): domain Bacteria; phylum Acidobacteriota; class Terriglobia; order Terriglobales; family Acidobacteriaceae; genus Sulfotelmatobacter. Next base: position 4,526 of record JBAPQU010000430.1, read on the forward strand.
GCTGACGTAACCAACTGCCTTCGACTTAGCCCTGCTTTCAATATCAGTACGGCGCCAAGTCCAAGACCAAGCAGGGCCAGCACAACGCTGACCTCAGCCAGCGGAAGAATATCCATCAGCACCGAACCGGTGAGATAACTGCCCAATGCCGAACCGACGATGTTGCTGAGATACAAATAGCTTATGCGCGCGCCGGCGCGTTCATCGGGGGAAATCGAAATATGGCAAAGCAGCGGGAACACGGCTCCAAGACACGCTGCGGCAACACAAACAGGTACGAGCGTCCACCGATAAGAAGCATGCGCCACCAGATTGAAAAGTATCGGACCGACCATGTAACCGAGGAGGTTGGCTCCAAACACGGTACCCACTAAGAAGCGTACGAAGCTTCGCGGGTTTGCGACCTTCTCACAGATGCGATTGCATGCGAGAGATCCGAACCCGATACCCGCTAGATACGCTCCCAGTAGAAAAGCAAAGCTTTTCGCCGCTCCCGCGGTCGTAAAGGAGAAGAGGCGGTACCATACGATTTCGTAACCGAGCGAAATGAATCCCGCAATGGCCGCCACCGTGACAGCCAAGGCAAAGCCGATTCTGATCTTTCCATCTATCGTGCATCGGGCAACTTGTGGCGCAAGCTCATTTGGAGAGCGCACAGGTATTGTGCGGCTGGCTAACGGCTGCCCTCGTTGAGCTACGAAGTGCCAAGCCAGCACAGTTGCGCCCACCAGCGCGTTCAAGCCCGCAGCCAGCGCCACGGTTCTAGATTCCCCCAGCCAGCGCATTAGAACCATCCCCGCGCAGAAGCACGCGGTTGCGGAGCCCAGCGTATTAGCCGCATACAGCGCTCCCACCGACGTGCCTACATTGTGTGAGAGACGAACCGCATAGGAAACCAGTATGGGAAGGGTCGAACCCATGAGCACAGTCGGAAGCACCACTAGGGTGAAGGCTATCAGTCCAGTTTGGAGTGGAGCGGAACCTGCCGTGAAGTCCGCGGCCCAGTGAAAAACTCTCAGAGAAAAAATTCCATATGAAGCGATCAGCAGTTCTACGAGACCAAAAACCGCCAGGAGGGGCAATTTTTGAGAGCGCGAGATGGTTCCACCCAGCAGACTACCGAGACCCAGTCCCAGCATGAAGGCCGTAACCACCATGGTCACAGACTCGATGTTTACTCCATAGAGCGTGAAGAGGGCGCGCTGCCATACGATTTGGTATAGAAGTGCGGGAAACCCAGAAACAAAGAAAAACAAGTACGGCCACGGTACTGATCGGGGCGATGAGACGTCTTGGGTTCTCGGTTCGATGAGGGCGGCGCGCGCCGCGGCGGCCGCGGTGTATCCACTCATGCTCTCCTCCGAACAACCGGGCACCGCCTACCATCAAAACATTACGGGAGCGGGCTAGCCAGTCGTTGTCCAGAGTTTAGCCCGCTTATGCGTGCTAACCGGTTTCAAGACGGAGCGAGCCGAAACGAAAGTAACAACCTATGCTGCACACTCGGCTTAACTTCATTCGTTTGTGGAGTAGATGCCAACGCCTCAACTCGGAGTCCGTTTCCGCGGGCGCTCACGGTGAGTTCAGAAAGACGCGCAACTGACTCTTCTCAGCACTGCGTCTGAAAAAGCTGGGCTACGAACTGCAGCGCGGCAAGCATGGACAGCCGGAAGTAAAAGGCTAAACGAAGGAATATCTGAAGGCTTCCAGTCCGCGACGTGAACAGATCAAAGACCACCGCAGCCCGACCAAGAATCGAGGCTCGAAGCACAGGGCAAGGTCTTGAAAGTTCTCCTCGGAGACAGGGCCACTTGCTCACGGAGACGATCCAGTGACATATCTTGGGCTGATCCTTGGGCCGGAGAAAGTGGGCGAAAACGCCAAGCCCTTTAGAATGATGGTGGCCAGGGACGGAGTTGAACCGCCGACGCCAGCCTTTTCAGGGCTGCGCTCTACCACCTGAGCTACCTGGCCACGTTTCGAAACCCGCTTGGCTGCGGGCTGCGAGGACTGTTCAC
>JBAPQU010000431.1:0-6400 GCA_049280795.1 Candidatus Sulfotelmatobacter sp.
CTAACGCGACATCGCGGTATGATCGTCGATGATGGATTCGCGCCATGACGTCGTTATTGTGGGGGGAGGAATTGTCGGCCTCGCTGCTGGTCTCGAATTTACTCGGCGGTTTCCCCAACTCAGCCTGCTGCTGCTGGAGAAGGAAGATGGCGTAGGCCGGCATCAGAGCAGCCATAACAGCGGCGTTATTCATTCCGGCGTCTACTACAAACCAGGATCGCTGAAGGCAAAGCTGTGCGTTACCGGAGCTGCGGCCATGGTGGAGTTTTGCCGGGAGCACGGCATCCCGCATCAGGTTTGCGGCAAGGTCATCGTCGCGACTCGCGAAGACGAACTGCCCGGTCTGGAAGAATTGCGGAGACGAGGCGAGGCGAATGGACTCACGGGGCTTCGCCTCATCGGCGCTGATGAGTTGCGCGAGATTGAGCCGCATGCCAGCGGGCTGCGGGCGCTGATTGTACCATCCACCGGCATTACGGACTACGGGGCGGTTTGCGCGAGGTATGCTAAGCTGATCTCCGCTCAGGGCGGTAGTATCGCTACTTCGACCGCGGTAACTGGCCTCCGGCGAGGCACAGCGGAAATCGTTGTAGAAACCAAGCGTGGCACGTTCTCCACCAGCTTCCTTATCAACTGTGCCGGGCTGTTTAGCGACCGCGTTGCACGCATGGCCGGAGACGACCCGCAGGTCATGATCGTTCCCTTTCGCGGCGAGTACTACGATCTCACTCCGGAACGTGCGTCGCTGGTGAGTAATCTCATCTATCCCGTGCCCGATCCGCGGTTTCCATTTCTTGGCGTTCATTTCACGCGCCGTATAAGCGGCAGCGTGGACGCCGGCCCCAATGCTGTATTTGCCTTTCGCCGCGAAGGCTACCGGCGCACGGATTTCAATCTGCGCGATTTGGCTGCGGCGCTCGCGTTTCCGGGATTCCGGCGGATGGCGGCGAAAAATTGGCGGAGTGGACTCGATGAGTTTCACCGGTCGTTCTCGAAACCTGCGTTCGTACGAGCATTGCAGAGGCTGGTTCCCGAAGTGCGCGCCCAGGACTTAGTCCCTGGAGGTTCCGGAGTACGCGCCCAGGCAGTTACGCGCGATGGGGCACTGGTGGATGATTTCAAGTTTGTGCCGTCGGAGAAGATGCTGCACGTCCTCAATGTGCCATCGCCGGCGGCTACGGCTTCCCTGGTCATTGGAAAAACGATCGTTGAAACTGCCGAGAAATATTTTGGACTTGCCATGACTGCAGCGTGAAAGACGCGGTTGTCCGTCTGCTACACTCAAATTCTTAAACCGCTAACAGGAGAAACCCGATTGAAGGTGCTGGTCGTGGGGGGCGCAGGGTACATTGGAAGCCATGCGGCGCGCGCTTTGCGCAGCCGTGGTTTTGATGTGCTCTTATACGACAACCTCAGCAGCGGGCATGCCGCTCTGGCCAAGGAGTTTGAACTGGTGGTGGGCGATGTGATGCAAACCGGCAAGCTGGCCGAGGCGATGAAGCAGTCGCAGGCAGTGATGCACTTCGCGGCGCATGCCTTTGTGGGCGAATCGGTTAAGAACCCGCGCAAATATTTCCATAACAATGTGGAGGGCGGGCTGGCCCTCTTGAACACGGCGCTTGAGAATGGCTTGCGCAATGTCATCTTCTCTTCGACGTGTGCCGTATATGGCATCCCGGCGAAGGTTCCGATTAGCGAAGATGCGCCGCGACAGCCGGTGAATCCATATGGAGTCTCGAAGATGTTCTTCGAGCAGGCGCTGGAGGCTTATGACGTTGCCTACGGAATTCGCTATGCAAGCCTGAGGTATTTCAATGCGGCTGGAGCAGACGAAAGCGGTGAGACCGGCGAATGTCATGATCCGGAAACTCACCTCATTCCGTTGGCGCTTGACGCGGCCACGGACGAGGGTGCCGAGTTGCAAGTGTTTGGCGCTGATTATTCCACTCCGGACGGAACCTGCATCCGGGACTATATTCATGTGACAGACTTGGCAGAGGCCCATGTAAAAGCTCTGGAGCATTTGATCGGCGGGGGGAATTCGATGGCGCTTAATCTCGGCACTGGCAGCGGTCATTCCGTGAAAGAAGTAATTACGGCGGTGGAAGCAATCGCGGGCAAGCCGGTACGCACCCGGCTCGGGCCGCGAAGGGCTGGAGATCCGCCCGTTCTGGTCGCTGACCCCCGGCGCGCCCAATCTGTATTGGGGTGGAAAGCCGAGCGATCCCTTACAGAAATTGTTTCGACTGCCTGGCAATGGCACAAGCGGAATCAGTCGTAGATATCCCGAGAGAGGGACAGAAAATGGGAATGGGTTTCTCGAATAAGCGGTTGGCAGTTCTCGGCGCGGGGAAGATGGGCGGAATCCTGTTGCAGTCTCTGCTGAAGAATGGCTTGTTCACGCCCGCGCTGACGCGGGCCACGGTGCAACATAGCGAGAAGGCGCGCGCGCTGGTGGATAAGTTGAACGTGGAAGTGGGAACCGACAATTCTTATGCGGTACGCGGTGCTGACATTATTTTGGTTTGCGTGAAGCCGCAAGTGGTTGACGAAGTCATTAAGGAGATCGGTTCCGAGTTAACACCAAGCCAGCTGATCATATCCGTTGCCGCGTCGGTTTCCACGAGTTTGATCGAACAGGCGCTCTCGCAGGATGTGCCTGTGGTGCGGGCCATGCCGAATACTCCGTGTGCTGTGGGAAGCGGCATCACCGCATTATGCATAGGCAAATTCGCAAACGCGGGTCATATGGAGATGGCGGCCGATCTGTTTAACGTCGTAGGCAGAACCGTAGTGGTGGATGAAAAGCTCATGGACGCGGTCACGGCGCTTTCGGCCAGCGGACCGGCTTATATCTACATTATTATCGAGTCGCTGGCCGAAGCCGGAGTGAAGGTTGGGCTCCCGCGCGACATCGCGACTTTGTTGGCGGCACAAACCACCATGGGTGCCGCCAAGGTAGTTCTTGAGACTGGCGACCATCCCGCGCTGCTCAAAGATGCGGTGACGACCCCGGCGGGCTGCACAATTGATGGCATCATGGAACTGGAAGAAGGAAAGTTGCGGGTTACCCTCATTAAGGCCGTGGTAAAAGCGGCGCAGCGGGCCAAGGAATTGGCCTTCTCGCATTGAGTTCTGTGAAGCCATCTATTTCAAAACGAGCCGGCATCTTCGATGCGGCCGCTCGATTGTTGACTCAAGATCTATCAGCTACAATTTTGACTGTAGTGCAGCGACCATCGTCCTCGGCTAAGGTACGGCAGTCAGGAGAGTTTATGAGAACCGGCAAACTTGCTCTGGGACTAATTTTCTGGGCCTTTGCGCTTGCAGGAATCGCACACGCCCAAGCCAATGTCAATGAGGGCCTGGAAACTGCCTTCGTCTATGTCGACGGAAACAAGGGTTCCGATTCGAATCCCGGGACACAGGCAGAACCGTTCAAGACCATCAGCAGGGGAACGAGCGTAGCCGTTGCGAATAATCAAAATGGCATTGGAACGCGTGTAACCATCAATCCCGCGATCTACCGTGAGGCCATCTCGATCAGTAGCAGTTCGAAGTCGACTTCCCTGCCGATCACGCTAGAGGCCGCGACGAAAGGCACAGCGGAGGTTTCGGGCGCGGATTTGTGGACTGGCTGGCAGCCCTACAGCGGCAACTCCAGCATTTATACGCACGCGTGGCCCTATGCATGGGGCTTGTGCCCCACGACCGCCGGCAGCCCCTTCGAACAGAACATTGTGCTGCGCCGCGAAATGATTTTCGTCAACGGAAACAATTTGACTGAGGTGCTCGAGTTGCCGGAGATGAAGCCGGGTACATTTTTTGTGGATGAGACCAATGGCATTGCCTACATCTACCCCGGAGCCGGCACGAACGTAGGCAGCGCCACCATTGAGGTTGCGACTCGGAACAATCTTCTCGCGGCTGATAAGGTATCAAACTTCGTGGTGCGCGGGATCAGATTTCAAGCGGGCAACGACTGCCGGAATGAGGACACAGTTAAGTTCACCGGGGGTAGTAATATTTTAATCGATAGCGACGCCTTCGACTGGAACAACTCCGGCGGTTTCGGTATCGCCGACGCCACATCGTTCACTGTTCGCAATAGCGTTTCCATGCACGACGGACAACGAGGATTCACCTCATTTCAGGCCAAGGATGGGGTGTGGGTGAACGATGAAGCGGATTACACCAACTGGCGTGGTTCCCAGGGCGGCATCTACGCATGGGCAGCGGGTGGGTTCTATTTCTTTGACCAGCACGACAATACGATCAGCGATCTCAGAGTTCTTTTTAATATGGCGCACGGGATTCATTGGGATACAGACAACGAGAATGTAACCGCGCACAATCTGCTTGCGGCTTACAACATGCGCGATGGACTGGTGGTGGAGAAGAGCGAAGGTCCGGTGGCCATTACCGACAGTCACGTCTGCTTTAACGCGCCGATGATGCCCTATTTTGACGGCGGGCTGGTGTTACGCGCGTCCACTTACGTCACGCTCACTAATGACAGTTCCGCGGAGAACGGGGTTGGCCAGCTTCCAATCATCGGCGTTCAGGGAGGCGTGCCGATAGAGGTAACGAACTACGAAACAGGGCAGCAATACGAACTGGTCAGTGCAAACCTCAGCCTCCACTCAAATGTCTTTGAGGGGAGCGCCGGCCAGCAACTCTTCTACGATTACGATCAGAGCGGCAACGCCTGGACGGATTTTCAATCGACATTCAGCTCCGACCACAACACGTGGTGGAATCCCTCCCTGGCTGAACCCTTCACGGTACCCGTGCCGAATTTCTTTACAACGCTGGATTGGTCGGATTATTTATCGGTGACGGGCCAGGACGCTCACTCGGTATTCGCGGCGCCCGCCACCGATCCCACCATTCCGTGTCAGGTAACACCAGACGCGCCCGACTTCTGGTTTGTGAATTACCAACTGGGAGCTGTCGGGGTCGATGCAGGCGATCTGGCGACGTACACGATGCTTTTGATACCGGTCGGCGGATTTAACGGGGACACCACATTTACTTCCTATGACATCTCGGCTATTCCCGGAGCGATTGGGCATTGGTCGCAGACTTCGCTGAAAGGTTCAGGCACCGTCACCTTCACCGTTAGAACAAGCAGCTCAACCCCCGCAGGAAACTACCCAATAACTTTAATTGCTCGCAGCGGCAATCTGACGAGGACGGCGACATTGGAATTGACCGTGATGAACTAATCGCCTCCGAGCGTTTCGTTTTGTCGATAGAAATTAAGTCCTGCGCCAAGCTTCTGGCGCAGGACCCGTAAAGCCGACGATTGCTGTCTGACTAGTTGACTACCAACGATGTAGTCACCGTGCGAGCTTTGCCACCACTCGTGGCAATCACGGTAATAGGATAGGTGCCCGGTGCGGTATTCGCAGCGGCCTTCACGGTCAGCGAGAACGCGCCCGAGAGTGGAGCGGACGTGACCGAGAGAGTGCCGCTTAATCCCTTCACTTCGGAAGTGCCATCGAAGCTAAGAGCTGCGGTGCCAGCCAGCCCATTGAAAGGAATCATGCTCAGGCTGAAGGTGGTGCTTCCGCCCGGCGCAACGGTTTGAGAGGAATTGCTCACGAGCAGCCAGTAATCCGAAACCGGAGTGAAAGCGCATGCCGAAGCCATGTTTCCCGGATTACTCCAAGTCGAGAGCGCATCCTGGCCAGTCACGGATTGCCAGCCCGACAGCGGATGTGACTGCACCACCGGAACTACAAATGAAGAGGTGTTAGAACCATTCCACCAGGTGTTCTTGTTTGAGGTCAGCGTGGTCTGGAAGTCTGTCCAGTCCGAATCGTTAAGATAGCTGTCCGCGAACACATCCTGGCCACTTCCAACGGCCGCGACGTTATTACCGGTTGCGGTGAAGTTCTGGCTGCGCAAATTGTATTGCTCGCCGGTCTCCCAGTTAGTGACCAGGATTCCACCCTTCTGTCCGATAACGCCGATCTGGCTTGTCTGGTTGCCATAAAACGAGTTGCCAACTGCAGTAACGTGCTCGGAGTTCCGCAATATCAATCCCGCTTGGTACTGATAGTTGAGTTTAACTCCCTGGTTATTGCCACAGAAAGCGCTGCCCGAAAGTGTTACCGGCCCTTCGCTCTTTTCAACCAGTACGCCGGCTCCAAGGTTCTGCGCTGCGAGCATGTTGTTGACGGTGATGTTGGCGTTGTCGGTATCCCAGTGCACGCCATGAGTCTGGTTGTAGGCGGTTACCAGGCCGTTTACGGTGTGGTCGTGATCAGCATAGAAGTGGACGCCTGCGGAGTTCCAATAATAGTAAGAGCCTTGCGCCCCACGCCAATTGTTAAACGCACTTGTTACCGTCTTCCAAGCCCCATATTTGGTCTGGACCGACATCATGCCGCTT
>JBAPQU010000432.1:0-1600 GCA_049280795.1 Candidatus Sulfotelmatobacter sp.
TGATGTTTGGCTGCTCGTTTTCATAGGTAAGTTCGTTCTCAATAACCTCATCACTCACGCGGCAATATTTGCGCGTGGGGCAGTTGGTGCGATCCGGGTTATCGACGTAATTCTCCATTGCCTGAGCGTGCTTGCCTTCGATGCGGGCAGACGCCGAAATAGAATTGACGATGTCGCGGCCTTCTTTGTCCATGATGATGCCGCGCGTCCAGACTGTAAGTTCCGTATAACTCATGATCAAACCTCGTCGTTAAATCATTACGTTTACATAATTACGTTGCTTCGTTACTTAATCCGATCCATCAGGGCACAACCACCCAGCGCCATTGCATGATGCGTTGGTTAGTTTCGGCTGCCTCGAACCGCCGCGCTCGGGCTCAAGAACGCTCAGAAAATCGTTTCGCAGGACGACGAAAGGCGCACGGCGTCGGCCATCCTGAAATTCCACAATCGCCAGTAGCGTCGCCTTCTTACACAAGCTTTCAATATCGGCGCCGGTAAACCCTTCCATACGGTCGGCGAATTCATCGAAATCGACGTCGCGCGCCAGCGGAACGCGTCCGCAGCAAAGCCGCAAGATGGCTGCGCGTTCGGCCGCGTCGGGTTTGGCGAACGAAAGTATGTAGTCAAAGCGCCCGCTGCGCAGGAGCGCCGGATCGACACGCTCCGGACGATTGGTTGCGGCCAGTAGGATTACGCCTTTAACATCCCGCAAGTTGTCGATCTCACGCAGGAGCTGGCTGAGAATTCTCTGATAAACATCGGTACCGAATTGATCGGCGCCGAACTTCGGCGCAACCGCATCGATCGTATCGAAGAACAAGATGCAAGGCGCCGCCCGCCGCGCCTTCTTAAAAACTTCGCGCAGAGCTCGCTCAGATTCTCCCAACCACTTCGAATACAGTTGCGGGCCATCAATCGCGATCAGTGGGATCTGCTTTTCACCCGAGAGCGCCCGCGCCATCGCCGTCTTTCCAGTGCCCGAAGGTCCAACCAGCAGAATGCCCCGCGGCGGCGCCAAGCCTACCTGCTCATAGATTTCGTCGTGCACATGCGAATGCTCAACGACGCCATCGAGCAACCGCTTCACCTCGTCGAGACCGCCGAGAGATGCAAACGTCGAGCTACTCTTCTCAATAAAGAATTCTCGAGTCGCGCTGGGCTCCACTTCCTTCAGTCCGGCCAGAAAATCATCGCGCGTGACCTGCAAGGTTCCCAGTTCCGCGGAAGCGACACCATCGGTCTGCAGCGGAAAGGCCGAGAGAAATCCACGCAAGGCAATCATGCCCACTTCCTGCCCCAGTGCTTCGAGATCGGCGCCGACGAAGCCATGCGAATGCTCGGCAATCTCTTGTAGATCGACGTCAGCCGCGAGCGGCATGGCGCGCGTGTGAATCTTGAGAATCTGCAGCCGCGCCTGCGTGTTTGGAACTCCGATTTCGATTTCGCGATCAAAGCGGCCGGGCCGCCGCAGCGCCGGATCGAGCACTTCCGGAATATTCGTCGCGCCGATCACTATTACTTGTCCGCGTGCGACAAATCCATCCATCAAGCTGAGAAGCTGCGCCACCACACGCTTTTCCACCTCGCCGGCGACTTC
>JBAPQU010000433.1:0-4387 GCA_049280795.1 Candidatus Sulfotelmatobacter sp.
CGTAGAGATCAGGTCTCTCATACGCACGGTCTTTAGCTGCCTCAGTTTTTGAGTGGCGCAGCGCTTCAGCGCTGCGATTAATTTCCTCCCTATATTAAAAACCCCCGGTGCTTTTAAGCACTTCGGGGGATTAAACCATTTCGAACAGAATTACGGCAACACCACGAACGCTACATTGCTCGACAGAGTACTGCTGCTGGCCGTAACCACCTGAATCGTGCCGGTAGTCGCACCTGCTGGGACGATGGTTGTGATTTCGGTATTGGAGACAACAGTGAACGTCGCTGAGATCCCGTTGAAAGTTACGCTGCTCGCACCGGTCAGATTGTTCCCCAGAATGGTCACCGGCGCTCCCACCGCGCCAGCTTCTTGCACCGTCCTGACAAATGGAGCCAATCCCAGCGAGATTTTAAACACGGTGGTGTTGGTTGTGCCGTAGAGATTGCCGTCCGTGGCTTGCACCAAAGCAGCTACCGGCCCGGAGCCATCGGTGGTGCCGTTGAGAGTGTGCAGCAGGGTGAAATGCCCGGCCGGAGTCAGGCTGAAGACCGTCCCTTTGTGGGATGTGCCGCCGTCGGTGGCGACCCCGTAGAAATTGCCGTCCGTGGCTTGAATCAGAGCACTCGGATCGCCGCCATCGGCACAGCTCGTCCAGGCGCAGAAGTCGTGCAGCTTGGTCAGAACGCCTCCTCCTGTAGACGTTACTCTGAAGGCCGTGCCGCAGCCCTGGCTGAGAGTGCAGTTGGCGCCGGCGCCCCCATAATTGTTGGTCCCGTAAAAGTTTCCGCCCGGAGCTTGAGCCAGCGGAGCCTGGGTGCCTTCGCCATCGTGGCAGACGCTGTCCTCACAGGAAGAATAAAGGACTGTCGGCGTTCCCGAAGGCGTCATTTGGTAGATCGCGCCAAATCCTGTGGCGCCACCCGGACCTGGGGAAATCAGGTTTCCGCCGCTGGCCTGCAGGAACGTACCGGTAGGACCGGCATCAGCGGGGCAAATAGTATCGGGGCAGACTGTAAGAAGTACGGTGAGGTGTCCGGCCGAAGAAATCTTGTAGACCACATTATTGTAAGCAGAGCTGCCGTCCGGAGGATTGCTTACGCCGTAGAAATCGCCATTTCGAGCCAGGGTAAGGCCGGCGAAACTGGCGTAAGCGCCATCGGGACAACCGGTAGCATCGCAGAAGGTGTGCAGTACAGTCTCCGCACCCGCAGTGGTCATTTTATAAACTGTGCTGTATTCCCCGCCGGTAAAGCTGCCCAGCGTGGTTCCGTAGAAGTTGCCGTCTGGACCGAGGGCTATCGAGCCATATGGGGCCGCACCATCAGGACAGCCGGTGTTGTCATTGAAGCAGAAGCTATAAAGATTGTTAACGGTGGCTGAGGTACCGGACGGAATGACCTGAATAAATGTGCCGCCGCCATAGACGCCATAGAGACCAGCTGTCCCATACAGATTACCGTCCAGACCCTGGACGAGTGGCGTTCGCGGATTTTCGCCGGTACCCGGACTGAGCGTGGCGATGGTGGAAAAAGTTTGTGCGTGCGCGGCAACAGCCAGCGTGGCGGACACCAGAATCAAAACAAAAATTGACCTGGGCTGGAAAAACTTCGAACGTCTCATGACAGGCATCCTCCTCGGAATTTTTGGTGCATGAGCCCAAATGCGACGAAGACAGCAGAGAGCGCCTTACGGCGCCTGGGGGAGGCGAAGCGGCAGTTGAGTACGAAGAAGTTCCGTCTGCGGAATCCCTTCCTAACTCTAAGACGGCGCAAATATACACCAATCCCGCCATCGCCGAGTGTAAAGAAATATTCACAGAGAATTGGCAAATCCAGATCAAAGATTGGCGAACGCGCGACCTGCGCTGCAGATGGCCCGCGATTTAGAGAGACAAACCCACGCTATAGGTTGTTGGGAAAGAAGTGTTTGACAAAGAAAGCTTTCACGCTGCCGTCAGACGTTGGCGGGTTCTTGGGGCCCAAAGAAGAAAAGCAGCACAAAGCCGCCAATGTAAAACGGCAGGCTCTGCTGAACGCTGCAGCCCATGAAGCGCAGGATCAAACCGAACAACCCCAGGGCCTCGCATAACGCGTAGGTGGTAATGTAGCCGCTCTTCCAGTGCCGCAGGGTGAGAGAGTCGTCGGGATGAGCGGCCAGGTTTTCCGCGGAACGCAGCACCAGCGTGCGCCTCACCACAAAAATCATGCCCACGATGGCCACGCCAGCGGTGGTAAAAACGTAGCTCAGGGAAGGATCGATGGCGCGGGCGCCGCGGCCCAGAAGTTCGCCGACGACAGCATAGAGCAATATGCTGCCCAGCATAGTCCACTGCACTGCCCGCAGTGTTCTAACGGTCCCCCTCATTGCCTACATTCTCGCGCAATCTGCGGAAGCGGTGAAAAAATGTTTTCTCCAGGAACCCTCCAAGGCAATATTGCCTTTTCGGTTAGCGATGATGCTCGCCGGCGTGCAATGCAGGACGCATTCGCAGAAAGATCTGAAACGATACCGGGAAATTGCCATAGGCCACATTCAGCGTCGCCGGCTTCGAGTAAACCGTTACATCCGCGCCCAATCCCAGTTGCCAGTCATGATTTTGCACCAGATCGCGCGTGCCGCCGAAGGTATAGGCGCCGATCCGGTACGACGATTGCATCGCCTCCTGGGGAAACAATTCGTTTTTATCCACCAACTCCATGCGCGTAAAAACATAATCGCGCCGCAAAAAATTCAGCGTGGATTCCAGCAGGTAGCCGTTAAGATTGACAGGAGTTGCGATCTCGTGCACCCGGCCCCATGCAAAAGAAGTCGCCCAGTTGCCCGCCGCCAGCGGACGGTTATATTCCACCGAAGCAGTTTGCCGCCATTGGTCCCAGGGTTCCAGCGCCTCCGGATGGTCGAGGTGCCCGATACTATACTGCGCGGTCCAGTCGCGCCCGGGAGCAATGCTCACCCGTGTGGACCACGAATCGAGCGCAGCGGGCTGAATACTCCAGCGCTCCTCGTTCGGCTCGTGTCCGTTGAAAGCGCAAGCCTCCACCTTCACGCGCTCGATCACCAATCCTGTGGTGACCACGCCAAAGCTGGTGTGCGTCGAATCCTGCAAATGATGGCTTAGCGGCGCCAGCGGCAACTCGGAAGCGGAGGTGCGGTGAATGTAAGTCACCGGACCGAGCGCCGGCTCCGCCGACGGTCCGCCATACAACTCCCACGAAATTTTCTTCGAGAGCGGCAGCAGATATAGCGCTGAAAGTTCCGCAAACACATTGTGCGGATGCTGGTGATCAACCAGCGGCTCTCCGTGGTAAGTCTCTCCCGTCTGAAACAGCTCCGGAAATCCGGGATGCGGCGAGGTGAGCGACTCCGCGGAAAACATCTGGCGCAGCAGGATCGTTCCTTTGCCCAGCTTGTGCTGCTCCATCAGCATGCCCCAATTCACCGACTCGGCTTTGCCTTCACCGCGCGGCCCGCCTTGCTGGTTGTAGTCGCTGAAGATCACGCCGTGGGCCATAACCTCCCACTGGGTGCCCCGCTTCTCGCTTCCTTTGCGAGAAGTGGGCTCTGCTCCCAGCATCCACATCCATTCATGCTCGGGCACGGACGCTGGCTCCCAACCGGTTCCCGACCCCGCATGCGGCGAGGGCAACTGCGTCGCGGTGTCGTCCTCCATGGGCATCTGCATGGGCATTTGCGTTCCGCGCATGGACATATCCTGCGCAGTCGCCGGATTTGATACCCATGCTGTCGTCGCCAAAATAAGAATTGCGCAAATCTTTACTGGAGAGAAAAAAGCTCTTGACACAAAACCCCCATCGCGAAAAAAGAAAGACTGCGATCGTGGAACCGCTACACGTGCAAGTTCAGCGAGAGATTGATGGGGAATTTGAAGCTAGATTCTAAGAATCAAAATTCCGGGTGGGCCCTCGGACGAGGGAGGTGCGCTCGCAATTTCCGCATCACCTGCGGCAACGGGGGTGTCGGTCGCGGAAAACTCCAGCGGCTGCAGGGCGGGGCGTCGAGTAAAAACCTTAGTCAACAGCGCAGAGGAATGTCCCCCTACACAGCAGCGGTGATCGGCAGACTGCGGATAAGCGGGCATTCGCGGAGAATGACATCCAGCCGCTGGTACTGATGCTGGGGCAGATAAAGATGCAGCAGATGCAGCCATATGCTGCGCCACAGGCGGCAGCACGCACATCGTTCCCGCACCCGCGGCAACCATCGTGCCCAACAGCGCAATGGCGATGACTCGTGAAAAAGACTGGACCACGATTAGGTTCCTGTAATCTTCACCCGAAGCTCTTCCGGCAGCCGCTCCCGAATCTCCGCAGGCAAGCGATCGTGCACGCGCCGCGCCCCTTGCTTGGCCGCATCCAGCACCGTGACC
>JBAPQU010000434.1:0-2453 GCA_049280795.1 Candidatus Sulfotelmatobacter sp.
GGCATCACCGTCTCGGATGCCGTGCGCATTCTGCTGACACGGACGGCCAACGAAGGCGCGCTCCCGTTCGCCTTAACCAGCGACAGCGCCGCGCACGATGCGTGGTTCCGCGCCAAGGTGCAGGAAGCGTTGAACGATCCACGCCCCGCCATCCCGCACAAGAAGGTCGAAGCGCACTTCGCAGAAAGAAAAAGAAGAGCCGCCGCGCTGCGCAAGACGCGATAGCCTGGGCAGCGGCCCGTTCCACCCGCTCTATTTCACCGGAATCAAATCAAATTTCCCGGACGATTCTGTATAGAACACTGCGCCCTCTTTCGCGTCGCCGCCGCTCCAGTGCTTGTGCCCGCCGGGAACGCGTAGGAAGTCGCCCGCAGCTACGCGCTTTTCGCCGGCTTCATCTTTGTACAAATATGCGCCCTTCACTACGACGATCCAGACATCGTTGGTGTGCGTGTGCATCCCGTTATCCTGCCCCGGCTCGAACTTGGTAAAAGTGGCGTGCGCTCCCATGTCGGGGTCGCCCCAGATTTTAGCCGATGACACGCCCTTGCTCATTGTCGTGTAATTTGCCTGACTAGAAGAGACGAAAACGACTTTCTTCATTTCGTTCTGCCCGTGTACCCGCCCCACGGACCACGCGGCGATCATCACCGCCACCACTCCAGCTATCAACAGTGACCGTTTCATTCAATTCTCCTTTTTCCCATTGCAGTTTCCGATTGAACCCCAAGGCTCACGCATCTTACACCCAGCAGGTTTTGGGCGCTCAGTCGACCTCTCTTTGCATCCATTCAGTTTTGGTTGACATGTGATCCACATGCAAGTAGGCTAAACACATGTCAAAGATGATTCAGCTCCGCAACGTGCCGGACGTGCTGCATCGGAGCTTGAAAGCTCGTGCCGCCATGTCCGGAATGTCCCTCTCGGATTACCTGATCACGGAGATCAAGGAAATTGCCGAGCGGCCGACGCTGGCGGAATTGCGTGACCGTTTACATACGCGCAAGCCGGTAACGCTCCCACTCGATACTGCACGCCTGGTAAGGGAAGAGCGCGAGGCGCGGTGATCGTTCTGGATGCGTCGGCGGCAATTGACTGGCTTCTCCAAAGCGCTGCGGGACAACGAATCGAGAAGCGAATTTACAGGAGCGGTGAATCTCTGCATGCTCCGCACCTTCTCGACCTGGAGGTTGTGCAGGTTTTGCGCCGGCTGGTGCGGGAAGGAGGGGTTTCAGAGCCCCGCGCCGATCAGGCGATCCACGATTTGCTCGATCTTCGTGTAACCCGCTATCCGCACTTCATCTTCCTGCCGCGCATTTGGCGACTCCGGCATAATCTGTCGGCCTACGATGCGGCTTATGTCGTGCTCACCGAAAAACTAGGCGCGACCCTCATCACCCGCGATGCCCGCCTCGCCTCTGCTTCTGCCCGTGGAGTAAGTGTCGAATTGTTTTAACAACGCGGGAGAGCCGCAACCGTTGTACCCTGTGAACCTCGGTGTTCTCTGTGTTTAAGAATTTCGCTCTAATCTACTCCAACTCCGGTCGCCACAGCGGCTCTCCGCCCAGCGACTGGTAGAATCCCCATCCCGCAAGCGCAACCACGCTGAGCATGGTAAGAGCGAAGGTGCTCATATACCAGGCCGAGAAATCGGCGGTGAACGGGACATTTGTCAGCATGTTGACAGTGAAGATGGCGCAAGCCAGTGGAATCAGCCCGAAGCGATACACAATCAAAACTGCAATGCCGTAGACCAGAATCCACATGGGCAGTTCCACTGGGACGTATGAGGACGTGAGCCCTTTAGGCAGCGCAAAGAAAGAAATAAAGGCAATGGCGGCCAGCCAATCTTTGCGCAGCAAAAATTTCAAGCCGAGCAGCAGAAAGAAGAATTGCAGCGTGCCGATGATCGACGCCGGAATTTGGAACAGCCACGCTCCAAGCGCCTCGCGTCCCCCCGCCAGGTACTCGACCTGGGCCAGAGAAGGCGCCGCACCCAAGTGCGTCATTGCGATGGAGCCGATCTGGACAATCAGAATCCAGGTCACGCCCAGCATCACGCCAAACAGAATGTCGCGCCCCGCCAGCGGGTCGCGGAACTGTCCCGAAAGCAACCGGCTCCAGGTAATCATGGTCTGCGGCCAGCGCCGCCGCACCCACGGTTCGAGCGCGAGATACAACATCCAGGTCGTTCCGGAAATAAACAGCGCCGTGCTCACCGCAATAACCAGCGAGCCGAGCGTAGCCAAGCCTGGTACAAGGTGCCCGCGGCAGAGCCACAAAAGTATCTCGAGCACAAACACCACCCACGCCAGCCGTAAAGCGCCTTCCCGGTCGCCGCGCCCCTGGCGATAATTCACCCGGGCCAGGTGAATCACGCCATAGAAAAAACCGAAGATCAAAACCATCGCAATATATTGCTGCACTTTCTTTCCGAGGGATTGCTCGGGAGC
>JBAPQU010000435.1:0-1802 GCA_049280795.1 Candidatus Sulfotelmatobacter sp.
CCTTCGGCATGGAAGAAACGCTGATCGAGCATTTGCGCTTCCGCAAAGTTCCGCTGGTGTTCATCGACGTGGGGCCGGATGTGCCGGGCATCGCCAACATCCGCATCAACTATCAAAACGGAATCCGACAGGCGGTGCAGCACTTGGCTGCGCTGCGGCACACGCGGATTGCGTTTGTGACCGGGCCGCTGCATTTGAAGTCGGCGCTGGCGCGGCGGGATGCTTTCAGGCTGGCGATGACGGAGATCGGGCTTTCCGCGGAGTTGATTGTGGAGGGCGATCACCGGATGGAAGGCGGGATGAAGGCGCTGGTGGAGTTGAACCGGCTGAGCCACCGGCCCACGGCGGTGCTGTGCTCGAATGACATGACGGCGATTGGCGTGATGCGTGAGGCTTACGATCACAACATTCGGATTCCGGATGACCTGTCGGTGGTGGGCTTCGACGACATTCGCATGGCGGAGTTTACGATTCCGCCGCTGACGACGGTGCAGATGTCGCAACACGAGCTGGCGAAGATCGCCTTCCGGGCGTTGATGAACGAAGTGGAAAGCGATCCGGCGGTGCCGCAGCACAATAAATATGAACTGGTGACGAGCCTGGTGCTGCGGCGATCGACCGCGCTGGCTCCGGCGGGAGGACACGCGAATGCGCCCGTGAAAGTGAACCGGGGCGGCGGATCGCGAAAGCTGCCGGCTGCGGGCTTGTCCTCGTAAGCTTGCGATCGTGACTCGGGCCCAGCACTTAGCCGATCTTTACTTTTTGCCAATCCAAAGACAGAGGTGAGGGCGAGGAAAAGAGGGTTGCAATTGGGCAGCCATGGGAATAGTCTAGTCTCCGCTTGTTTCCAGTAAACGATTACCGTGCCATCGGGTGCGCGCTGAGGAACTCCGGCTCAGCTGACACCTGGGGGGAAATGATACAACCAGAGCCATGCTAGAGCGTCTGCGGGAAGAAGTGCTGGAGGCCAACCTGGAGTTGGTGCGTCAGGGTCTGGTGCTGTACACATTTGGCAATGTGAGCGGCATTGCGCGCGACGAGGGGCTGGTGGTGATCAAGCCCAGCGGCGTGCCCTATGCGGAGATGAAGCCGGAACACCTGGTGGTGACGGACCTGAGCGGAAAGATCGTGGAAGGAAAGCTGCGGCCTTCTTCGGATTTGCCGACGCATTTGGTGTTGTACAACCAGTTCGCCTATATCGGCGGACTAGCCCATACGCATTCGGAATATGCCACGGCGTGGGCGCAGGCGCGGAAAGCGATTCCCTGTTTCGGCACCACGCATGCGGATTATTTTCACGGGCCGGTGCCGGTGACTGCCACGATGAGCGACGCCGCGATTGCCGGCGAGTACGAGAAAAATACTGGCGACGCGATTGTTGAGAGTCTAAAAAATACGGACCCGCTGTCGACTCCGGGCGTGCTGGTGGCCAACCACGGGCCGTTTGCCTGGGGTGCCGATGCCCTGGCCGCAACGCACAACGCGGTGATTCTGGAAGCGATCGCGCGCATGGCCTACTTCACGTTGGGCATCAATCCCGCGTCCAAAGCCGTCGGCCACACGCTCCACGATAAGCACTATCTTCGCAAACACGGCAAGAATGCATACTACGGGCAAGCCAGCAATACCGACACAGATAAAGACAAGAAGAAGGACAAGCCATGACGCTGCTGCCCGCGCTCGCCGTGCCCGCCCGACTGGTGCACCTTTCTGCGATCGATATTGTGATCGTGGTGTTTTATTTTGCGCTGGTGCTGGCCATCGGGTGGTATTTGAAAGGGCGCTCGAATACGGGCGAAGAC
>JBAPQU010000436.1:0-2099 GCA_049280795.1 Candidatus Sulfotelmatobacter sp.
TTTTCCGCCGCCGGGCTGAAGGTTCCCGCGCTCCAGGACGTGATTGCCGGCCTGAAGGTGGACAAAGCGCGAGCGCAAAAAATCGTAACCCTACTGCTGCGGGACAAGGTGCTGATCAAGATCTCCGACGAACTGGTTTTTCATCGCACCGCACTCGAACAACTGCGGCGGGAACTCACTGCTTACAAGGCGAATTCACCCGCGATCGACGTGGCGAAATTCAAAGAATTAACCGGAGTAAGCCGCAAATATGCGATTCCGCTGCTGGAATATCTGGATCGCGAGCACGTGACCCGGCGGGTCGGAGATGCGCGCGAGATTCTTTAGAAATTGAGCCATTGGGCAATTTTACGATTGGGCGATTGAACAGCCCACTCCCCAACGGACACAGGGTAGGCGAGTTCAATCGCCCAATCAACAGATCTCCAAATCGCTCAATGTCTCTAGATTTTTTCTTCCGGAAATTCCAGTTCCAATCCCAACGGGTCGGTCACGCGGTTGGTGAGGTTTGCCAGCCCCGCGAGCATGTGCAGGTCGACGATTTCGGGCTCTGAAAAGTGCTTCTTAAGTTCATCGAAATCTGTCTCCGTGATTTCATGCGGCGCGCGGGTCAGCTTCTCGACATAAGTCAGTGCCACGCGCTCCTTGTCAGAATAGCGAGAATAGTTCCCCGCCTCGAGCGCCCAATAGTCGTCCGTAGTCAGCCCCACGCGCTTCGACGATGCAACATGGTGTTGCGTACAGTAGCGGCATCCGTTGACAAAAGAGACGCGGAGATAGACGAGTTCATACAGTTTCCGGTCAAGCGAGCGCCCCACGCTGGCATAGAAGGTTAGAAAATTCTTAAGCATCTCCGGACGATGGGCCAGGGCCTTCTGCACGTTCCCCGGTTTGCCGCGGAGCACGGTGTCATAAATCTCGCGCACTTCAGGAGAGGCGGAATCCTGGGCGATCAAGCTGATGCGTGCCATCAAAATCCTCCAAACCTAATCATCATAGCTGAAGCCGTGGTCGACCGCGGCGAATCCGGTTCTGGAAAGCGCACGACCGGAGCCGGATTCCGCGCTCTAGAAAAACTCTGGCTTGCCGATAAGTTCCAAGAGGCCTTCTGTGAAAGTGATGGTTCTGCTGTTGGCGGTTGTGTATGTGGCGCCTTTGCGGGCTTGGAGTCAGGAGCCCGATGCTCATGCGGCGTCCAGAATCATCGCCCTCGAGCATGCGTGGAGCCAGGCAGCGGAGAGCAAAGACATGCGATCTCTGGATGTGCTGTTGGACGACACTTTCGTTTACATCGATTTGCAGGGGCGAATGATGACGAAGGCGCAAGTGATGGCGGACGTGAAAGCGTCGGCCGTCCAACAATTCGTGACCAGTGAGATGACCGCACACATGTACGGAACTGCGACGATCGTTACGGGAACATTCAAGATGAAAGGGATAGAGAAAGGCAAGGCGTTCCTGCTGCAAGGGCGATTCACCGATACATGGATATACAGAGATGGGAACTGGGCTTGCGTTGCCAGTCAGACTATCGCCATCGGGCATTGAAATTCCCAATGACACGAGTTGCTTAAGAAACTTCTAAGATTCCGGGGCAGAGCGAGGAGTGAATCCTTTACTCAACACTACCGCAAGCTTTCTGCCAGTCCGGCTCCGCATCTGCAGGAAAACCCCCGGGCTGCCGATCTATTGCTCGATGGCTTATATCGTGAAAGCAGCAGGCTTCGTCACGGCTCTGGTTTTCGCGGCGCTGTCGTTCTCGGCAGCGCAAAATACTGGCAATTCGGCCGCCGTCTCGAACATCCTCGCTTTGGAGCATGCCTGGGATCAGGCGCAGGAGCGCGGAGATGTCAAAGCTCTTGCCGCAATCTTTGATAATTCTCTCGTTTACGTCGACTTCGACGGCCAGATTTTGACGAAAGCGGGTTACTTGGAGCGCGTAAGGTCGAACTCCAAACACATGCAGCAAATTATCGCCGAGCAAATGAGTGTGCAAATATTTGGGCAGACGGCGATTGTGCTCGGAAGTTATCGGGAAAAAGGCGTAGAGAACGGGAAGCCCTACTTGCGCCGCGGTCGCTTTACTGACACCTGGGTGC
>JBAPQU010000437.1:0-1751 GCA_049280795.1 Candidatus Sulfotelmatobacter sp.
AAGGAGCACCTTTCCACTCGGATGCCACGTCAGACCCCTTTTCCCAGCAGGCCAACCTTGCGGTACATCCCAACTACCCGCCGCCCGCTCTGCCGAGAAATCGTAGAGTTCGACTCGGCTGTACAGCAGGCCGCGCGTCCAGAGCAGGGCTACCAAGTTGCCTGTGGGCGATGCCTCTAAATTCTGAAGAATTGGCTTTTCGACAAATGTATGCTGTCCGAAACGTTTGCTATTTGTCGTACGAGAAACATCTGGAGGGCCGGGTGGGATGATCCGACGGATCTCTGCAAGGTTGCTAGCTTGCAGAACATGAAGCAGATTGTCGATGTAGGCAAGAATTAGGGTTCCGTCGTACGAGAACCTTACAAACTTCTGTCCTGCAATTGGGTTTCTGTATGTCCCTCTTATGGATGCGTGGGCCTCCGCAGACTGGATCAGGACCTCACGAATTAATCTATCCTGCTTGAAGTTCCACAGCTGGACCACCTCGGAAAACTTACGGACATCTGGCCCCGTGTCTTCCTCAGTCGTACATTCAGTTACCACCAGCGTCTCATCCTCCGAGAAATCCGCAGAGTTTGGGCTACCATGCAAGGAATAAGATTTAAGGGCATCCTGCGGGGGAGTAATTTCCGCTTGCTGGGCGGAAATAGCAATGCACCAAAACGCGAACATAACTGACAATCTAAACTGCCGTGACCTCGCCATGCTACGCGAACCTCACCTTCACATCCGGCCCTTTCTCCAGGTGGATGCTTTCAATAAAGCGCACTTTGGCGGTCTTTTGGGTGAGGATCACTGAAGAAGTGCGCGTGCCTTCGCCGAAGAAGCGGACACCTTTGAGCAGAGCACCGTCGGTAACGCCGGTGGCGGCGAAGATGAGTTGCTTGCCGGGAGCGAGATCTTCGGCTTCGTAGATTTTGTTCTTGTCTTTGATGCCCATGCGGGCGAGGCGTTCTTCCTGGTCCGCCTTCACCACCAGGCGGCCAAGCATGTAGCCGTTTAGGCAGCGGATGGCGGCGGCCGTGATCACACCTTCCGGTGCTCCGCCGGAGCCCATGACCGCATGCACCCCGGTGCCGATCACTGCGGCGGCAATGCCAGCCGAAAGATCGCCGTCACCGATGAGCCGGATTCGGGCGCCAGCAGCGCGAATATCGGCAATCAGCTTTTCGTGGCGCGGGCGATCAAGGACGATCACGACCAGATCTTCCACATCGCGGGCCATGCGCTTCGCGATGTTCTTCAGATTGTCAGCAACGGGAGCGTCGAGGTCGACGGCGTTTTTGCAGGACGGTCCGACCACGATTTTTTCCATGTAGCAATCTGGGGCGTTGAGCAGGCCTCCACGCTCGGAGGCCGCAAGCACAGTGATCGATCCCGGCGCTCCGGTAGCGCAGAGGTTGGTGCCTTCGAGCGGATCAACGGCGATATCGACCTCGGGAACCTCGCGGCCGTCATGGAATTCAGCACCGACTTTCTCGCCGATGTAAAGCATGGGCGCTTCGTCGCGTTCCCCCTCGCCGATGACGATGGTGCCGCGCATGGGGATGGAATCCATGGTCTGCCGCATGGCCTCGGTGGCCACCTTGTCGGAAAGTTCGCGCTCGCCCTGGCCCATGGTATGGGCCGAAGCGATGGCCGCCACTTCCACAACACGCAGAAATCGCGACGCCAGATCGCTTTCAATGTTTTCCCCGAAACTGCGAGCCTTGCCTTCCGGACGAGTCTGCGTAGCCATGAAGCCTCCC
>JBAPQU010000438.1:0-3384 GCA_049280795.1 Candidatus Sulfotelmatobacter sp.
CAGCTTTCGCAGTTCATGGATCAGACCAATCCGCTCTCCGAGATCACGCACAAGCGGCGTCTCTCGGCCCTTGGGCCGGGCGGTTTGTCGCGTGAGCGCGCCGGATTCGAAGTCCGCGACGTTCACCCCACGCACTACGGCCGCATCTGTCCGATTGAAACGCCGGAAGGTCCGAACATCGGACTGATTTCGTCGCTGAGCTGCTACGCCCGCATCAACGACTACGGCTTTATCGAATCGCCCTATCGCAAGATCAAGGGCGGACGCGTGATCGACTACGTCAGCGTAGTCAACACCGGCGACAGCGACCACAAGGTCGGCGATCACATGGAGAAGCATGAGATCGAGAAGATTAACAATGAATTGAAAGAGAAGCGCAAGAAGCCGGCGCAGATCGAACCGTTCTCCTTCTATCTTTCCGCGTGGGAAGAAGACCGGCACACCATCGCGCAGGCCAACGTCGAGCTCGATGACAAGGGCAAAATTGTCGCCGAGCTGGTCAACGCCCGCAAGGCCGGCAACTTTGTGCTGGTGAGCCGGGACGACGTCGATTACGTCGATGTCAGCCCTAAGCAGCTGGTCTCCGTGGCCGCTTCGCTCGTGCCGTTCCTTGAGCACGATGACGCGAACCGCGCGCTGATGGGCGCGAACATGCAACGCCAGTCCGTGCCTTTGCTCCGCGCGCAAGCGCCAATCGTAGGCACTGGAATGGAAGGCGTGACCGCTCGCGACTCCGGCGCGGTCGTTCTGGCCCGCCGCAACGGCATCGTTGATTCGGTCGATTCCGATCGCATCATCGTGCGTGTGGAAGGTGAGCACCATCCCACGCAGTTGTCGCGTGAAGTGGGCTCGGACATTTATCAGCTCACCAAGTTCAAGCGCTCCAATCAAAACACCTGTATCAACCAGAAGCCGGTGGTCAAGAAGGGACAGCGCGTGATCAAGGGCGAGGTCATCGCCGACGGTCCTTGCACGGATCACGGCGAGCTGGCGCTCGGACGCAACGTGCTGGTGGCCTTCATGCCCTGGCGCGGTTACAACTTTGAAGACGCGATTCTCGTCTCCGAGAAAATGGTGAAGGATGACTACTACACTTCACTGCACATTGAGGAGTACGAGATCGAAGCGCGCGACACCAAGCTAGGGCCGGAAGAAGTCACGCGTGATATTCCCAACGTCAGCGAATCGATGCTCCGTAATCTGGACGAAGCGGGCGTGATCCGAATCGGCGCCAGCATCAAGCAGGGTGACATTCTGGTGGGCAAGGTTACGCCCAAGGGCGAAACCCAACTCACGCCGGAAGAAAAACTGCTTCGTGCCATCTTCGGCGAAAAGGCCGGCGACGTGCGTGATGCTTCGCTCTACTGTCCGCCGGGAATCGAAGGCGTCATCGTCGATGTAAAAATCTTCTCCCGCAAAGGTCAGGAAAAAGACGAACGCGCAAAGTCGATCGAAGCGACGCAGATCGGTAAGTTGGAGAAGAATCTCTCCGACGAAATTCGCATTCTTACCGACGAGCGGCTCAAGCGCCTGGAGAACATTCTCGGCGGCAAGGAAGTGCAGGCCGACCTGCACGACGAGCGCACCAACAAGCGCCTGCTGACCAAGGGCAACATCCTTGACCGCGACGCGATCGAGCGCATTTCCACCCGGAATCTGAAGCGCATCAAGTACAACGATAAGGATCCGCGGGTGAATGAGCAGATCGACGAGATCGAAGAGATGACTTCTCGCCAGATCGATGTGCTCAAGAAGATCGTCAACGAGAAGAAAGAGAAACTCACCAAGGGCGACGAACTGCCGCCGGGCGTGATCAAGCTGGTCAAGGTCTACATCGCGATGAAGCGCAAGCTGAGCGTTGGCGACAAGATGGCCGGCCGTCATGGGAACAAGGGCGTCATCGCCCGCATTCTGCCGGAAGAGGACATGCCTTACCTCGAAGACGGAACGCCGGTCGAGATCGTGCTCAATCCTCTCGGCGTCCCTTCCCGTATGAACGTGGGCCAGATTCTTGAAACCCACTTGGGCTGGGCGGGCCATGTTCTGGGCGAGAAAATCGGTAACATGCTCAAGGAGAACACGCGCACGGACGCGATCCGCCGCGAGTTGAAGGCCCTGTTCAAAGACTCGAAGCTCGCCGACACCATTGGCGAGATGGGCGACGAGGAACTGGAGGCTTTGGCTCCGACACTCGCTCGCGGCGTCTACATGGGTTCGCCCGTGTTCGACGGCGCGAAAGAAGAAGAGATCAAAGCGCTGCTTGAGCATGCTGGCCTGCCCACGTCGGGCAAGACCACTCTGCACGACGGCATGACCGGAGATCAGTTCGAACAGCCGGTATGCGTGGGCTACATCTACATGCTGAAGCTGTCACACCTGGTGGACGACAAGATTCACGCGCGTTCCATCGGGCCGTACTCGCTCATCACCCAGCAACCTTTGGGTGGCAAGGCGCAGTTCGGCGGCCAGCGCTTCGGAGAAATGGAAGTCTGGGCGCTCGAAGCTTACGGTGCAGCGTTCATTCTGCAGGAGCTGCTGACGGCAAAGTCCGACGACGTATACGGCCGCACCAAGATTTATGAGGCCATCGTCAAGGGCGAAGCTGCCATGGAGCCGGGCGTGCCGGAATCGTTCAACGTGCTGATCCGCGAATTGCAATCGCTCTGCTTGGATGTGGAGCTGATCAAGACTGGGGAGAAAAAGCCCACGGCCAGCGCGGCGGCAGACTGAAGACAGTATCCAGTACCTGGTACCCAGTGTGTAGCTGTCCACTGGGTGCTGGGCCGGGGAACTGGATGAACCAAGTTTAAGTTTAATAAGAAACGTTTCGCGTGATAAGTGCTCTCGGATCTTCGCGAAACATAACTTCAAGTACTGGGTACTGGCAACTAGGTACTAGGTACTGCCTTCCGAGAGCAGGAAGCGGAGGAACACCTTGTTTCGTTCGAGCCCATTCGAAATGCAAAACACGATTGCTGACTTCGATGCCATTCGCATTAGCCTGGCGTCTCCGGAGAAAATCCGGAGCTGGTCGCATGGCGAAGTCACCAAGCCGGAGACCATCAACTACCGCACCTTCAAGCCGGAGCGGGACGGGCTGTTCTGCGCCCGCATCTTCGGCCCGGTAACCGATTGGGAGTGCCTCTGCGGCAAGTACAAGCGCATGAAGCACCGCGGCGTGATCTGCGACAAGTGCGGCGTGGAAGTCACGCTGTCCAAAGTTCGCCGTGAACGCCTGGGACACATTGAGCTGGCTTCGCCCTGCTCGCACGTTTGGTTCTTCAAGGGACTGCCCAGCCGCATCGGCCACCTGCTCGATATTTCCCTGCGCGACCTCGAGTCCGTTCTTTACTTCGAGGCCTACGTGGTCGTCGAGCCCGGGGA
>JBAPQU010000439.1:0-2520 GCA_049280795.1 Candidatus Sulfotelmatobacter sp.
CAGTGGCCCGCCGGCATGACCTATGACCAGCTCATTCAGGAGATGGACAGCAAGCTCCAGTTTCCTGGTCTCTCGAATACGTGGACGATGCCTGTCGAGAACCGGCTTGATATGGAGTTGACCGGCATCAAGACGCCGCTCGGCTTGAAGGTGCAGGGAGCCAGCGTGGATGGCATCGAGCAGGCCGCAGCACAAATTCAATCGGTCCTTACAGCCATGCCGGAGGTGCGTTCCATCTTTGCCGAAAAGGTCTCGCAGGGCTTCTACATCAACGTGGAAGTCAACCGTGAAGAGGCGGCCCGATACGGCCTCACCGTCGCCGATGTGCAGACGGCCGTATCTTCCGGCATCGGCGGCGAGAATATCACCGAGAACATTGAAGGCCGCGAGCGGTATCCCATCAATGTCCGCTACCTGCGCGACTTTCGGGACAGCCCGGAGGCCATGCGCGGCATTTTGATCGGAACGCCTGCTGGCGCGCAAATTCCGCTCGGGCAGGTGGCGCGCATCTCGTTCTCGCACGGGCCGGCCATGATCCGCGACGAAGACGGCACCCTCACCGGATACGTTTACCTTGATCTGAAAAACGCGAACTATGGCGGTTTCGTTGCGCAGGCGGACCGGCAGTTACAGGCGAAACTGAAACTGCCCGCCGGTTATACCTACCAGTGGTCCGGCGAATATCAGTTCGAGCAGCGCGCCAAGCAACGGCTCAAACTGATTCTGCCAATCGTGTTCTTTGTGATTTTTCTACTGCTGTACATGGTCTTCCACTCAGTGGCAGAGGCCCTGGTGCTCATCTTTCCGACCATCTATGCCATGAGCGGCGGCCTGCTGCTGCAGTGGATGCTGCACTACAACTTCAGCGTGGCCGTCGCGGTCGGCTACATCGCGCTCTTCGGCATCGCTGTCGAGACTGGCGTCGTCATGGTGGTCTACCTGCATGAAGCTTTGCAGCATCGGCTCGCAATTGGCCAATTGAATTCAGAGGGGGACCTTGAAGCCGCCGTCATCGAAGGTGCCGTGCAACGCCTCCGTCCCAAGCTGATGACCGTGGCCGCGGTACTGGCGAGTCTCATCCCGATCCTCTGGGAATCCGGCGTCGGCTCCGACGTGATGAAGCCGATTGCTGCCCCCATCGTTGGCGGCATGATTACGTCAACCGTCCATGTCCTGATCCTCGTGCCCGTATTCTTCATCATGATGAAAGAGCAGGCATTGCGGGCTAGCAAGTTAGGCCCAAATTCAACAAACACCTGATCCACTGATGCACAATCGCTGAATCACTCCTCGATCGCCGTGAGAACTCAACAAACGGTAGGACTGGCAAAACGAAAAGTGTTGCATGTTGGTTTCCTTGTGGTCACACATCTCTCTTTCGAAGAGGGAACAATGAGACAATGCCCTTGTCGATTGGAGGCATTTCTCCTATATGAGTTATATCCAAGGTGAAGGACGACACCAAGGAACATTGTTTCCAGTGCTGTTAGATGATCTTGTTGGGGACGATCATATATGCCGAGTCATCGATGCTTTCGTCAATGGGCTGAAGATGGCGGTACTTGGTTTCGAGCGAGCAGAGGCCGCAGATACAGGCAGGCCCGGTTATGACCCGCGCGATCTATTGAAGCTGTATCTGTATGGCTATCTGAACCAGATTCGCTCGTCGCGGCGATTGGAAGCCGAGTGTCGCCGGAACGTTGAGTTGATGTGGCTTCTTGAACGCTTGTATCCAGACCATAAGAGCATCGCCGAGTTCCGTCGGATGCACCGCGATGCAGTTACGGCAGCCGGTGCAGAACTTGTCCGTTTCGCAAGTGGCTGTGGACTCATTCGGGGCGAATGGATCGCTATCGATGGTTCAAAGTTTCGCGCTGTGGCCAGTATTGACAGTACTCGCGAGCGACTCGCTTTACAACGCTATCTCGACAGCGTCGATAAAGCAGACGACGAACAACAGGCCAACATCGATCCGTCTGCGGTGCAAGCTGCGCTAGAGAAGCTAAAACTGCATCCTGAACCTGAAGCCGGCTTTATGTTGATGCGACAGACCTCTCTACCGGCATACAACGTCCAGACTGCCGTCGACGCGGAACATGCACTGATCGTGGCACACGCTGTGGTACTCGATGCATCTGATATTCGTTGCCTGAAGCCTATGGCAGAGGCCGCAAGGAAAGTACTTGAAGCAGACAGCTTTCAAGTAGTGGCCGACGCTGGTTACTCTAATGGAGAGCAGGCAGCTTACTGCGAAGCGGCGGGTATGCTGCCGCATGTTCCAGTTATGCGCACAGTCAATAATCAGGGTGATGGCACCTTATTCGGGCGTGAAGACTTCCGCTATGAACCTGAAACCGATACTTATGTCTGCCCAGGAAATAAGAGGCTGCTGCGTAAGAATACTAACCATAAAGATCGTTACATCATGTACAGAGCTTCGTCACTTGACTGTAGTGTCTGTTCGCTCAAGTCACGTTGCACCCAGGCTCCGAGACGTGGCTTAGCTCGACACCTGTATGA
>JBAPQU010000440.1:0-6401 GCA_049280795.1 Candidatus Sulfotelmatobacter sp.
ATCTCTTGGATGTAGGCTTCAAGAGACAGGCCACGTGCCTTGGCCTGCGCCGCTAGTTCATCGGGAATGTTGACCGTGACGACCATGTCAAAACTTTAGCACGGATTCAATCAAAAGGCTGAAATCCGCGGGCCGCACGGTGTGCCATAAGTGTGCCGTACCGTTCGATCCCATATGCGCTAACTCGCGTCTTTTCAATACCAGTGCAAAGCGCTTCCGTGCGGGCTTGGCTATCGGCAAGTCATTGATTCTTCAGTGCGAAAGTGGGCGCTCGATGGTTTCGGATTCACCTACTCTTAATCAGTAGGTTGTAGGTTCGATTCCTACCGCGCTCACCACCTTTTCAAGTGGTTCCACAATCCGTTCAACAATCCATTTAGAATTGTGGCAGTGCCAGACGCACTCCTTTTTCGGTTAGCTTCCACCATTTCTGTAGACGCCGCGTCACCGTATGCGCCGGAGTTCACTGCGCTTTGTCAGATTCATTATTCACCCGTGTGTCGATCGCAATCCAGTTCGTTTCCCAGGTTTTTCCTCCATCATCTGAGAATGCTTGTTCGAAATGACAAGAATTGGAAGTGATGTCGGACCAAATGTTTCGCACCAGCATCAATCTGCCATTAATTGCTTCCTGATCGTAAAACTCCCCGCGACCGTTCTTAAATTCGCCGACGGTGGGCACGCCTATGCTTCCAACCTGGCTGTTCGCGAAATTCAGGCTCCACTGATGAGATTGGGGATTGTATAAACGCAGGCTTAGTCCTTCCACATGGCCCGTAGGACCGTCCACGTCGAGTTCCACAAGATTGGCTTTTCCATTCCAAATCTTTCGCACAACCGAAGTACCCTCGTATTCGCTCCAGGTATTCGCGCCGGTAAACGGATGTCCCAGACGGGAACTCAACTTGAGGTGGGTCTTCCAAGCGCCAATCTCAAAATCAAAATCGTGCTGTCCGTCGTGGTCTGATTGCTGACTCGCATTCGAAGACGCGGAATTTTGTTGAGCTGCTCCGTACATTAGTGGAAAGAGGACGGTTGCACCAGACAGAAGCAGATACAACCAAATGTATTTGAATCCGCGCATAACTGCGTCCTTTCGTTCTGGTCACGTGAGATTGTCCGCTGAAACTTCGAAGGAAGAATAACCGGGCGAAGTGGTACGTCACAATAGCCACTTTCATGTATTACAGTAAGACCACTTTAAAACTCGGGCCAGACAGCGAATCCGCACTCCTGTGCTCGACTTATGAGGCACATCCGCCTACATTATTGGGCATGGATTTTCCATCACGCATCGATCGTCGCAGCTTTACCAAGCTCTCGGCCTTAGCCTTAGCGGGGATGTATCTGCCGTCGCACGCGCAGAGTGTCAGTCCGTCACAAAAACCAGTGGGCTACGCTGCGGTCGGACTGGGAACAATTTCGGACATCTTCATGCGAGCCTGTGCGCAATCGCAGAGTGCGAAGGTCACCGCGTTGGTCACCGGGCACCCGGACACAAAAGGCGTCAAATATGCGGCTATGTATGGCATTCCGAGAACCTCCATCTACACTTACGAGACATTTGACCGCATTCGCGACAACGAAAATATTGATGCAGTCTACATCGGCTTGCCGAACAGCATGCATTGCGAATACACGGTTCGCGGCGCGCATGCGGGCAAGCATGTGTTCTGCGAAAAGCCAATGGCCATCTCGAGTGCCGAGTGCCGCAAAATGATTGAGGCGTGCCGGCAGGCGAAGGTCAGGCTTATGATCGGTTACCGCGTGCAGTACGACCCCACGTGGATGCACGCCGAACAGATCATCGCATCCGGCCAGCTCGGCCAGTTAGAGTCGTTCCAGGGAGGCTTCTACGGCCAGGAACCAGCCGGAGTGTGGCGCCTCAGCAAGACGCTCGGGGGTGGTGGAGCTTTGATGGATCTTGGCATCTACCCACTGAATGCAATACGCCATATTACGGGCGAAGAACCGACCGATTTCACGGCGATTGTGTCTACGCGCGACCACAGCGGCCGCTTTGCCGAGGTCGAGCAGTCAATGGAGTGGACCATGAAGTTTCCTTCCGGCATCGTCGCATCCTGCGGCTGCTCGTATGGGCAAAGAGGGCCGAGCTTCCTGAACATCAATGGAGAGACCGGCTATCTCGAATTGCAACCAGCGTTTAATTACGACGGAGTTCACCTTCGTGGCGAAGTCAACCGGCAGCAGATCGATGAACTCGGCGCCGGCAAACTTCCATTTCAGTTCACGATCGAGGCGGAACACTTCGCCGACTGCATCCGCAATCACAGGGATCCGGAGTCGCCCGGCGAAGAAGGCCTGAAAGATATGCTCGCCATCGAGGCAATTTATAAAGCTGCGGGCGCGCCGATTGCTTAGTTAGATATTTACCGAAGAACACATTTTGCAATCAAGCTCGCGTAATTATTTCCTGGATTTTTCTACAAGCACAAGGTCTGAGCGAATCTTTGCCCTGGCTTTAATCTCGTGGTACAGTGCAAGCCTCGCTTCCCCGAGCCAACTATTTAGACAAATCAGTTCTAAACTGCATCCAGTTGCTCAACCAAGAAGGAGACGCAAATGCTCAATAGAATCGTAAAAGGGCAGATGATGTCAGCCGTCATCCTCGGGTCCGTCATGTTGTTCGGTCAACAGTCGCCCCAGTCTTCCAGTCCCTTGGTGGGGACGGAATTTCCGATTTTTATGAAACAAAACATCGTCGCGGGTAAAACACCGGTTGGGACGAAGATACAAGCCAAGCTGGTGGCAGCCACCTTGGTGAACGGCGTAGTAGTGCCCCGTGACGCAATTTTGTCCGGTGAGGTTATCGAGTCCGTGAAGAAATCCGCATCTGCGCCATCCCAGCTCGCGATTCGTATGGATTCCGCGGACTGGAAAAAAGGATCGGTACCGATCAAAGCGTATTTGACCGCATGGTATTACCCCGAGGCGGCGGCCACGAACCAGGATCTTTCGTATCAACCTGCAGATGCCGCCAACAGCAAGAAAAACTGGAATGGGATGGGTACCTATCCCGATCCGAACAACCCGATTTCGCAGCAGAAATTTCCAGCCGGCGATAACAGCAAGGATGCGGGGCCGGAGGCGGGATCACCCGCTTCAAATATTTCGAAACACCGGGTTTTGATGAAGAACGTCCAGTCCATTCGAAATCCCGACGGGGCGGTTGTCCTCACCGACCAGCATTCCGATTTAAAGCTTGATCGGGTGACCACCTACGTTCTGGCTTCAGACGCCTCGGTGCTGGCAAACTGACTCGAACAAGAAACAGCAGATGTGTAGGCCAACAAACGTTTGTTTCAGCAACTGCGGCTGAGGTCCTCCACAATTCGCTTTCCAAGGACAAATGAGTGCGGATTTTCCGGATTTCTGTGCTTGTAATCCGTGAAGCGCATGGTACTATACCCTGTCGTTAACGTACACGATAGGACTTTGGTTGGCCTTTCCTGATGGCAGCCAGCAGGCAATCGGTGGGAATTTACCTTCTGGGAATCGACGTGGGGACCGGTGGCACGCGCGCTCTCATTCTCGATGAGAGAGGACGCGTTATTTCATCCGCCACGGAAGATCATCGAGTTTTCGCATCTCCTCAAATCGGCTGGGCCGAGCAAGACCCCTGTGATTGGTGGCGCGCATGCGGCGTAGCCGTGCGCCATGCACTCGCACAAGCCAAACTGCGCGGCGATCAGATTTCCTGCATCGGGCTGTCCGGCCAAATGCACGGTGCGGTTTTGCTCGACGAGCAAGAGCGCGTAGTACGGCCCGCATTGATCTGGTGTGATGTGCGAACAGAGAAGCAGTGCGAGGAGTTGACCGATCAAATTGGCGCCGACAATCTGATTCAACTCACAAGCAATCCCGCGCTCACTAATTTCACTCTCACCAAGTGTTTGTGGGTCAGAGAAAATGAACCGGAAAACTGGCGCCGGGTTCGCTCTCTTTTGCTTCCAAAAGATTACGTTCGCTTTCAGCTAACCGGAGAACGCGCCACCGATGTGGCGGACGCCTCGGGAACTTTGCTGCTCGACGTTGCCAACCGCCGTTGGTCAAAAGAAATGTTGAAGCTCGTGCAGATGGATGAGTCTCTTCTGCCGGGGCTGTATGAGTCGCCCGAAATCTGTGGACGAATTTCGGATGCCGGCGCGGCCTCGACCGGCCTACAAAAAGGCACACCAGTCGTGGCTGGCGCGGGAGATCAGGCAGCCGGCGCTGTCGGCATGGGAATTGTTTCCCCTGGCACCGTGAGTGCAACCATCGGAACCTCAGGCGTGGTACTTGCGGCGACGGATCGTCCCGCGCTGGATTCGAAAGGCCGTATACACACCTTCTGCCATGCGGTTCCCGGACGCTGGATTGCGATGGGCGTGACTCAGGCTGCTGGACTTTCGTTGCGTTGGTTCCGCGATCAGTTTGGCACAGGTGAGCCGCGGCAGTCCTATGAGAGCCTCGCGGCCGAGGCAGCCAGCGCTCCTCCCGGATGCGACGGTCTGCTGTGGGCTCCATATCTGATGGGCGAGCGCACTCCGTACCTCGATCCTGCGGCGCGTGGAATGCTATTTGGTTTGACCGCTTCTCACACGCGAGGTCATGTGATTCGAGCAATTCTCGAAGGAGTTGCTTTCAGCCTGCGCGACACCTTCACAATTTTTAAAGAGATGGATGTACCAGCAACGACAATTCGTCTGGGCGGCGGCGGCGCAAGATCGGCGCTTTGGCGACAGATTCAGGCCGACATTTATGGACAGCCCGTCGAAACCGTCCAGGCGGAAGAAGGCGCGGCTTACGGAGCCGCAATTTTGGCGGGAGTAGGAGTGAAGGCGTGGTCTTCCGTGGACGAAGCCTGTGAAGCCACGGTGCGCGTTGCGGAAAATATCACTCCAGACTCTGAACATTCTTTGGTTTTGGAAAAGACGTATGCGGTGTATCGGCGAATGTATCCAGCGATGAAATCCATACTGAATTAATTAACCCTGCTAGATGGAGACGAGTTCATGACCAATCATCAGCCTGATACAAACGATTACCAACCCTGCGCGGAACACAAATTTTCTTTTGGGCTATGGACGGTTGGCAACCGGGGACGCGATGCGTTTGGCGACTTTGTACGGCCGCCCATTTCTCCCATTGAGATTGTCTCGTTGCTGGCTGAAGTAGGAGCCTGGGGCGTCAACTTGCACGACAACGATTTGGTACCCATTGACGCGACTCCTGCCGAACGCGACTGCATCGTTCGTTGCTTCAAGAAGGCATGCGAGGCCAATGGCATTGTTGTTCCGATGGCGACAGTTTCATTGTTCTTCCATCCTATATTTCGTGATGGAGCTTTCACTGCCAACGATCGCGACGTGCGCGCCTACGCTCTGCAGAAGACAATGCGGGCGATGGATATTGGAGCGGAACTGGGCGCAAAAATTTTCGTTTTATGGGGTGGGCGCGAAGGGGTTGAGACCGATGCCTGTCGCCGTGCCGATGATGCGATCAAACGATTGCGCGAGGCCGTCAACTATCTGTGCGAATACAATATCGACCGCGGATACGGCATGAAATTCGCTTTAGAAGCCAAGCCCAACGAGCCTCGAGCTGATATCTACATGGCGACGACAGGCCAGTACCTGGGTTTCATTCCAACGCTTGATCATCCCGGAATGGTCGGTGTGAATCCTGAAGTCGCGCACGAACAGATGTGCGGCCTTAATTTTATGCACGCGGTGGCACAGGCTTGGGAAGCGGGCAAGCTTTTTCACATTGACCTAAATGATCAGATGCCCAGCCGGTTTGATCAGGATTTACGCTTTGGTTCTTCCAATATCAAGTCGGCGTTTTGGCTGGTGAAATTTCTCGAAGATGTTGGTTACGATGGACCGCGCCACTTTGATGCGCACGCCTACCGTACCGAAGATTACGACGGGGTAAAAGATTTTGCCCGCGGCTGCATGCGAACTTACCTCATTCTCAAAGAGAAGGCGTCCCGCTGGAATACTGACCGGGAGATCCAGGGAATACTGGGCGAGCTCTCGGACACTGGAAATGGCGGCGGCAAGGAGCGTCACTTTTCGAAGACTGGAGCATCTGGGTTGCTGGGCCAGGTTTTCGATAAAGATGCGATCTTGAAAAAGCGTTTGCCTTACGAACGGCTTGATCAACTGACGATCGATATGTTGCTCGGTGTCAGGTAGGGTTGGTCGGGTAGGCTTGGGCCAGCCGTATTTCATACACACGAGAGGGACTACAAAGCCATGACGCTACTGTTCGCGCTCGCCGTGCCCGCCCGACTGGTGCACCTTTCTGCGATCGATATTGTGATCGTGGTGTTTTATTTTGCGCTGGTGCTGGCCATCGGGTGGTATTTGAAAGGGCGCTCGAATACGGGCGAAGAC
>JBAPQU010000441.1:0-2191 GCA_049280795.1 Candidatus Sulfotelmatobacter sp.
ATGCAGGAAGGCGACGTGCAGATTAAAGGCTATCCGGTGCGGCTGCTGCTGGACGTGTTGCTGGTCTTCACCGCGAATCCGGAAGATTACACGGCGCGCGGAAAAATCATCACGCCGCTTAAGGACCGTATCGGCTCTGAGATTCGCACGCATTATCCGGCGACCGTGGATGAAGGTATTGCGATCACTGCCCAGGAAGCGTGGACCAACCGCAGCGGTCAGGCTATGCACCTGCCCAACTACATTTCGGAGGTGATCGAGCGCATCGCCTTTGCTGCGCGCGAGGATAAGAAAATCGATAAGCGCAGTGGTGTGAGCCAGCGTCTGCCGATCTCGGCGATGGAAAATGTTATTTCGAACGCCGAGCGGCGCGCGATTCGTAACGCTGAAAAGTTAGTTGTGCCCCGCGTAAGCGATATTTACGCCGCATTGCCGGCGATCACTGGCAAACTGGAATTGGAATACGAAGGTGAGATGAAAGGCGCTGACTTCGTGAGCCGAGAACTGATCCGCGCTGCCATCGCGAAAACCTACGACGAATATTTCACCGGCGCCAACGTGCAGCAGATTGTGCAGTGGTTTGATTTGGGTGGCGAGATTCAACTGTCGGATTCGGTTTCGGCTCTTGAAGCTCTTGAAAATCTGAAAGGGATTCAGGGGCTGATCGATAAACTTGGACCGCTTGGCATCTCGCAGAAAGAGAGCCCCGAGCAGCAAGTTTCAGCTGCGGAATTCATCCTGGAAGGCTTGCACGCGCACAAGCGGATAGGACGCAATGAGGAGCGAGTTTTCAAGGCTGGCGAAAAAAAACCCGAACCGCAGCGCGAGAAAAACTTCGACAAGGAAGAACCGCCGTACCGGCAAAGAAGACAGTTTAATTAGGCTTCGGCTTTCGGGCTTCGGGCTTCGGCCAACCCGACAGCCAAAGGGAAATTAAAAGGCTTTGCTGAAGCCCGAAAGCCGAAGCTTGAAGGCCGTTTATGAAACGCATTCGCTACTCCAAATACGTCCCCGATCCTGCCGGGGAGATGAGCATGGAAGATTTGCTCGGTGCGCTCTCCGACTATCTTCTGCAGAGCGGCTTTCAGAGCGACATGTGGTACGAGATGCCGGAGGGCGAGCAGACACTGGATGATCTGCGCCGCGCCATCGAGCAAGCGCTGACGGATGGCGATCAGTTCGACGAGGACATGCGCGAGCGCCTGCAGCAGATGGCCGCCGATGGGGAACTCGACGAGCTCATCGAAAAATTAATCGAGCGCATGCAGCAGGAAGACTATATCTCAATCGATCAGCCTCCCGATCCTTCGCGGCCATCCGGCGTGGGCGGTCAAGTCGGCGAAAACGCGCAACAAGCGAAATTCGAGATCACCGACAAGAGCCTCGACTTCCTGGGCTTCAAATCTCTGCGGAACCTGCTGGGGTCTTTAGGCAAGTCAAGCTTCGGGCGCCACGATACGCGCGATTTAGCCACAGGTATTGAAGCCAGCGGAGCTTCCCGAACTTACGAGTTCGGCGACACTCTCAACCTCGATATCACGGCAACGCTTTCGAACGCCATCCAGCGCGAGGGGTTAAGCCTGCCACTGAACATTGAGTACTCTGACCTGCAAGTTCATCAGTGCGAATACCAATCTTCCTGCGCCACGGTGCTGATGCTCGACTGCTCGCACTCGATGATTCTGTACGGCGAAGACCGCTTTACCCCGGCGAAAAAAGTCGCCATGGCGTTGTCGCACTTGATACGAACGCAGTATCCGGGAGATTCGCTCTCGCTCGTGCTCTTTCACGATTCTGCCGAAGAAGTGCCGTTGTCGCAACTCGCGCGGGTTAAAGTTGGCCCATACTACACCAACACGCGCGAAGGCCTGCGCATGGCGCAGAGAATATTGCAGCGGCAAAGAAAAGATATGAAGCAGATCGTCATGATTACTGACGGCAAACCTTCTGCGCTCACGCTTGAAGATGGACGCATTTATAAGAACGCATTTGGCCTCGATCCCCTGGTTGTGAGTCAGACGCTCGAAGAAGTATCCAAGTGCAAGCGTGCCGGCGTTCTTATTAATACCTTCATGCTGGCGTCGGATTATGGATTGGTACAGTTCGTGCAGAAGGTCACCGAGATGTGCCGTGGGAAGGCCTACTTCACGACGCCTTATACGCTGGGGCAATACCTGCTGATGGATTACAT
>JBAPQU010000442.1:0-1770 GCA_049280795.1 Candidatus Sulfotelmatobacter sp.
GTAACGGTCTTCTCCGTGACTCAGTGTCTCCGTGGTAAATTTCTTTTCGAATGCATTGCGGATTGTAACTGATGCCCTTCTCCGATTTCCACGGCAACGCCGAGACCGTCCATCGCCTGCGCGACATGCTGGCGCGGGAGCGCTTTCCGCACGCAGTGGTCCTCTCCGGCGCACGGGGTTCCGGCAAGTACACGCTGGCGCTGATGCTGGCGCAGGCTCTGAATTGTCTTGCCCCGACTCAAACCGACGGTCTTCTAGATTTCTGCGGACAGTGCGCGAACTGCCGCCGCATCGCTCAGGCTGCCGATCTCGATGCCCGCTTTGCCGAAGCGGTGGAGGCTCGCGAAGGCATGCGCGAGACCGATAAGAAAGATACTCGCCTCTTCGTGCAGACTCATCCCGATGTGCTGGTCATTCCGCCCGATCCTCCCCAGATGATGATCAAGGTGGATCAGGTGCGCCGAGTAATCGAGACCATTTATTACCGCCCCTCGGAAGCGCGGGAGCGCGTCTACATCTTTACCGACTCAGCCTTCATGAAAGAAGCAGCGAATTCGCTGCTGAAGGTTCTGGAAGAGCCACCGGACTTCGCCACAATTTTTCTGCTCTCAGAGAATTCCGGCGAACTCCTTCCAACCATCCGCTCGCGATCGATGGTCTTTCACCTCGGAGCTGTGCCAGTGGAAGAAGTAGAACGCTACCTGGCCGAGCATCGCCCGGAATGGAAACCGCAGCAGCGGGCGCTCGTCGCCCGCTTGTCCGAGGGGGCCTTGGGCCGGGCTCGTAGCTTCAATGTTGAGGCCTACGTAGCCGCCCGCGCCGATGCCCTGGCGCTGCTTAACTCTGCCCTGATGGGCGGCGAACACACCGCGCTCTTTAAGATCACGGAATCCTATCGCCCAGGCGCCGAAGGCCGGGAGAAGACCGAGCACCTTCTCCGCACCCTCTACTCGCTGCTGCGAGACCTCATGTTCCTGGGATCGGGCGCGCCTGAGTTAGTTCAGAACACCGACATTCAGGCCCAGCTCACCAAACTGGCCGAGTCGGCCGATTTCGATTGGATTGCCACCGCCTCAGACCGTTTAGCCGAGGTGGAACGCGGTATGAGGCGAAACCTGCTGCGGTCGTTATCGCTGGATAACCTCGGGCTGGCTCTCGAGAAGGTAACCTAAGAGAATCGTAATCTGCTTATTTTTCAATCGCTTGCCGAGATTACTTCGGTGGTTCTACTCCCTTTAGAGTGATTGCCCGCACCAACTGCCCCACCTATAATCGTCATACTCTGGTTTAGAAATTCTCCGTCAGGTTCCGGGTAGTAAGGGACGGGGTGGAGTCTGTCTTGATTCGTGCCCAAGTGGTTTAAGTACCCGGTTATGCGAAAGCGCCTGCAAATCGCTCTGATGGCAAGCACGATAGCCGCGACCTCTCTTTCTCTCACGCCCCAGCTCCGCGCCGCTGAGGATGGCAATGGCGATGGCGCGCCGCAAAAGATCACCGCAACCGACGAGCACGGCCGCAAGATCTACGTGAATGACTCCGTCACCGCAGCCCCCGCCCATCGCGAGGAAGCTTCCGAACCGCCCCATCGTTCGCTGATGTACTGGAGTTCCAAAGAAAACCGATGGAAGCCCGTACCTCCGCCCAATGCGGCGGCCATGAAGGCGGCACGATCGGCGGCAGCCGAAGTCAACCAATATCTGGGCCACGAGTCCAACCAGTCTGCCACTGCCAAGATTGTTGCCGCCAACTTCCGCGGCACAACTGCCACTC
>JBAPQU010000443.1:0-6396 GCA_049280795.1 Candidatus Sulfotelmatobacter sp.
GCAGGGAACCTCCTCTAAGTAATCTTGACTTTCATTCTTGCAGTTACGATAATCGTTTTGTAACTGGGCAGGTTAACGGCCCCGGGCTGAATATGGCCCGGGGTTTTGTCTCTTCGGAGTGTCTGAGAAGTGCCTTTCAGCGGCCTGGCATTCATGCGCTTATATCTAGCGGACAAATGACCGTTAGCGAAATATTTGAGACAGCGAACCTGTCGCCATGCGGTCCCGTGCAATGGATGACTGCGATCCGCGAGTCGTCAACGGGAGTCTATGTCGTCGCCCGCACACGTGATCCGCAAATTGGCTGCGCATCCCGCGCATTGCCCTTTCGTGATCCCCTCCCTACTTGTCTAAAAATTGACCCCGCGTACGAAACTAAACGATGGTTGCCCAAAGAACCAATCCTCTACATTGGCAAATCGGACCAACATCTATCGAAGCGTGTCTGTCAGTTCTACCAGCATCAATGCGGAAATCGAAGTCCCCATGCCGGAGGTCAAGTCGTTCTGCTGTTAGTCTGCGAATTGTGGCTGTATTGGGCGCCGTCGCCTCATCCGCTAATTTCCGAGCGGAAGATGCTTTCTGGCTTCAAAAACATTGTCGGACAACTGCCTTTCGCCAATTTCGACGGGAAGCGCCGACCCAAGCGTGTTCTACTTTTATCGTAGACCGCTGCGCTTTTCGGACACCGCTATTCATCATCCCGCCCTTGCCATTCCCGCTAACCTTCGGCATAATAATAGTTTGTCTCGACCCCGCCGGACTCTTCCGGAACAAGGATATACATCTGTGTTAATGATTCGACTGTCGCGCATGGGTGCGCGAAAACAACCGCACTATCGCATTGTGGTGATTGAGAAGGCGCGCGCGCGCAACGGCCGCCCGGTGGAAGTGGTGGGCACCTACAATCCCCGCACCAACCCCGCCAGCGTGGACTTCAAGCGCGACCGCGTGGATTACTGGGTGTCGAAGGGCGCGCAAATGTCAGAGCGGGTGGGCAAGCTGTTCTCCAAGCCCCCGGTCGCCCCGGCAGTTCCCGCGGCATAAGCCAACACCATGACTGAATCTACTGGAAACGTTCGCGCTCTCATCGAGCAGATTGCCAAGTGGATGGTCGATGCTCCCGACGAGGTATACGTCGACCACCTCGACGACGACGTGATCGAACTGGAAGTCGCCGAAGGTGACGTGGGCAAAATTATTGGCCGTCAAGGCCGCAACGTCCGCGCCTTGCGCACCCTTTTGACCGCAGCCGGCGTCCGCGCCCGCAAGCGCTACGCGCTGGAAGTCATCGATTGACGAGATCGGACTAACAGAGAATTTGACTCGTACCAGGGCATGCCTCGTGGGTTCGATTATGAGAACGGCCTTTAGGCACTGCGCTTCGGGCAGGGACCATTCGCGATCCTGAAACAAGTAAAGACTTCATCACGCTGGCCCGCGTGGTGAAAACTCAGGGCCGTCGCGGCGAAGTCGCGGCAGAGATTCTCAGCGATGTTCCTGATCGATTCTTAGTCGGGATGCAATTGCAGGCGCTGCTGCGAGGAGCGGTTGACCATCGTCGCGAACTGGAAGTAGAAGAACTCTGGCCGCACAAAGGGCTGTTAGTCCTGAAGTTCGCCGGAGTGGATTCGATTTCCGAAGCGGAAGCGCTAGTCGGATGCGAGTTGCAGGTACCGCGCAGCCAGCGTTCGCAACTGGAAACCGGCTGGAGTTACGTTAGCGACCTGGTTGGCTGTGTGGTATTTGACCACGATCGCGAGATTGGGCGCATCGAAGACGTTCAATTTGGAGCAGGCGAAGCGCCGCTGCTGATTTTGCGTGATGCCGCAGCGAAGCTGGTAGAAATTCCGTTCGCCGAGGCGTATCTCGAGAGTGTAGATACAGTTCGTAAGCAGGTCCGCATGAAGTTGCCCGAAGGCCTGCTGGAAGTAAATGATCAGCTGACGGCAGAAGAGAAGCGAGAGCAAGGGCAGGGAGCGAGAAAAAAGTCTTAACCACAGAGAACACGGAGGGTCACAGGGTTACCCTGTGAAACCCTGTGCCCTCTGTGTTAAAGGTTTTGGTTTTGGTTCCGCGATGAAGGCCGATATAGTCACGATCTTTCCGGACTTCTTTCGCGGGCCGCTGGAATACGGCATCACCCGCCGGGCTCAGGAAATGGGCCTTGCGGAAATTAAAGTCCACGATCTGCGGAGTTTTACCCACGATCGTCACCGCACCGTGGACGACCGGCCTTTCGGCGGCGGCGAAGGCATGGTGCTGAAGCCGGAGCCGCTGTTTGAATGTTTGGAAGCGATGGGCCTCGCGCCGCGGGAAGATCGCCTCGCGGGACGAGTGAAGCAGTCAGTAGTCCTGCTCTCGGCCCAAGGGCAGCGGTTTACGCAGAAGATTGCGGCGGAGTTGGCGTTGCTCGACCGCATAGTTTTGCTCTGCGGCCGGTACGAGGGCGTGGATGAGCGTGTGGCCGATTTTCTCGCCGATCGCGAGCTTTCCATCGGCGACTATGTTTTGAGCGGCGGAGAAATAGCCGCGGCAGTAATCGTGGAAGCAGTGACACGGTTGCTTCCCGGAGCGGTAGGCAACGAAGCCTCGACCCAGCAGGAGTCGTTCACGGTCGATGCGAAGCTGAAAAGCACGAACGGCGCGGATTCGACCTGCGGCTCGAACGGATTGCTGGATTACCCGCACTACACACGGCCAGCCGAGTTTCGCGGGATTGCGGTGCCGGAGGCGTTGATGTCCGGCAACCATGAAGAGATTCGAAAGTGGCGTCGTCAGCGGGCGCTGGAGAAGACGCTCCGCAATCGTCCTGATTTGTTGGAAGGTGCGGCGCTAAGCAAGGAAGACCAAGAATTTCTAGCCGGGATCAGGAATCGCGGCTGAGTTTCACAAATCAGAGAACAAGATTTCAGCTTCCAGAAGGACTAAATCATGTCGAACTTAATCATCGAAAAACTGCTGGCTAAAACCCAACGCACCGACATCCCCGCGTTCAACTCGGGCGACACCATTCGCGTTCACGTGAAGATCAAAGAAGGCGACAAAGAGCGCGTGCAGGCCTTCGAAGGCGTCGTGATCAAGCGCGATAACGGACCGCAGGCCAGCTTCACAGTGCGCAAGATCAGCTTTGGCCAGGGCGTGGAGCGCATCTTCCCCGTCCACTCCAAAGTCATCGACAAAGTCGATCTGCTGCGCTCCTCCAAAGTCCGCCGCGCCAAGCTTTATTATCTGCGCGGCCTCAAAGGCAAAGCAGCGCGCCTGCGCGACGTCGAAAGACCGAGTTAAATTTCTTTGCGGTGCTGCATTGCGTTCTGTCACCGCTGATAGAACGCAACGCACCGCACCGCAAAGCGATCTCTATCCCGCAGCCGCCGCGAACTCGGTGACCACCTCAAGATCGGCGAAGTCGTTTCGACGCGGCTTCTTCAAACGCTCCAGTGCATAGCCAAGCAATGGACGATCACCCTGTCGGATCTCCTGGAACTCCACGCCCATCGCGCGATCCTGCGCCGTATAGCGCACGAG
Organism: Candidatus Sulfotelmatobacter sp.; assembly: GCA_049280795.1. Classification (GTDB taxonomy): domain Bacteria; phylum Acidobacteriota; class Terriglobia; order Terriglobales; family Acidobacteriaceae; genus Sulfotelmatobacter. The sequence continues at coordinate 3,529 of JBAPQU010000443.1, forward strand.
CCCGCGCAACGCCACGTTCACATCGCACATATTCAAAACCAGCCTTAAAGCAGTTCCGGGAGTGAGAAGACTGCCCGCGCTGATCAGGCATCCCAACTCGGAAATCTCTTCCAGCTGTCCTTCCAAGCGCGATCGTCCACCGATCTCCGCCACGTCGGCACCGCCTTCCACATGGAAGCGCGGCTTGCGCCGCCGATTCTGATCGCCATTGCGCAAAGGATTCATCACCCGCTTCCCCTTCGCTTCGGCTGGGATGACCGGCAGATATTGCTCTTCCATTTGCCGCAGCTCGTCTTCCCACGGAATCCTGCCTTCGATGCATTCCACCGTGAACTGGCCGCGCAGCGCGGAACCGGGATCCGCGGTCCACATGATCTGGCACACGGACTTGTGACGCCCGCGTTCCACCGTAACCAAATCTCCCACCTTCACATCGTGAACGCTGAGCAGCCGCGCGCCTCGCGGATGAATATCATAAGTGCAAGCCATCTCGAGACCGCCGCGTTCGCCGTTCTGCATGTGTGTGAGGCGAACCGGCAGCGCCAGGTGAACCAACTTCTCGATCGGCGCAACGTCCTGTGGCGTATCGGGCTGGAGTTGAATTGCTTCTTCGCTCACGACTGTCCCTCTGTTCCGTTGTTCTCTGCGAATGAGATTGTCCTCAACATAGCAGTACATGTCCGACCGGACAATGTACCTACGTACTCAAAGTAATGGTTACCAAGCGGCGTTACGAAGCACGAAGGCTATCGCCGAAGATGGGATGGTTGGTCAATGCGAAAGCTTGGAAGATTACGCGCGTTGGTGTCATCTCGAAGTCCCGCGTTTTCACCAGCGGGACGAGAGATCTCGCCCAGCACAAAAGCCGGAGTGAATTTTCTCCCTTGCAGAAATGCTGCCCCACAAGTGAAGATGATGAAGAATTCATTTCATATCTAAATCATGTCGAGTGCTGCGAAGGTTGCGCCCGAGTTCGTGTTGTCTCCGTCGGCGGCGAAATTGCGGCTGCTCAAAAAACTGCGCTGCACACTGCGTTATGAAAAAAATGCCTGGGCCTCCGGCGCCGTCATGGTTGCAGGAGTGGACGAAGTCGGGCGCGGATCGCTGTTCGGGCCGGTGGTCGCAGCGGCGGTAATTCTCGATCGCGACTACCGCGTTCGCGGCTTGCGCGATTCCAAACTTCTGTTGCCCGAGCGCCGCGAGTTGCTCGCGCCGCGTATTCGCGAACATGCCATCGCCTGGGCGGTAGCGGCGGTGGACGCAGCGCGCATCGACCAGATCAACATCTACCAGGCGTCGCGGTTAGCAATGCGCGAAGCCGTGATGCGTCTGCAGCCTGCGGCGGATCATTTGCTGATCGATGCCATGCGCCTCGATTGCGAACTGCCGCAGCGGGCAATCATTCACGGCGACGCGCTTTCCGTCTCGATTGCCGCCGCTTCCATTCTCGCCAAGGTCGAACGCGACCGAATGATGTGCGAGTGGGACGAGGTCTTCCCCGAGTACGGCCTCGCATCGCACAAGGGCTACAGCACGCCGCAGCATCTCGCCGCGTTGGAAAAATACGGCCCAACGCCGCTGCATCGACAATCGTTCGCTCCGGTGTGGGGTATTCCGGCGGAGCAGGAAGCCTTCGCGTTCGACTGACGTTTGTCCTCAGCGAGCTTCAACCGCAGGGTACCCTGCCTACTCCTCCGCGATTGGAATCATTGTGTTAGCGCGAAAACGCGAAATGATCTCCTGGAATCAATTACTTGCGGGCAAGATATTGCTGGCGCAGGACTTGGGTTCGATTTTCGCTTTGACACCGGCATCCTCTCCATTAATCTTGCCTGATGAATCCAACACTCAAAGCCGTTCTCTGGGCAGTCGTCTGGTTTGTCCTCGGTCATCTCAGTTGCGCCGTCATGCACCACTGGCATCACATGCGGAGATAGGCCCGTTTCCATGATCGGATGATGGCGCTGTGGAGAGCAAGGTTAGATGTCACGGACCTATCGATTTATTTTTGGGGCGTGATTGCCGTTATCATTCGCCAAAGACGAAGCGGCCCAACTCGTTGCCCAACTGCTTGACCTGCTCCGGATCGCTGGCTGCGCGGAAGCGTTCGGCCAGCTGAAAGAATGCTTTCTCTTTTTGTTTAGTGGCTTCGATGCCCTGCTCTATGAGTTCCACGAGCACGCGATTGTCGCTGAGGGCGCGCTGTTTGGCAATGGCCTAGACTTGTTTTGCGATTCTTGGGGGCAGGGATACGCTACGGCGGACTTGTTTGGCAGGCGCTCGTCTTGTGCTTGGCATCGTAGCACCAGTGTACACCACTTTGGTGCATCGATGAATCCTCGTAGTCTGATTGCGAACTTTACTTTCCTGCCGCAGCCGCCTCGCCAGTCAAGCTGGCGTTAAGCTGATTGACTAGCTTCGTATTGTTCACCAGCGCCTGGCGAAGAATTTCAGCCTGCTGTTTCGCGGTCACCCAATCCTGTTTTTCAACGGCTTCGGTTAGCCCCGGCAATTCCAGGTGCGCATAGGTGAAGCGTGCTCCGTAGAGAATGTGTTTGAACCACGGCCGGCCGGGAATACCGTCGGGATTGAGCCAGTTGCGTTCGACTTGCATGGTGCCGTGGTTGATCGTGGTGGCGAGTTTAGAATCGATTGCGCCGGAGGCCAGGTCATGGGCTGCAGATTCGTCGAGGTGTTTGCCGGCGGCTTCGAAGTCATCGATGGCATCGAGGATGGGCTTTAAATCGAGTTGGGCCAAATCATTTCTTGTCGCCATGCCCTTCGCCAATTCATCTACGAACTCGCGAATGTTCGCGGCGTAGCTGGCAAAGTCGAAAGGAAGCAGATCCGCGTTGGCGAGTCGTAACG
>JBAPQU010000444.1:0-2573 GCA_049280795.1 Candidatus Sulfotelmatobacter sp.
AGGAGGCGGAGGGTTCTGTGGAGTCGTTTGGGAATTTTGTGGCGCTGAACCCTGCTTCATCGGAGACGCTACCTGCACGGTCGCACTAGAATTCTGTACCAGAGTCGCCTGCGCCGCCGGCATTCCCCAACCAGCCCCTGCAAATGCAAGAAGAGTGATCGCACCCGTCAGCGCGAATCTTGCGACCTCTTCGAATGGACATCGACGTACTCCCGGACGCAATGCACCCTCACGTCTCTCCATCCACCTACGGAGAAGAATTTAGCAAGATACACCATGAGTGCACGCGCATAACAATAAATCGTTGTTTGTTAGGTTTGCCGAACAGTCAGGAAAGGATTGCCACACGGAATTTCACAGTGAAGTAACGGGAGGGATCAAAATAACGAGCTCTGCCGTCGAGTCGGAGTAATGCCAAAATGCTCATACGCCAGCTGCGTAGCCACGCGCCCACGCGGAGTTCGGTTCAAAAACCCAATCTGCATCAGGAACGGCTCGTAAATCTCTTCAATGGCATCCGGCTCCTCGGCTAACACCGCCGCCAGAGTATTCACGCCAACCGGTCCGCCCTGATATTTCTCGATGATCGTCAGCAGCAGCTTTCGGTCCACTTCGTCGAATCCGTATTTATCCACTTCCAGCATCTGCAACGCGGCCTGTGCGGTTGTTAAATCGATTTTGCCCGCCCCGCGCACCTGCGCATAGTCGCGCACCCGCCGCAGCAGCCGGTTGGCGATTCGCGGAGTTCCGCGGGACCGGCTGGCAATTTCAATCGCGCCCGCATTGTCCACTTCAACTCCAAGAATCTCCGCCGACCGCTCCACGATTACGCGCAAATCCTCCGGCGTATAAAACTCCAGCCGCAGCACGATCCCAAACCGCGACCGCAGCGGAGCGGAAACCAGGCCCGCCCGCGTGGTCGCGCCGACAAATGTAAACGGCTTCACTTCCAGCGTGTGCGTGCGCGCCGAGGGACCCTGTCCAATAATGATGTCCAGCTTGTAGTCTTCCAGCGCCGAATACAGCAGCTCTTCCAAAACCGGCTGCAAGCGGTGAATCTCATCGATGAACAGGACTTGCTTGTCCTGCATGTTGGTGATGATTGCCGTCAGATCGCCTTTGATCTGCAGCAGTGGCGCTGCAGTCGGCTGGAAGTGCACGCCTAATTCGTTGGCAATAATGTTGGCCAGCGTAGTCTTGCCCAGCCCCGGCGGCCCGTACAGCAGCACGTGGTCCATGGCCTCGCCACGCGACTTCGCCGCCTCAATCGCCACCGCCAGATTTTCTTTGACCTTGGCCTGCCCGATAAACTCGCCCAGCCGCTGCGGCCGCAGCTTCAGCTCAAACGTGGAATCGTCTTCGACCGCTGCCGCTGACACCAGCCGGTCAGGACTGTAATTCAGGTTAGGATTGTTTCTCGCAGTAGCCACTCGCCGGATATTACCACGCGCTCTGCAATTGGACCTTGAGACTTTTAAAGTCTTGTCTTAATTAGTTATATACTTTTGTCTAGTATGGTATATAATCCCTATTATGCCTCTTAGTATCAAGAGTATAGAAACAGAACGCATAGCCAGAGAAGTTGCGGCCAAGACGGGGGAATCGTTGACAGGCGCCATTCAAAAAGCCCTGGAAGAACGCCTGGAGCGGCTTAAGCGACAGCGCCGGAGTCAGATCCTCGGAGGTCAGCTGGAGGAGATCCTCCGCCGTGTTGACCAGTTACCAATTCTGGATTCCCGCTCCACGAATGAAATTCTGGGCTACGACGAACACGGACTCCCACGCTGATCCAGGAATGTTGATCTGCGATATGGTCATTGACACTTCTGCTCTCGCCGCGATTTTTTTCGCCGAACCCGAGCGACAAGTCTTCCTCAATGCAATTGTGGAAGCTGGAAGCCGACTATTATCAGCCGCGAGCCTGCTGGAGACTGGGATCGTTCTCGAAAGCCGTCAAGGCGAAGCTGCTGGGCGCGAGTTCGATCTCTTCGTCGTTCGTGCCAATCTCCAGGTCGTTTCTGTTGATGCCGAACAAGCCGAGATTGCCCGCTCCGCCTGGCGCAGGTATGGGAAGGGCCGTCATCCGGCTGCGTTAAATTTGGGGGATTGCTTTACCTACGCCCTGTGCAGGTCATCGGGCGAACCCCTGCTGGCCAAGGGTACGGACTTCGCGCTCACTGATATCGAAACATACAGCCTGTCGCCAAAATAACCGGCAAGGTGGGATCACCGGATGCCGTTCAGTCTTGCGGAGACCGTAACCCTACTTCGGATACCACTCCAGCAATCGCACCTCAATCCCGGTCCCTTCCAATCCCTTCTGAAATACCGCCAGATCAGACCCGCGATAGTGATACGGAATGACAATCTTCGGGTGGAAAGCCTTCACCGCGTCGGCAGCTTCTTCCGGCGGCATGGTGTAAGGCAGATTCATGCACACGAAAGCCACATCGATATTCTTAAGCGCCCGCATCTCCGGAATGTTCTCAGTATCGCCGGAAAAGTAAAAGCGCTTGCCGCCATAGGTGAGCACGTAACCATTGCCGCGCCCCTTGTCGTGAAAGAACTTTCCC
>JBAPQU010000445.1:0-2964 GCA_049280795.1 Candidatus Sulfotelmatobacter sp.
GGGCGAGCACGATCACGGTTGCGGGGAAATAGAAGATGTTCGTAGCGCGCTCGATTGGCTGGATGTGGAATTTCATCTGCCTTTGATTTTTGCCGGGTTTTCTTTTGGTGCGGCGATTGGGCTGCAGGCGGCGGCTTCCGATGCGCGAGTGAAGGCGCTGATTGGCGTGGGTACGCCGGTGGTTCCGGTGGCCGCGGACACGGAAGCTCCGCGAGTTTATGCGTTTGAGTTCTTGCGCGACTGCGTGAAGCCGAAGTTATTTGTGAGCGGTGGGCGCGATCAGTTTGGTCCGCGGGCGAAGCTGGAGGCGCTGGTCGCGTCGTTGCCGGAGCCGAAGAAGTTGGTGGTGATTGAAGGCGCGGATCATTTTTTTGAGGGACGGCTGCGGGAGTTGCGCGAGGCGATCGAGAGTTGGGTACGGGAAGCTGTCAGCTCTCAGCCGTCAGCGATCAGCTAATTTTCAATCGCCCCTGCATTGGTTTCCTGCTGGCTGAAAGCTGACAGCTGGGAGCCGGTCTCTATAATCTTTACCATGTCTGACCGCGAATCGCAGTTTCGCACTATGCGCGATACGGCGCGTGAGATTTTTCGTTACGCGCTGGCGGAGGCTTCGATTGCCAAGGCGTTTGCGCGCCATGTGCATTGCGAGCGTGGAGTGCTGCGGGTTTGCGAAGATCTTTACGATTTGCAGGCCTATTCGCGTGTGCTGGTGATCTCCATCGGCAAGGCTGGGCACACGATGGTTGAGGCGCTGGCGCATCAGGTTGGTACGGCTGCGCTCGAGGGGATTGTGGCGAGTTCGGTTGAGCCGCCGGTGCAGGTGCGCGGCTTCCGTTATTTTCGGGGCGGGCATCCAGTGCCCAATGCTGAATCGATTCACGCGGCGAACGCTATTTTGAAGGCGCTGGACGCGCAGACCGCGGCGTCGCTGGTGATTTTTCTGCTCAGCGGTGGAGGGTCGTCGATTGTCGAGAAGCCGATCGACGATGAAATTTTCTTGGACGAGTTGATTGCGACCTATCGCGTGCTGGTCCATTCCGGTGCGCCCATCGGCGAAATTAATGCCATCCGCAAACATCTTTCAGCGGTGAAGGGTGGGAGGCTGGCGCAGCGGGCGTTTCCTGCGCGTCAGGTTTCGCTGCTGGTGTCGGACGTTCCCGATAGTGCGCCCGATGCTGTGGCATCCGGTCCGACGACGCCGGATTCAACCAGCGTGGAAGATTGTTATCGCATCGCGGAGAAGCACGGATTGCTGCCGCAGTTTCCGCACTCCACGCGCGAGCTTTTTGAGCACCGCGCTCTGGAGGAGACGCCGAAGTCAGACGATCCGGCATTTTATGGTTCGCGGTGGTGGACGATTCTTTCTAGCCAGACGGCGGTGGAGCAGGCGAGTGCTGCGGCTGGGCGGGCTGGATTCACGGTGCATGTGGACAATTCTTGTGACGACTGGGACTACGAGCGCGCGGCTGAGTATTTATTGAAGCGGCTTCGCGAGCTGCGAAAAAATTCTCCGCGCGTGTGTTTGATTTCCGGCGGGGAAGTTACGGTGAAAGTTACGAATGGCGGCGTGGGTGGACGCAACCAGCAGTTTGCGCTGGCGTGCGCTGGGAAGATTGCGGGAGAGAACATTACTGTGCTGAGTGCCGGGACGGATGGAGTGGATGGGAATAGTCCGGCGGCCGGAGCGGTGGTGGATGGGACTACCATCGGCCGCGCGCAATCTGGTGGGCTATATGCTCACGCGGCGCTTGTAGAGTTCAACGCCTATCCGTTCTTCAGTGCGTTAGGCGATGCGATCAAGATTGGACCGACCGGGAACAATCTGCGCGACTTGCGGATTCTTCTGGCTTGGTAGGGTTGCTCCGCGAATGATTCGCCGAGCTGCCGACAGCCCTCAGGGGCTAAAGCTCGCATCATTACTGGTCTTCATCGGCAAGGCTAAAGCCGTGCCCTTCCCGATCTCGCTAGCCTTCCGAATCTCATCTACTCTCGATACCGCCTACGCGGCTTCGCCTTTTACCTGTACTCCGGCCCATTTTTCCAGCAGAGTGAGAGTTGCGGCGTAGTCGAGATCCTGGTGGCCCTCTTCCGTGGCTAGTTCGTAAATCTCTTCGACGGTTTCGAGGGCGGGTAATTTCACGCGAGCTTCTTTTGCAGCTTCGAGGGCGAGGCGGATGTCTTTGTGCATGAGGCGCAGCGGGAAGTTGGGGGTGAAATCGCGTTGCAGCACGAAAGGTGCCTTGTACTCGACGACGCCGGAGCGCACCATGGTGGCCTCGACCAGTGAAATCAGTTGTTTCGAGTCCACGCCGAGTTTGGTGGCGAGGGTGATGGCTTCGGCGAAGCCTTCGAAGATGAGGGCGATCTGCAGGTTCATGGCCAGCTTGGTCGCCTGGCCCTTGCCGGTTTCGCCCATGCGGAAAACCTTTTTGCCCATCGCGGCAAATAATGGACCGAGGCGATCTATGGAGGCTTCCTCTCCGCCGAGCATAAATATGAGAGTTCCATTCGCGGCGCCGATTTTCGAACCGGTCATGGGAGCGTCGACGTAGGCGACGCCCTTGGCGCGCACACGCTCGGCAAATTTGATGGTGGCGTTCGGAGAAATTGTGCTGGAGTCCGCGATGATCATGCCTTCGGCAAGCGAGTGCTCAACGCCCTCGGGGCCAAACAATACTTTCTCGACTGCAGCAGTGTCGGAAACGCAGAGCCAGACGACCTCGGCGCCTTGTGCTGCGGCGGCTGGAGTGGGAGCGACGCCCGCACCCTCAACCAGCTTGCCGGGGGTGCGGTTCCAAACCGTGACTTCGTGGCCGGCCTTGGCCAGATTCGTGGCCATAGCGTGCCCCATAATTCCCAAACCTAAAAAAGCAACGCGCATTTCGGGACTTCTCCTCGTGGGGGAAAGACTTTACGGATTAGATATGAGTAAGAGGATTGAGGTCAAGCAGAGGTGGGGAAATG
>JBAPQU010000446.1:0-6234 GCA_049280795.1 Candidatus Sulfotelmatobacter sp.
TAATTGGTGGGATGGTTGGGGCTGGGGCGATAGATATGACCGCACGGTTGTAATTACCGCAGAAACCGAGCCGGATTTCAACTCAGGATCTGCAGCATGGACGCCTGATGAAGGCGAAACGTGGTTCACACTACCCAATGTGAGCGGATATTGGGCTGTTGGTTTTGCGAATCCGCATGCTGGGTGGTTTGTAGGAAATAACGGACAGATATTGAAGATCAGTTTCTAAATGTGGAAGTGCACGGGGGAGCCTGATGCAATGGGCGAGAGTGAAATTCTCTCGGAAGTCGCTGATTTAATTGGTGGCGGCGCGTGGACTCGAACCACGGACCTACGGATTATGAGACCGTCGCTCTAGCCACCTGAGCTACGCCGCCAGCAAGTTGGGGAAACGCAACGAGAGGGACTTGAGGTGCGCTTGCAAATGTTCCCGCTGCCTTGAACACAACACACCGGAGCGGCGCGTCACGTTCAATCCACCATTCTAAGAGCCGCTGCAAAAGTGTGTCAAACAGTGGGCTTACGTTTAGTGCGCAGTTGCGGCACTTGCCAGTTCCGCCAGGAAACTGGAAACTGGTTCTCCCATGAAAACAATTGCCGTAATTCCAGCTCGCCTGGCTTCCACTCGTTTGCCGCGCAAGATGCTGCGCGAGTTCGCCGGCAAACCGCTCGTCGGCTGGGTGTATGAAGCGGTCCGCTCGTCGTCCCTTCTCACTGAGGTTGTCATCGCGACGGATTCCGAACAAATCCTGGAAGTCTGCCGCCGCCACGGCTGGAACGCACGAATGACTTCAGCCGCGCACTGCAGCGGCACCGAGCGCGTGCATGAAATCTCGAACTCAATCGCCGCGGATGTTTATATCAATGTGCAAGGCGACGAACCGCTCATTCGACCGGAACACATTGCCAGCTTACTGGATGTGATGAAAGATCCGGTAGTTCAGGTGGGAACCGTGAAAACTCCCTGTCCGCCGGAAGACAACCTCAATCCCAACGCGGTCAAGGTCGTAACCGCTCCCGGCGGACGCGCTCTTTATTTTTCCCGCGCCACAATTCCTTACGATCGCGACGGCACCGCTCCTCGTTACTTCAAACATCTCGGTCTGTACGCCTACCGAAAGCCGGCTCTCGATCTTTTTGTGAGCCAACCGGAATCGATACTCGAGAAAAGCGAGCGGCTGGAGCAGTTGCGCTTTCTGGAAAACGGAATCTCAATCTACGTGGCAGAAACGCCTTATGACTCCGTGGGCGTGGACACAGAAGAAGATCTGCAGCGCGTGGCAGCGATTCTGGGAAAGCATTGACTCTCCGGCTAGGTACTGGGTACTAGGTACTCGTTACTACGCCTGCGGACCCGCGCTCTGCGTGCGTCCCCACGCCTCCGCTGCCGCAACACGTTTTGAAATTGCAGGATGAGAGTGAAACAGCAATTCGATCCACTTCGAAGGCGTGCGCTCTGCCAGGTTCTGCTGCGCTAGCTTATTCATCGATGAGATAAATGGCTCGACGCTGGCAATCGACTCAAAAGCATAGCGGTCGGCCTGCCGTTCGTTGTAGCGCGAATACGCGTTTAGCGCGGGCATCAGCAGAAGGGAGAGCGCGGTAGCCGTCAGGGCCAACAACGGCAGATTGGCGAAATCGGAGAGTTCTTCGAACATATGCCGGTCAACCGCGTAGTGAAGCACCCAGTTCGCCACCCAGAAGCCGAGCAAAGTGGTTCCTGCCTGCACCAGAATGCTTTTGAGAATGTGCTTGTGCACGTGATGACCGAGCTCATGCGCGAGCACCGCTTCAATTTCCTCGGGAGCGTAATTATCCAGCAGGGTGTCGGCCAGAATAATGCGCCGCGTGCCCCCCAGCCCGGTGAGAGCCGCGTTCGCTTTCTTACTCTTCTCCGAAAGCTTCCAGCGATATACTCCACGCACACGCGTGCCCGCATGCTCGCTCAGTTGTACCAACCGGCGTCGCAAGTCCTCATTATCCAGTGGCTCAAATTTGTAAAAGATAGGGAGCAATACCACCGGGGCGAACTGCGCCAACAATATGAATAGCCCCATGAACAGCGCCCACGTGATGAACCACCAATGCTGCGGGGATTGCCGAATCATGAAATACAGCAATTCCACCACGATCCCGGCCAGCACCAGCCCTACCAGAAATCCCTTGGTTTCATCCCACAGCCACGAGCGAAATCTCTGCGTCGAAAGTTGGAATCTTCGCTCCAGCCGAAATCCGTAATAATCAAAACCGAAGCCCAGCGCTTTGCCGATGAAGAGCAGGAAGAACAAATAGAGGAAGACCGCGAGAGTGTAGTTCTGAAAGCCCCGCCGCAAGGCAAGATCGCGCAACCATCCTGTCCAGCCTGTGACCAGTAGAAGAATTAAAAATGCGGAGCCCACTACAAAATCAGTGATTCCCAGCCAGCGCAGAATCCTGTTGTAGCGGCGCGCCTCAGGCGAGTCGGGAGTCGGGAGTGTGCTTCCGGAGACCATCATGCTTAGTTAGAAGTATCGCACTATCGCCGCATAAAATGTGGAGTCTCAAGCTGGATAACCGCGTGAGCCGTTCCTAGTTCTTAACAAAGCTTTCCGCGGCTGTCAGAATTTCACTCACCAGTTCCGGCGATGCTGCTTCCGAGTACAGCCGCAGTAGCGGCTCCGTTCCCGAAGCTCGGAAGAGTATCCACGCATCCGCTCCGTTGCCGTTCGTCGGCGCATCCAGGAAAAACTTGATGCCATCCATGTTCTCTTTCTTAACCACTCGATAGCGCCCCAGCTTCTGCGTGCTCTCGGCGCGCGCCCTTTGAATCGCGCTTTGCTTTACTTCTTCGGGAATGTGCAGATCGCGCCTGCCGTAATAATGCGGGCCGAACTCCCGTTGCAAACCCGCGACCAGTTGGCCCAACGGCTTACCTTCCTCCGCCATCACGTTGGCCAGCAACAGGCAATTCAGTACGCCATCGCGCTCCGGCAGAAAACGCGAGTAGCCGATGCCGCCAGACTCCTCCCCGCCGATCAGAATGTCGTGCTCCATCATTAAATCCGCAATGTACTTGAACCCAATCTGCGTTTCGTAAAGTTTGCGGCCGTATTTGGCTGCGATGCGGTCGAGCATGCGCGTGGTGTTGAAGGCACGCACCACGTCTCCGGACCACTTCTTGCGTTCCAGCAACCAGCGCAACAGCACGCAGAAAATTTTGTGGGAATCCACAAAGCTGCCGTCTTCCGCTACCGCGCCGATGCGGTCGGCATCGCCGTCCGTGGCTAGTCCGGCGTCGCATTTCTCGCGGATTACGGTTTGCTGCAGAAGCGCGATATGCGGTTCGATCGGTTCGGGATTGATATCAGGAAACAGGGGGTTCACTTCCTGACGAATCGTGACGTGCTGGACTCCGCGCTCGCGAAAGATTCCCGCAAGAATTCCGCGACCTGATCCGTACATGGAGTCGATCGCAACTTTGAACTTGGCCTTGCCGATGAGGTCCATGTCGGCAAAACGGCAAACTGCGTCGATGTATGGCTTCTTGAGATCGACTTCTTCAATCGCAGCCTTCGTGCCTTGCGGCATCGCGCCAGCTCGCAGCTCTTCCTCCACCTTCTTCATGATCGCGGGCGTAGCGGAGCCGCCAAACTTTCCTTTGAACTTCACTCCATTCCAGTTCCAGGGATTATGGCTGGAGGTAATCATCACTCCGCCCGCTGCGCCATCGGCTTTCACCGCATAAGAGACGGCTGGAGTGGGCGTGTAATCATTAGCCATCTTCACGCGAATGCCCGCAGCGGCGATCACTTCTGCGGTTACTTGTGCCGCGCGTTGCGAGGCGAAGCGGGTGTCATAACCGATGACCACACCGCCCCGTGAATCCTCATGCTTTAACACGTAGGAAGCGATTGCGCCGGCGACTCGGCGCACGTTATCGAATGTAAAGTCGTCGGCGATTATGCCGCGCCAGCCATCGGTTCCGAACTTGATGTCTTGAGCCATGGTTAGTCAGTGTCAGTGGGCAGTGATCACGGCCACTCTCTTCACACCAATCTATGCAGTTTTTTCTCGTCCAGATGTTTCACAACTTTGCCCACATCCTGCGCGTGCTTGCGGGTGGTGATTAAGAGCGCGTCCTCGGTTTCAACCACAACCAGATCGCTCACGCCCACGGCCGCAACGAATTTGCCCGGCGCATGAATGTAATTTCCGTGTGCATTCAGCACGAACGCTCCTTCGCTGTTCACGAGGTTGCCGTCAGCAGGACGGCTCTTCTCCGTGTGGTGTTCATGCAGCGCGGTCCACGAGCCCAGATCGTTCCATCCGAAATCTGCAGGAAGACAAAACAAATTGCTGGCTTGTTCGCCCTTGGCTGATCGCGGTTCCAGCACCGCGTAATCGATGCTGATGTTCTCGCATTTGGGATACAGCTTGCGGAATGTCGCCGCAAACTTGCGCGTGCCGAAAGTGGCTGCAATTTCCTCAAGCTGGGAAGCGGTCTTCGGAAGATGTTCGCGCAGGGCGTTGGCCAGCGTGCGCGCACTCCACAAGAACATCCCACTGTTCCAGAAATAGTTTCCCGCAGCCACAAATTCGGCAGCCTTTTCCGCGTCGGGCTTCTCGGTGAAACGGCGCACGCGAAGAGTGTTGCCGCTGAAAACACTCCCGGCCTCAATGTAGCCGTATCCGGTTTCCGCGCGGCTTGGACGAATGCCGAGCACCACAATATTCTCGCCCGCGGCAGCAATCTCTACGGCACGTTCGATGGTCGCGCGATAACTTTTTTCATCGGCGATTACATGATCGGAGGGAAACAGTCCAAGCACGGCATCAGGATGTTCGCGTAGCAGAAGAAACGCCGCAAGCCCGATCGCCGGCGCCGTGTTGCGCCCCATCGGCTCGGCCAGCATCTGCGGCTTCGGCAGCTTTGGAAGCTGCTTCAGGATCGCGGGACGAAGATCATCATTGGTAACAATCCAGAATTGTTTCGCGGGAGCCAGCGGCAGCAGTCGCGCCACCGTCTGCTGGATCATGGTTTGCTTGCCGTCGAGCGCCAGCAATTGCTTGGCGCGTTTTTTCCGGCTTAAGGGCCAAAAGCGCGTGCCTCGCCCGCCGGCGAGGATCACAGGATAGAAGTTTGAAGTCTTAGCCAAATGTTTAAAATTCTCGTTGACTATATTCGTGTTTCTGGTTCAGGAAGCGTTGCGCCCGGCACGCACGCCCTCAAAAATTCCAGCCGCCACTGCGGACGTACCTTAAATTTCTCCACCACAGCCGGAACTACGACCGCATCGCCCTTTGCCATCGTTACCGGCTCGGCTCCATCCGCTTCGACGACGCCGCATCCTTCCACCGCGACTAATATCTGCGCCGAACTCCTGCCGGAATCGTCGCGCGTGCTCAGTTCCTGCACGTCCTTCATCTCAAACATATCTACTGCAAAGTAAGGAGCAGCCACCAGTCGCGCATGCCGGCTGCCTCCAGAAATCTCCTCCGGCGCCGGTCTCACCACTTTTCCGGAAGCAACGTTTAACTTTACCGCAGCCATGCCTTCTTTCAAGTGAAGTTCGCGCGGCCGTCCGTAATCGTACAGACGATACGTCGTATCCGATTGTTGTTGCGTCTCGACGATTACCGAACCGGGCCCCAGCGTGTGCACCGTGCCGCCGGCCACATAAATCATGTCTCCGGTATACACGTTGACCCAGTTCAGCAATTCCTCCGCGCGTTTGTCGTGTATCGATTGTTCCAATTGCGCAACGGTCACACCTGGTTTCAATCCCAATCCGATCTGCGCTCCGGGCTTCGCATGAGCCACGTACCAGCATTCGGTCTTGCCCCATGGCTCATTTACGCGGAGCGCCTGCGCGTCATCCGGATGAACCTGCACCGAAAGTTTTTCATGCGGAAAAAGAAACTTCAGCAGCAAAGGGAATCGCTTGGAATCGCGGGCGGCTTCTCCGACAAGCTCCCGCTGATACTTCCCGCTGACCTGTGCCAGCGTTTGCCCGGTGAGCGGCCCGTTGGCAATCTTGCAATCGTCGCCGGTGAGCCACGCTTCGCCGATCTTTTCTTCAAATGGGTGATTGGGATAAATCGGCGACAGATCGTGCGCGCCCCACGGCCGCGGATCGAAAGCCGGAAGCATCAACAATGGATAAAGATTCCCCATAAAATAATTCAAGTAAAAAGGCCGTTCGCGAACGGACGGCCTTAGCCGAACCTAACCATCGATAAATCGATCGAGAGCCG
>JBAPQU010000447.1:0-2349 GCA_049280795.1 Candidatus Sulfotelmatobacter sp.
GGCGTTAGCAGCGCGCTAAAGTCTCCGTTGCGTTCCGCCGCGGTCAATACGGTAATAAAGCTTTCCGCGGGGGGATGATCGAAGCGAGCGCCCTGATAATCTGCGAAAAAAAACAGCTTGTTTTTAACAATGGGGCCGCCGACGGTGCCACCGAACAGATTCCAGCGCATCTGCGCCTTGGGAATCTCGGAAATACCATCGGGAATCCCCAGGAAACCGTTTTGCCAGGAGTTTGCATTGAGCTTGTCGTTCCGGAAAAATTCAAAGACATCGCCATGGAAGGAATTGGTGCCCGATTTTATCGAGGCGCTGACCACGCCGCCCTGGAAGTTGCCGAATTCCGCCGAAGCATTCTGGGTAATGACGTTGAATTCCTGAATGGCGTCAGGCGAGGGAGTAAAGCCGACCGCGTTTTCCGACGCCTGATTATCATCAACGCCGTCAAGCAGGAAATTGTTCGACTGTTCGCGATTGCCATTGATATAAGGACGCCCGCCACCATTCCCCGCGATCTGCTGTGAGGTTTGGGATCCGGTGTTCATCGTCTGTGGGTCGATGGTGAGCGCGCCCGGACTCAGCAGCGTCAATTGCACAAAGTTGCGCGAGGCCAGCGGCAGATTGTCGTTGGTCTTGGCATCAATCAGCGTGCCCACCTGCGCGCTATCCGTCTGGAGCACTGGCGCCTCGTCGAGAACTTCCATTACCTCATTCGCGCCCTTCACCTTGAGTTGGAAGGCGAAGCGGGCGATTTGGTTCAGCACAAGAGTGATCGCGGACTGTTCAGCCGTATCAAATCCTGTCGCCGTCACCTTGATTTCATAGTTGCCAACCGGCAGGCGCTGGAGATTGAAGACGCCGACGTTGTTGGTTCGAGTCGGGTAGATAGTGCCGCGCTCTACATCGTGAGCCAGCACCGATGCGCCAACCACGGGCGCTCCCGAAGGATCGGTCACGCTGCCGGTCATGGTGGCCGTAACCTCCTGCCCCCAAACGGGGCTCAAAGCGAGGAATGCCGCAAACATGCCTACGAACAGCGCGAGAACGATCATCATGGATGCTTTCGACTGTGTCATATTTCGTCTCCTTTTCAATCCGCCCAAATCAACCACCGACTACTCCTTCATAGCTCCATACTGAAAACGAGGGGGTAGCTTCGCTCCAAACTTCTCGGCCATCGCCAGCGTCAACGCTTGTGGCACGATGACAGAGGTGGTGCCTTCCCATGGTTCCGCTACCGCTCCGATCGTTACCGAAAGAAGTCTGTCCGAGGAAGGCCGCTCTTCTGTTCCGACCAGAATCACTCTGCCACCGCGAGCGTGACAATCATTCGCTAACTCGATCCCCAACTCGGCCGTCTGTCCCAGCGCCAAAATGATGGCGACATGCGACCCGTCAACATCAAGGAGCGGTCCGTGCCGAAACCCGCCTCCTGAATGAGCAGCGGCCCGATGGCCGGTCATCTCGCGAATGCACAACGAACCCATGATGGCGCCCCCGTAAGCTGGACCACGTCCGATGACTTCAATGTTCTTCGCTCCACGAGAAAATCTTTCGAGTTCTCCGCGCAGACCAAATACTTTATCGAGCGCGGCGGCATAAGTTGCGCGTGCCCGCTCGGCATCCTCCCGCCACGCCCGCCCCAACATAAGGGAAGCGAGCACAATGCACGCGGCCGTAGCATTGGTATATGTCTTGGTCGCATTGCCATATTCCGGCCCGGCCAAAATCGGGAGCCTGATCTGCGCTAACGACCAGCATGTGCTCTTCTCGTTATTACAAAGCAGGGCGATCGGTTTGTCGTTACTTTTCTTGCAAAGTTGTACGAGTTCCGCGCTCTCGCCAGAAGTAGTCAAGAGGATGGAAACGGCGGGTTCGTCCCATACCGGCTGCGAGTAGTGCAACCACTCACTCGCGTCCACGGCGAATGATGATCGCCCGCATGATTGCAGAAAGGAAGAAGCGGTAATTGAGGAGCAATAGGAAGCTCCCATTCCGACAAATACTACCGGGCCTGCGGAAAGCGCTAAACGCCGCAACTGTTCCAGCGCTTCCTTGATCGAGCGATCCTCGTCGTAGGCCTGCAACAGGCGAGCCAGACACTCCGGCTGTTCCCGACATTCCATTTCATAAATGGATGTCATGCTCCGGGTCAGCATCTCTTGCGGAGGCTCGACTCCTGCAATCCAGTGCGACTCTTGGCTCCCCTGGTTCTCCATAATTACCCGGTGAATTTCGCAGCCAACGTTGCCAGGCCGATGTTTGTAATGAATCGTTATGAACTATACAGTATTATGTTGTTGAGGTAAACATGTGGCCGATTTAGGTGTCCTTGCTCCACCTCGCGTGAAT
>JBAPQU010000448.1:0-4577 GCA_049280795.1 Candidatus Sulfotelmatobacter sp.
TGATTGCGAAGCTGCAATATGGGAGTGCGCAGATGGCGGAGATTCGTTCGCCGATCCCGGGGCGAATTCGCTCCGTGGACGGGGCCGGCGCGAATGTGGCTGCTGGCGCGGAAGTCGCGGTGGTTGATCCGGCGAATGAGCAGGTGTGGGAGGCGCTGCGGGCTCTCTATTTGATCGGACAGCCTGACGACCTTGCTGTGGTTCGTCCCTACGAGCGCGACTTGCCGGATATTTCGAATGATGTGCGGCGGCAGGCGATGGAGACAGAAAGAGCTATCCGCGAACGGGCCGCCACAACACCGAACTAACCCCTTATAACGAGCCAGAATATGGCACAGACCATCGGTTACGTTGCCCTCGTCGTCCGGGACTATGACGAGGCGATTGCGTTTTTTACGCAGATCCTGAACTTCACGCTGGTCGAAGACAGTGCGGCGATCGACAGCGACGGCAACCGCAAACGCTGGGTTCTAGTCCGTCCGCCCGGATCGCGAGGCACCGATTTGCTGCTCGCGCGCGCGTCCAGTTCCGAGCAGGAAAGCCGCATTGGCAACCAAACCGGTGGGCGCGTGTTTCTGTTTCTTCATACGGACGATTTCTCTCGGGACTACCGGGAGATGGCCGCGCGTGGAGTGAAATTTGTGCGTCCGGCGCGAGAAGAGTCCTATGGAACGGTAGCTGTTTTCGAGGATTTATACGGCAATCTGTGGGACCTGCTGGAGCTGAAACAAACTACTTCAAAGATCGAGTCAGCGCCGCCGCCCAGCTAGGAGCTGGCAGCTCCCGTCAAATCGCCATCGCTCCCACTTCTTTTTCCACTTCCGCAGTGTCGACCATCGCGATGGCATCCCAGGGACAGCCATCAAGGAAGCAGCCGTCCGGGCCTTTGCTGAGGCACTTCTTGCAGCCGATGCAGAGAATGGGATCGACCGCGATGCGTCCGAAGGGCGTGCTGTCTTCGTCGGGCACCCAGAACATGCAGTCTTCCACCGGACAATATTCCACGCAGGCGGGCGAGCCGGCGCATCCGGTGCAGCATTCGGTGATGACGGCCAATTCTTTCGGCTTCTTCTTGCGAGGCGTGGCAAGACCCTTGGACTTCGGCTCCCACTTCATCTCGTCGGGAACCATTCCGACAGCTTTCGGCGCTCCGGGTGCGGCAGGCATGGCCGAATTATAACTCAAGAGCGGGCTTCGGGCTTCGGCTTTCGGGCTTCAGGTCTTGGACTTGTAATCAGGTAAATTCCGGCATGGTGGTCGAGCACGCGCATAGCCCATTCACCCATCCCAGAATGGCACAGTCGCTTGTTTCTATGCAGGTTGCCCCATTTTTAGTGCGCCCAATTCTGCTATAGTGAACCCCTGCAAAGGAGCACCTCATGGCGGGAAAAAGTCTGAACCGGGTTCAACTGATTGGAAATCTTGGGAAAGATCCAGAGATCAAATACACGCCGCAGGGCACGCCCGTGGCTAAGATCACCATCGCCACCAACGAGCGCTTCAAGGACAAGAGCGGCGAGTGGCAGGACCGCACCGAGTGGCACAACGTGGTGCTCTGGCAACGCTTGGCCGAGATTGCCGGCGAATATTTAAAGAAGGGCGGCAAGGTTTATATCGAAGGCCGCCTGCAAACCAGCTCATGGGACGACAAGACCAGCGGCCAGAAGAAATACATGACCGAAGTAGTGGCCAGCGACCTGATCCTGCTCGGCGGACGCGGCGAGGGCGGCGGTGGTGGAGACTACAGCAACTCGCGCGGCGCGGGTGCGTCGGGCGGCAATAACTTCGACCAGCGCATGCCTGAGCCGGAGCACGCTGCGGCAGGGTCCGGGCCGATCACGGATGAGGATATTCCGTTCTAGTGATGAGCCGGGCCAAGAAGAAATGCGTCCCCTGTTCCTGCTCGATCTCCAAGGGCAAGCAGCGTCGCCTTCACGCGCTCGAACAGGACCTGATTGCAGCCGCCAAAGGACCCACGATCAAACTCACGATGGGGGAAATTAAGAAAGAAAGGGCTACTTGCGGCTCTGCGTGATCATACCGGACGAGAGCGTTGATGAGATCCTGCCGCAACTAATGCGCCGCTCCCGCCGGCCCTTTCCTCACTGCCTTCTTCAGCGCGAACACAATCGGCACGCAGAAGAAACACATTAACGCCATATAGCGAAAATCATCCACATAAGACCATAGGCGAGCTTGTCCCGTGAGGGACTGATTGATCAGCCCGTACGCCTGGTGCAGCGCATCCGTGGATGAAGCCCCGCGCCTGTTCAAATACTGTTGCATGCCAAGCAACGATCCGTGGACCGTGACTCGCGCTGGGCTTAGCGATCTCGCCAGTTCGTTGCGATGCGCTTGTTCGTGCCGGGCCACGATGGTGTTCACCACGGAAATACCGATGCTTCCCCCAATATTTCGCAACAGATTGTAGAGGCCGCTGGCGTTGCCAATCTCTTCGTTCTTCAGGAAAGCCATAGCAGTGGTGGAGAGCGGCACGAACACGCACCCTGAGCCGAATCCGCTGATCAAGATGGCCCATAAAAACGTCCACTGGCCGATTGAAAGATTGACCTCGCCGAACCACAGGCTGGCGCCTGCGAATAACAAAAATCCAAAGGCGATCAGCCAGCGGTTGTCCATTTTTGCCGTGAGGTATCCGATGATGGGCATGGCAACAATCGCTCCGACGCCGCGCGGGCTCACGGCCCAACCTGCCGCCAGCGCGGTATAGCCCATCAACTCCTGATAGAAGAGCGGCAGCAACGTAACCAAACCGTAAATGGCTGCGCCAAATAACCCGATGAGCAAACAGCCGATGGCAAAGTTACGGTGCCGGAAAACGCGCAGGTCGACCAGCGGCTTGGCGTGGCGAAACTCACGAATCAAAAATGCCACCAACGCAATCACCAGGACCGCTGCTGTCCAGCAAATCCAGGTTGCACCGAACCAATCGTCCTCCTGCCCTTTGTCGAGGATGATCTGCAGGCAGCCCAGCCACACGGCCAGCAATCCCAGCCCGACGCCGTCAAACTTCCCGGGATGCGCATCCTTGATATATGGAGGGTCTTCCACGTAGCGCGAAATCATAAACACGGCGAAAACGCCGACGGGAATATTGATGTAGAAAGCCCATCGCCAGGAATAAGAATCGGTAAGCCAGCCACCAAGCGTGGGCCCCAGGACAGGCGCAACTACCACTCCCAGCGCGAACACAGCCATCGCCAAACCACGCTTCTGGGGAGGGAAAGTTTCAAGCAGAATCGCTTGTGACAACGGCTGCAGCGCGCCACCTCCGGCGCCTTGCACCGCGCGGGCAATCAGAATCAGACCAAGAGTTGTGGCCGATCCGCAGGCAAACGAGGAGACGGTGAAGATCGCAATGCAGATGATGAGAAATCTCTTGCGTCCGAAGCGCAGCGAAAACCACGAACTGGCTGGCAGGATAATCGCGTTAGCTACCAGGTAGCTGGTAAGTACCCAGGTGGCTTCGTCGTTGGTCGCCGAGAGACTGCCTGCGATATAAGGAAGCGCAACGGCCGCAATGGAAGTATCGAGTACTTCCATAAACGTCGCCAACATTACAGCAACGGCAACCAGCCATGGATTGCGTTTGGCTGAGGCGGAACCGCTTTGCGCCGGTGGAGGAGTCATGCTCTTTGTGCTGCAGGCCTCAGTTTGTAATGAGCATCTACAGATGCGGCGACAAGCTCGTAGGTTTCAACCTTCTTTGCGAGTCACCCGGCATGATATGCGTTTGATCCTGTGGAAGGTAAATAGCTGTGTAGAATTTCAGACTGTCTACTTTTCATCTATCATGGCTGGTGGAGAATTCCATGACCGAACAACTAGCCGATAAGAAATGTGTTCCCTGCCGCGGCGGAGTGCCTCCGCTCAAAGGCAAGGAGCTTGATGCGTTGCACAAGATCGTGCCGCAGTGGAGCGTGGTCAACGAGCACCACCTCACGCGCGAGTTCACCTTTCCTGACTTCAAGCAGGCACTGGAGTTTGTGAATCGTGTGGGAGCGCTGGCCGAAGAGCAAGGGCACCATCCGGATATTTTATTAGCCTGGGGCAAGGCAGGAATTACGCTCTGGACACACAAGATCGACGGGCTAACCGAGAGCGATTTCATTATGGCTGCGAAGATTGATCGGCTGGTGGGGTGAACTCGCTTCGCAAACTGTTCCGGGACGGTGGTTCAGTTTGGTTTCGCAGAACCGTATTGGCATCTGCGTTTATGCAATACTGGAGCAGTTTTTCGAGGTGCATTGTGATTGATCACCAAAAGTTTCAAAAAGGACGCATGTGGGCTTATGCAGCTGGAATAGTCATTTTTGTGGCTGTCGTAGCCTGGAAGTTTGCGACCCGCTAAACAGTTCTATCGCTCGTTCACAGTAGAAGTCTCCGCAGTTCCCATAGCACTTGTGCGCATGGCCAGCGCCCATAGCACAGCAGGAATCAACATTACTAATCCCGTATACGTTGCAACCGTACGCGCGGCTACGCCTGCATCGAGCAATCGCCCACACAGGTAAGCGCCCGCAGCGATTGTAAACATCGAAAAACCTAAATCGGCG
>JBAPQU010000449.1:0-2888 GCA_049280795.1 Candidatus Sulfotelmatobacter sp.
CTCCAGCGCCAGCTCAGCCGCAGACCGTTCATTTGCAGGATTACTCCAAGCCGCGCTCGGCATTTCCACATTTCCTGCGGCCCTACCAGCCGCAGGAAATAGCGGAACCAAACCTCGGCAACTCGCCGCGTATCGATTCGCTGATGCGCGATGGGAAAATTTATCTCTCCATCGATGACGCCGTTGCGCTCGCTCTTGAGAATAATCTCGATATCGATATCGCACGCTACAACCTGAACATCGCCGACACCGATTACCTGCGCGCGAAATCCGGCGCCAATATTCTCGGCGTGAATGCCGGCATTGTGCAAAACACTCCCGGCGGCGGCGTAGGCGGCCTCGGGGGAACCGTTGGCTCCGGCACCGGAGGCACCACCGTAGCGCCCA
Source organism: Candidatus Sulfotelmatobacter sp. (assembly GCA_049280795.1). Classification (GTDB taxonomy): domain Bacteria; phylum Acidobacteriota; class Terriglobia; order Terriglobales; family Acidobacteriaceae; genus Sulfotelmatobacter. The sequence continues at coordinate 388 of JBAPQU010000449.1, forward strand.
GCGGCGTGGGCACAGGCACCAACGGCTTGGTCAGTTCCACGCTTGGGATCGGCTCAGCGATTACCAGCTTTGATCCGATCATAACCAGCACGCTGCAGCTCGATAAAGACGATTCAGAATCCACCAGCATAGACAGCATTCCGATAATCGCCGCGAACACCTACACTGCCGATGTCGCCTATACCCAGGGATTCGAGTGGGGCACAACTCTGAATGCAGGATTCAACAACACTCACTTCGCTACCAACAGTCCCATTAGTTTATTGAGCCCAGGCATCAGTTCAAACTTTCAGGTCCGCGTGACGCAAAATCTGCTGCAAGGCTTCGGCTCTCTTCCGAACACGCGCTTCATCCGCATCGCCAAAAATAACCGCGAAATTTCTGACGTCGCCTTTCGCCTGCAAATCATCACCACCGTCGATCAGATCGAGGATATGTATTGGGGCCTGGTGTACGCCTACGAAAACGTGCGCGTGCAACAGGAAGCTCTCACCTACGCGCAGAAAGCGCTCGACGATACCCGGCAGCAGGCCAAGGTCGGCACCGTGCCGCCCATTCAAGTGGTGAGCGCTCAGAGCACTTTTTCAACCGATCAGCAGAATCTGATCCTGGCCCAGAACAATCTGGAACTGGAAAAATTGCTGGTGAAGAACGCGCTCAGCCGCAGTATTGAAGATCCCACACTGGCCGAAGCCGATGTGATTCCTACTTCCGCCATGCAGGTTCCGCAAGAGGAAGCGGTAGTTCCTACGCAAGATCTGATCGGTCAGGCGCTCGCCCACCGCGCCGAACTCGTCGAGTCGCGCATCGATCTGAACTCTCGCGACCTCAGCAGCAAGGCAGTCCGCAACGCCATGCTGCCCAGTCTTGACGCCTTTGCGTATTACAGCGGATCAGGGGTGGGTGGGAATATTAATCCCGCAGTGCTTGCGCCTCCTTGTAATCCGGCCGTTTCAAGCTGCTTCAGCGGCGCAAACGCGCCGCCTCCTTTTGCGAATGGCGGCCCTGTGGGCTACGGCAGCACGCTGAACCAGCTCGTCAACGGCACTGCGCCGGATAAGGGCGTGGGACTCTCGCTGACGATTCCGTTGCGCAATCGCGAAGCGCAGGCCAACCAGATACGCGCGGAACTGGAATACCGCCAGGCGCAAGTGCGCCTGCACCAACTCGAAAATCAGGTGCGCATCGAAGTTCGCAACGCTCAGTTCGACGTAAAACAGAACCGCGCGGCGGTGCAGGCCGCGCAGTACGCGGTCGATTTCGCGCGTCAGACTCTCGATGCCGATCAGCAGAAGCTGAAAGTCGGACTCACCACGACGACGGCAATCTTGCAGGACGCTTCCGTACTGACCACCTCCGAGTCAAATCTGGTCTCGGCCAAGGCAGCTTATGAGAAGTCGCGCGTCGAACTCGATCGCGCCACGGGCTTGCTGCTCGATCACACCGGCATCGACGTAGCCGAAGCCACGCGCGGCCAGGTTACGCACCAACCGCAGGTCCCATATGTCGCCCCGCGGCAGGACACGACCCCCGCCGGCCAGTCAGCTCCGGCACAGACGCCGGGGACTCAACCGCCATCGTCTTAGCGGATTGCTGAGATTTCATGCAGGGAGATACTCTGCCGTCAATTCTCTATTTAAGGTGGACGATGTATTCTTCATCGCGTGAGCTTCCTATCCATCGTCATCATTACGCATAACGAGGAAGCCAACCTTGGCCGCACGCTTAAGAGCCTCGCGCCACTCCTCTATTCAGAAAGCCGGCGGAATGATAATGAACTAATCATCGTTGACTCAGGATCGACGGATCGAACTCTTGAAATCGCCAAGCCTTTTGGCGCGATGATCTTCGTGGAAGATTGGAAAGGGTATGCGGCGCAGAAGAACTCCGCGATCGATAAAGCTACAGGGATCTGGATCGTAAGTCTTGACGCGGACGAAGCTCTCAGCCCAGAACTCGTGCAGGAGCTTCGCCTGGCACTCGGCAAGCAACTCAATCTTCGCTCAGAACAGCCGCCCGATAGTCCGGTGTTCGCGGATGCGTTTTCCATGCCGCGACTGAATCTATTCTTACACAAGGAAATCAGGCATGGTGGCTTCTGGCCGGATAGAAAGGTGCGGCTCTTCCGCAAGGGCAAGGGACGATTTGCGATGCGACCGGTCCACGAGAGCGTACAGGTTGCCGGAAGGATCGCAGAACTGAACGCCCCGATCATCCACCACTCCTACCCTACACTCTCCGACTACATCGAGCACATGAACCGCTACTCGTCTCTGGGTGCAGAAATGGTCGTAGCCAAAGCCAACGGCAAGGTCCGCTTCAGTGCAGTCAACATCGTCCTGCGCCCATTGGCAACCTTCGTCTACAACTACATCTTCCGTTTCGGCTTCCTCGATGGTCGCGAAGGTCTGCTATTGCACCTCTACCACGCAGTCTATGTTTCGTGGAAATATTCCAAGGCGTGGGAGTCGAGCCGCAACCACACCGACCAAATGTCATCC
>JBAPQU010000450.1:0-2647 GCA_049280795.1 Candidatus Sulfotelmatobacter sp.
GCTACGATGCCGTGTTCTCTTTCAAATATTCTCCGCGTCCCAACACACCCTCGCTGGCCCTCGAAGACGCAATCCCAGATCAAGAGAAAGCGCGCCGGCTGGAAGCGTTAATGGCAAGACAAAAAGAAATACAGATCGCTCGTTACAAAAGATACATAGGAACAACATCTGAAGTAATGGTTGAAGGCAGAAATGAAGCCAGGTCGCAATGGATGGGCCGCACCTCGCAAAACAAAACGCTGAACTTCACCGCGCCAGAGTCAGCCACTCCCAAGGTGGGAACCTACGTGCCAGTGCTGACGACAATCAGTTTTCCCAACAGTCTTCTCGGAGAAATGGTGATATAAAAAGCGAAGAACCACCGCTTTTACGTGAGCTACAGTGGCCATAGAAACAACGTGCAGTGGCAGCAAGGGACCGGTCGCACGAGGAGGTCAACATGGAAGTAGAGATGACAATCCGTACTCTTTTGATGGATCCGGTTACTAATACTCCGATTGTGATTCTTAAGGATGTAGCGGGGGAATCGGTGCTGCCGATCTGGGTTGGGGTTTATGAGGCGAATGCGATTGCGCTGGAGATGGAGAAAGTGAACACGCCGCGGCCGATGACGCATGACTTGATCAAGAATGTATTGACCGGGCTGGAGACGCAGGTGCATAAAGTCGTGGTGACGGAGCTGCGAGAGGATACCTTTTATGCGGTGATCTGGCTGGAGCGCGGCGGCGAGGTGGTGAGCATCGACTCGCGGCCATCGGATGCGCTGGCGCTGGCGTTGCGGGTGGATTGTCCGATATTTGTGGATGAAGTGGTGCTGAAGAACTCGAAACAGGCGGCGAATATGTCAGATCGAGTGACTGCTGAGGAGTTGAGAAAATATCTGGAAGGGCTGAACGACGAGGATTTGGGCAAGTACAAGATGTAGGTCGCCTTTGCCAGTGAGTCCACTCATGCCAAGCTACCATTTCTGCCAAGCTACGATGCGCACATTAATGTCAGCTCAAGGTGCGCGGCATCGATTACTACTTCGTGATGCTATGTTATTGCGTTTGACATCAACTCCCAGATAATGGCATTATAGTATCATCATGCGCACTACTCTTAACCTCGATGATGACGTTCTGGAAATCCTTCGCGAATACTCCGAAACGCGGTCGCTGGCGCTAGGTAAGGCTGCTTCGGAATTGGTACGAAGGGGCGCAGTTTCTCCCACGCCTACTCGACTGGTGAACGGGTTTGTTGTTTTTGATATTCCGTCGGGCGGCCCTAAGATCAGCAGCGAACGGGTGAAGGAACTTGAGTCCGAATTGGAATGACGGCGTATCTATTAGATGTCAACGTTCTGATTTCGCTGGCGTGGCCGGAGCATGGGCAACATGCATTGGTAAGGCGCTGGTTTGCCCACCACAGTTCGAAAGGCTGGGCTACTTCTCCTATGGTTCAAGCTGGGTTTGTACGAATCGTATCGAACCCGGCTTTCTCCCAGCGTTCCGTCTCAGTGCAGGAGGCGATTAAAGGCCTCGACGCAAGTCTGCGGGACAATTCCCATCAGTTTTGGCCTGACTCCATTACTTTCACTGACGCGGTACGAGTCCTAAAGAAACCCCTTGCCGGCCATCAGCAGATCACGGACGCCTACCTTGTCGCTCTAGCGATCCATCATCGAGGAAAACTGGCCACGCTCGACCGAGGGATCTCTAGCATCGCCCCAGCGGGGTCAGTGGAAGTGATTTCCTGACTTCAGTCTTTTACTTTACAGAATACCTGTTATCGGACATTGCAGATCCACTGAACCTACGGGACTAACGCGTCGTTTTGTGGGCCGTGCCGCAGTTACTGGCAACTCTCGGCCGTAGTGGGTACGAGTTCGAAATAGTTGGATAAGACGGTGTTGCCTGACGGCATGTCTACCCCAAGACCAGAGTTGAGCATGGTGTTGTGCATCACCGTGTCGCCCGAGGCAGAAGGAGCGAAGACATTGCCACAGCCAAAAATTGCAGTCCCGGCATTCACGATGCTATTCGACTCCACTACATTCGTGCCAGGGCCGTTAAGGCCGATTCCCTGGCCGTCAATAGCGGTCAAAGCGTCAATGTGGTTATTCGTTATCGTATTGGAGCCGGAAGTGAGATTAACGTCTCCCCAGACGGAAGTGAGATTAACTTCTCCCCAGATCGTGTTGCTGCTTGCGGTCACATTGCCTGCAACCAGCCGAATGGCCTGAGTCGCATTGATTATGTTAGAGGCGACCGTCCCAGTGTTGGAGTCACCCTCGAGTCTGAGCCCAGAAGTAGAGGGGCCGTTGCCATCGATGGTGTTGGATTTGATGGTCAAGGCTAAGGGGCTTCCGGCGACCGTGTAGATTCCGTTACCGTCGAAGTTGGTGAGAACGCTAGAGGTTATGGCTATGGTTTGGGCCGCGGAAACCACCTGTCCGCTCGCCGCTATGATTCCCGTTCCGGCGTCCTGATATCGCTGGTTCCGGGTCACCACGGTCGTCATGGAACCGGAAGCATCCTGATAGTAAATGCCTGTCAGCACGCCAATCGGGGTCGCGCCAGTGCCGTCCACAACCAGATTTTTTAAGTTGACCGGACCGCCCGGATTCACCACCGCGATCTGATAGGTGATGGTGCCAATGTCATCC
>JBAPQU010000451.1:0-1530 GCA_049280795.1 Candidatus Sulfotelmatobacter sp.
GGATAAGGAAAGGTTGGAATGCCCGCCGAATTCAAAGCAGCTTCGCCGGCAGCAACGCTGTTCCCTCCCATCCAGCTGGCTAGTACGGGCTTGCCATATTCTTTGGCATAAGGCTTCAACCGCTCCGCAATCTGCGAAGGGTCGGTCATCCCCTGCGGGGCAAGAATGACCAGGAGCCCGTCGCTGTTCGAGTCTTGGGAAGCGATTGCGAGGGCACGAGCATAGCGCTCAGAATCAGCATCGCCAAGAACGTCAATTGGATTGTTATGACTCCAGTGGGGAGGAAGAAAGTGATCCAGGCGACCCAGGCTGTCTGAAGAAAGTTCAGCCAGTTCTCCGCCATTGGCCACCAGCGAATCGGTGGCGAGAACTGCGGGCCCGCCAGCATTGGTAATGATCGTAAGCCTTGGCCCCTGAGGACGGGGTTGCCTGCCGAGCGCTTCCGCCATATAGAAAAGGTCCGCAATATTGTGTACGCGCAAAACTCCGGATCGGCGGAAGGCTGCGTCCAGCACTTCGTCGCTGCCCGTGAGCGCCCCGGTATGTGAGGCTGCAGCACGTGAGGCAGCTTCCGAGCGGCCGGCTTTGATCACGATGATCGGCTTGGTGAGTGCGACTTCACGAGCTGCGGACAAGAACGACCGCGCATCTCCCACGGATTCCATGTAGAGGAGGATGCTCTTGGTATGCGAATCGTCGCCAAAGTGGTAGATCAGATCGCCCCAACCAACATCGAGCATCGAACCAGTGGAAACAATTGCACTGAAGCCGACTTCTTCGCGGTGGCTCCAGTCGAGAATCGCGGTCAAGAGTGCTCCACTTTGACTGAGGAACGCGACGTTGCCCGCCTTCGGCGCATCTTTAGCGAAGGTGGCATTTAACCCAATCGTTGGGTTCATGATGCCCAAACAGTTTGGGCCGATCAAGCGCATGGAACTGCGTCGCAACTGTTCTTGAATCTGCTGTTCGAGTGCAGCGCCTTCTGCACCACGTTCTTTGAATCCCGCGGAAATCACAACCGCGGACTTAGTACCGGCATCGACGCACTCTCCGATGAGCTGCGGGACCGTCGCTGCCGGAGTGGCAATTACAACCAAGTCTACCGGTCGGGGGATATCGCGAATGCTCCTGTATGCTTTGAGTCCAAGCACTTCCGGATGCCTGGTGTTGACGGCATACACTTTTCCTTCATAGCCACCGTGTAACAAGTTCTCAAGAACTGTTCGGCCTACGGTGCCCGGACGATCGGTCGCGCCGATGACGGCCACCGACTGAGGGACGAATAGAGAATCCAGACTAGATCTAGCTTGAGAGATTGTTGGTCCTTCCGCATTAAACTCAGTCTCCACGCGACCCGCTCCTATAATTGTCACGACCGTCTCCATGACCGACGAGAATTTCGCCCATGCCAGTTTCTAACCCTTAGCCCACTGGCGAAACAGTTCCAACTTCCACCCTGGGTTCGAGCCTGGGTGTGACAGCAAGTGCTCGCGAAATTAGGCACAGTGTTGCTGTTTTGTCCAGGAGTTC
>JBAPQU010000452.1:0-21158 GCA_049280795.1 Candidatus Sulfotelmatobacter sp.
CGTGGAGGATCCCTATTTCAGCTTCGCCCGCGCGCTCGAGCTTTTTCACCAGCCTCTGCGCTATGCTCCGGGTGTACATGCCACGGCGGCCTTGCATGCCAGGGCGAAGATTGGACGCGGAGCTCACATCGGTCCTTATGTAGTTGTCGATGAGAACGTCGAGATCGGCGAGAATGCGGTGTTGCTGGCACATGTAGTCATCTATCGCGGGGTCAAGATTGGTAACAATTTCTTTGCCCATACGCACGCAACGGTGCGCGAAAATTGCCGGATCGGCAACAACGTTCTGCTGCAGAACGGCGTCGTGATAGGCGCCGATGGCTTTGGCTTTGCCAAGACACAGAATGGGCGGTGGCACAAAATTCCTCAACCCGCCCCGGTGATTATCGAGGACGACGTAGAGGTTCAGGCAAACTCCTGCATCGACCGCGCGAGCGTTGGCGATACCCGCATCCGGCGCGGCGTCAAGATCGACAATCTAGTGCAGGTTGGTCACGGTTCGCAGGTGGGCGAAGACGCGCTGCTGTGTTCGCAGGTTGGTCTTGCCGGTTCTTCGGAAATTGGCAATCGAGTGATTTTGACCGGGCAAGTTGGGGTAGTCGGCCACTGCAAGGTTGGGGATGGCGCTATTGTCACGCCGCAGAGCGGTGTGGCTCACGACATTCCTGCAGGTGCTCTCGTAAGTGGCGCCCCAGCGGTCGATCACAAACTTTGGCTGAAGTATTCGGCGATTCTGCCTAAGCTGCCGGAGATCGCGCGGGTGGTGCGGGCAAAGATTTCAAAAAAGCGATGAGACTTGGTCTGGGCATTCAGTTCTCCAAATTTCGCGCGTGTACCCCTGTGATCTCGGTGGGTCCAGTAGTTTCTTGCTGATACTTTAATGGCAGGCCGCTATTAATCGCGGCCCGCACCTTCTCCATCAAGCACTCCCGCCTACCAAAGTCGCTCGGTTCAATCGGTGGATGAAAAATCACGGTCGCGGCGCCAGGCTTGATGGCAAATCGAGCCTTAGGCATTAGATCGTGCGTCCCCACAATGGTGACGGGCACCACCGGAACTCCACACTCCATCGCGAGATAAAACGGGCCCTTCTTGAATGGGAGGAGCTTGCCATCGAAGGAACGCTTGCCCTCGACGTAAATGGTCATGTTGAGCCCTTGCTGTATAACCTTTTTTGCAATCCGCACGGATTCAATTCCAGCGTCACGATTGCTGCGGTCCACCGGCACCATCGATCCCATCCGCATTGCCCGGCCCAGAATCGGATAGCTGAACAATTCCTTTTTCACGAGCACCGAAGTGCGCTTCGGAATCAGAGGGGTGATAATCGGTGGGTCCAGGTTCGACACGTGGTTCGACATGAAGATATAAGTGCGCGCGGCATCCAGTTTTTCGAGTCCGACGGTCTCCACGCGCACGCCCGCCAGCCGCACGCCATTCCGACAGCCAGCCATGAACATGCGATATAGCAGGTTGACGTTGCCAACGATGAACGACCATGGAAATCCAATAATCGCCGCAACGGGCGCGGCCAAGGCCCAGAACGCCAGCATCGTGATAGTGCGGATCATCTTTGGTATTTGCCTCTGTGAATATGCCGCTAGTGCGCGGGTGCCGCTTGCGGAGTTTCCGCCTCGCCCTTCAGCCAAGCTGCCCGGCGCGCCTGCTGTTCGGCGGTAACATTCTCTGCGTTCTTGATTTCGTAGGAGATTTCTTCGCGGCTGCCGACTTTCCACTTCAACTCGCGTTCTCCACCACGCCGAGCGCGGATTTTCACGGCGATCGTGTTACCCGAAGCTTGCCGCTCGATCTCCTGCATGGATTCTTCTCCGGGCGCATTACCATTGATTTCCAAAATCGTGTTGCCGGTTTGCAGGCCGGCTCGATCGGCCTCGCTGCCCGCAGTTACGGCGGTCACGATCATAGGGCCATCAAAATTTCTTGAGGCGGCAAAACCAGCATCCGCGACCGTGCTTTTTTCCTCCGTCAGATGTAATCCCACTTCGCGAAAGAAATCATTCCATGGGATCTCGTCCGTGCCCGCGACATACTTCGAAAAAAACCATCCCAGATTCGCATGGCTCACCGCTTCCGCACCCTCGCGGACACCGTCGGAATCTGAAAAGAACCGCCCTTTTTTGGCGTAATTCTGATTCATCCATTGAAAGACCTCGCGCAGCGATGCGTGTCCATGACTCGCCTCCCGCACGGCCAAGTCGAGCGTGATACCCAAGAGTTCACCTTTGTTGTAATACGAAATGCTTCGCTCCGGACGCCGATAGTAGGCATCGCCCTCCAGCCACGCGTCCAGGCTTGACTCTTCCGCCGATTGCGTGAGGTGCGCGGGACGCCGTTCCAGTTCTCCGATGCCCGCCGCCAGCGCGTTCTCGAAGTGGCTTTCGTCGAGCAGTCCGCTGCGCAACTGGATGATGTCAGCGGCCGTGCTGGTGCAACCTTCGCTGAACCAGAGAGCGCGCGTGTAATTCTCTTTCGTGTAGTCCGGCGGCTCGAGTGCAAGCGGACGGATGCGTTTGACGTTCCAGAGATGAAAGAACTCGTGCGCCGTCACCGAGGCCAAAACTTCGGGAGCCTTAGCCAGCACATCGGCATTGACATCGATTGCAGTTGAGTAGGAGTGCTCCATGCCGCCGCCGGCCGGTCCCTTGGGAAAGTGATAGAGGAACATGTAGGTATCGAAGGGGCGGTCGTCCATCCAACCGGTTGCAGCTGCCACGATTTTGTGCAGCATGGCGGCAATTTTCTCCATGTCATAATCGTCAGACTCGGCGTCAACCACCACTCGATAGTGTCCACCGCCTTCATCAAAATCGGCTTCGCGAAATGATCCGATCTCGACTGGAGAATCCACCATCCGGTCATAATTTTCCGCGCTGAATCTTTCGTCGGACATGGATACTAGCGGCGTGGCGATGCGCCATCCCTCGGGGACCTGGCTGAAACGCACGACCACCGGCCCATTCCGCGCGTCGACGGGATACATGAGAACCTGAGCCAGGTTCAGGAATGCGTGATGGGAATTGAACTGAGCTCCGAATGGTGCGGGAGAATCCGCAAATATCTGATATTCGACAATGGCGCCACCTTCCGTGCCTGCGATCTGCCAGCGGCTCTTATCCAACTCGCGGACCGGAAGCGGGCGGCCGGCACGGTCTTTAGCGCGCACCCAGTTCACGTATTTCGCGAAGTCACGGACTTGATAGAGCGCATTCCACACCGGAAGCTGCAACTCGCGCTGGGCAGGTCCTTCCGGCAGCAAAATCTGCACTTCCAGAAGATGCTGATCGGGATTGCTCAGAGAGATTGTGTAGTCAGTAGCTGCGGCGCATGGCGCCGCTGCGATCCATACCAATAGAATCAAGATCAATAAGAGCAAGCGAAGAATCCGGCGAGGAGGACTGAGAACGCCGCAGAACCTCATGGCTTCCCTGCTGTGTTTGCGGAAATTCCGCTCCCGGCTTCGCTGGCCAGCGCTTTTAACCTGGCTGGTAACTTTTCGTAAATCCCGCCAAAGCCACCGTTGGAAAGAATCGCCACGACATCTCCGCTGCGCATGTCCGGCGCAATCGACTGCACGATTTCATCCGCGCCGCCAATTAATCGCGCATGGCCGCCGTGTTTCTGAATATCCGTTGCGAGCTTCGGCAAATCCAGCCGCTCGTTCATTGGCACCGCGTCGGAGCGAAAAACTCCTGCAACGATCACCTCGTCTGCCAGCGCGAGACTCCGCGCCAGATCAGCTTGCAGAACGCGCCGTCGCAGCGTATTCGATCGCGGCTCAAGAATTGCCCATAGACGCGCCCCCGGATAACGCGCCCGCAGCGCCTTGAGGGTGCCCGCAATCGCGGTGGGATGATGCGCGAAGTCGTCAATGATGGTGATGTTGTTGACTTGCGCCTTGATCTCTAAACGGCGTTTCACGCTCTTAAACGTTTTAAGCGCCGCTGCGATCTCGTCTTTCGAGATGCCGTAAGCCGCAGCCATCGCCGCCGCTGCAGTTGCGTTCCACACGTTGTATTCGCCTGCCAGCGGGAACTCAAGATCGGCCCATGAGCGGCCGTCGCGCACCACAGACCATGAAGTCCTTCCTGCCTCGAATCTTAGATTCGCGATGCGCCAGCCCGCACGCTCGCCGCTTCCATAGCGCTCTACCGGGCAGAACGCCTTGCTTAAGCAGCGCTCCAGGCTGGCGCTCTCGGTAGCATCACCGATAGTACCGTCGAAGGAGACAATTCGCCCACGCTGCGGAATCAGATTCACGAGACGCTTGAATGCGGTTTCTACGGCGTCCAAATCTTTGTAGATATCGGCGTGATCGAATTCCACAGAGGTGAGAATCACGGCGTCTGGAAAGTAGTGCAGGAACTTTGGACCTTTGTCGAAAAATGCCGTGTCATACTCGTCGCCTTCCAGGATGAAATGTTTTCCCTGGCCGAGATGAAAGCTCGATCCAAAGTTTTCGGCGATACCGCCGATTAGATATGAGGGCTGCATTCCGGCTGTGTGAAAAATCCAGGCAAGCATCGAAGTAGTTGTGGTCTTTCCGTGAGTGCCGGCCACCACTAGCACTTCCTTCCCGCGCAGAAATTCTTCATGCAGCAATTGAGGCAGCGAGCAAAATGGAATGCGCTGGTCGAGTGCCTGCTCGAGTTCAGGATTCCCGCGAGAAATGGCGTTGCCCACGACTACGAGATCGGGCACAGGGTCGAGATTGCGGGCGTCAAAGGGCTGAGCTACAGGAATTCCGAGTTCCGCCAGAAAATCCGACATCGGAGGATACGCGGCCACGTCTGAACCAGTTACGCGAAAACCGCGCTGCTTCAGCATTCCGGCGAGAGACGCCATTGCAGTGCCACAAATGCCAATCAGATGAATGTGCTTGCTTTGCGTCATTATTTTCTTCGTGATTAAACTTTTTCCGGATCTGCCGTCACTGCCCCTTCCAGAATCTTCAGGGTCACCTGGCCGCCGCGCACTGTCAACCTGGCTCGCACGCCGATCGGCAAGGTGATGTTCCCGGCCGTCACATGTCCGGACCTGACTCCGTATGCCACAGGAATTCCTAGCTGGCCCACGATGCGCAGTACCACTTCTTCCAAGGTATATCCTTGATTTGCGACGTTTGCGGTCTGCCTGCAATCGAGCATCTCACCGAATACAATTCCGCGCACATCGTCCAACTTGCCGGCGAGTTTTAATTGCATCAGCATGCGGTCGATTTGGAAAGGTTTCGCGGCCACGTCTTCCATGAACAAAATCGTGCTCGCCGTCTTGATCTCGTAGGGCGTTCCAAGGGACGCCGCCAGAATTGAGAGGCAGCCTCCATAAAGAATTCCTTCTGCCGTACCCTCCACCAGTCCGGTCGCGCCAGAACCCGCGCCTAGGTTGACTTCCCACGCTTCCGGGAGCGCCAGCGCAGAAGTCCACGAAGCCAAGTCCGCTCCCGCGTCGTGCGTCCAATCCTTCGCCACCATGGGGCCGTGGAACGTTACCAGTCCCAGAGTGTCAGAAAAATAAGTGAGCAGGCAGGTGAGGTCACTGTAGCCGACGAAAATCTTGGGATTCGCTTTAATCTTTTCCAGATCCAGCGCTTCGAGCAGATAGTTTGCGCCATAACCGCCGCGCGCGCAAACAATCGCGCGCACCTCTTCGCGGACGAACATTTCTTCCAATTCCTGAACGCGCCGGTGCACTGAGCCGGCAAAATAAAGATCTTTATCGAGGATGGAATCGAAATAAAACGGCCGGTAGCCTGCGCGCCGCAGGGCTTCGCAACCTTGATGCAGATCGTCACGACTTATGTTGCTGGCCGGCGCGACAACGCCAATCGTATCGCCCGGCTGAAGGGCTGGCGGCTTTATGCGCGGAGTGGTTGAAGAAGGCATGCGGCAAGAAGACTGTTGTGAAAATTGACACTGACGTATTACATAAGGCGTTGCGAAACAACGAATCAAACTCCTGCGAGTCGCAGCTTAAGTCAGAAAAAAATCTCCGCGGCAAACCAGCCGCGCCGACCCGCGCAGGAACACGGCCTTCCCTTCTTGCCGCACGGTCTGCGTGCCACCCAGAGTATGCACCTGCACCGGCGATTCCGCTCTGCCTGTCGCCATTGCCGCTATGGCTGACGCGCAGGACCCCGTCCCCGACGATTGCGTCTCTCCCACTCCACGCTCGAAGAATCGGACGCTAACGTCGTGTTTTCCATCGATCGCAACCAGTTCCACATTGACGCCTTGCTTGAACTCGGAGCTGCGCTGAATCCGCGCCGCCTCGTCCTGCCAATTCTCCGCAAACTTATTTACGAATACAACATAGTGCGGATTCCCCATCGAAACCGGAATGCCGTGCACCTCACTTGCGCCAAATTTTATGGCCAGCTCCGCTTCAACCACAGCCTCACCCATCTCGGCGTCAAACTCGTACTCGGAATCGCTCCGGCACGTAAGTGTGCAAGTTTTCAATCCTGCTCCGGTTTGTATTCTGATCTTCTCAATACCCCGCTCCGCGCAGATATACGCTGCTACACAGCGCGTGCCGTTGCCGGAGATTTCGGCTTCGGAACCGTCGGCGTTGATGAGTCGAATCTCCACGTCTGCCGCCGCGTGCGGATACATCCACTCCACGCCGTCCGCTCCCACGCCCTCATGGCGGTTGCACATGCGACGGGTAAGTGCTCTCAGGTCCGATAGAGCTGAAGCGTTCCCGGCGATCGAAGAAGTCCTGATCGCGGAATCAATCAAGAGAAAGTCGTTTCCGCACGCGCTGGCCTTGACGAAGGGAATCACTACGGAAGGCAGTTTCACTCCAATTCCACCGGGCCCAATGAAGCTACGATGCCCAGCAGCAAATCGAGAATATGTGGCCAGTTCATGAGTTTGATCCAAACGCTCATAAGAGCTTCGGATGGCCGGATTTTATCACCGGCGGGCACTGTCTTCGGAGGCTTCCGCGTTAACCCGCGTGATTACCGTGTCTGCTACTTGCCGAGCGATGGCGCATGCCCACGGCCTAAGAAGATCGCTGCTGGGGGCTGCCCCGTGGTATGGATCTCAACCAACGCCGTCAGCCCATGGTCCTTCGCGGACACCCACACCGGGTCGCCCTCGAAGCCGACGAGATAATCTGCATAGGAGGCTGGGTCCGCAAGCGCACGCTCCCACAAGCCATCGGGATCGATGGGCTGTTTCCACACGCGATGATTCCCTTCATTGATGTCCCGGCTTAGTGAGACTCCTGCCTGCTCGAGAGCGCCAACATGAGCGCCCAGATACATCAAGAGCGTAGAATCCGGCGGCATCGACTTGATCCATCCAGCCAACTGTCGATCCAAGGCCACGCGGCCGCGCATATTGATTTCGGCCTCGCGATAACAGATCGGTTCTGCGCGCCAGATTAAGGCATAGCTTGCTGCAGATAGTACAAGGACGCTTAGCAACGTTGCTGTTGCGGCCCAGCGACCCCACGAAATCTCAACGTGCCGGATCTCGATTGCTCGTTCGACGATGAAAGAGACCGCCAGCGGGACAAACACCGCAAACGCTGGAAGCAGTTGCAGCCCGTAGCGCACGTTGTAAATCGAAAACGGCCACCATGGCGGAACGAAAATCGGTACGCTGCCATACGCGACCGATAAAGCATAAAAAGGCAGTGGAGCCCAAAGAAGTAATGCAACTCGTTCCGGCCCTTTGAACACCGCGATCAAGCTTCCGAGCAGCGCCAAAGCCAGCCATAGCCGTGCGAGCCAGTTTAACTCGCTCACGTTAAGTTCCGCCGCCTTCAGAAAATACGAGGCGGCAGCTATCACACTGCCTTGCGCCGGATTCACTGTTGCGGTCTTTTGCTCGATTGCCTTGGCCGAGTATGGGCCGTTCGCGAACTCCAGCGGATTGCGGTAGATGATGGCGTTGTAGCCTAGCCACAGTACCGGGCCAGTTACCGCGAATAAAATAAACTTCGCCAGCGTCACGCGTGAAACTGGGAACTTATATGCGCCATCCTCGGGTCCGTTGCCACGGCGGATTCCAACTGCCACAGCCGCAACTGCCAAAACAGCAGCAAGAAACCATCCGTCATAGCGCGTTAAACACGCCGCTGCCAAGCAAAAGCCACACTTGGTAAGCGATCGACTGGCTTTTGCCTTTTCCGCCTGCCGAGCGAATTCTGCAAAGTGGACAACGGCCCATATGAAGAATGCAAGATACAACGACTCTCCCATCGCCGTCGACTGCATGTAAATGAGGTTCGGATTCGCGGCGTACACGACCGCCGAAGCCCATGCGGCGACCTTTGCGATAGCGCTCACTTCCCCGTCGCGGCTTAACATCTTTCGGACGAGCCGGAAGATCCCCAGCACGCCGAGGACAAACCCTGCCATTGAGGGAATCGAGCCGCCGGCGCCAGTCTGCCACATGTGCTTCGACACGATGAATGGAATGGTCAGCAAGTGCGGCAGCGGAAGCCACACGGTGCCTAGTTGCAGCAGCCCGGGAGTTTTTGAATCGAAGACGCGGCGGGCGATGTTGATGTGCGCCACGGCATCGCCGTAGAGCAGAACATCTTCATGCCGGTAATAAAAGAGAAAAGAAAACACCGAGACGAAGATCGCCAGCCACACCAGCCTAACGATCTCGATTTCGGAATGTGCCTTCGGCGGAGGTTGCGGCTTCATTCGAGGTGGGTGAGTTCACGAAAAATCTTGAAGCGTAGGTCAATTTCTTCTCGGGTTAGCGCTTGCAGCCGCTCGGTGCCGAAACTTTCCACGGCAAATGATCCCATGACTCCGCCGTAAAATAGCGCTCGCTTCAGCACTTCACGATTTAACGCCGGCTGCGACGCGACATAGCCCATGAATCCGCCGGCAAAGGAATCGCCCGCGCCCGTGGGATCTTTCACTTCATCAATCGGCAAGGTCGGTGCGCGAAAGGGATGACGCCCCGTCCCGAACGCTCCATCGCGAAAGAAAATCGTAGCCCCATATTCGCCATGTTTGATGACCAGCGCCTGTGGGCCCATGGCCAGCACTTTCTGTGCTGCGCGGGGCAAGTTCTTTTCTTCCGCCAGCATTTTCGTCTCGGTATCGTTGATCAGCAGCACGTTCACCAGCTTTAAGGTTTCGGCAAGTTCCTTGCGCGCACCCGTGATCCAGTAGTTCATGGTGTCGCATCCGGTTAAAAGCACTTTGTTCATCTTCCGCCGCACGTTGGCCTGCAAGGTCGGCTGGATGTTCGCCAGGAATAACACTTCCGAATCCTCATACTCCTTGGGAATCTGCGGGTGGAACTTCTCAAACACATTGAGGTCGGTAAAATTTGTCTTAGCCTCGTTCAGGTTTTCGGTGTAGGAACCACCCCAGCGAAAAGTTTTCCCGGCGGCGCGCTCGATGCCGCGCGTATCTATGCCGCGCTTCTTTAGAACATTCTCGTGCTCAGCGCTAAAGTCTTCGCCAACCACCGCGACTACGCGCACCTGAGTGAAATAGCTGGCCGCCAATGAAAAGTAAGTCGCTGCCCCGCCCAGAATTCCCTTTACGCTGCCTGAGGGTGATGTGACGTCATCAAACGCAACAGATCCCACCACGACAATGCTCATTGTGAATGCGTGCTTCCTCTCTTAATGGTTAGTCCAGGGGTCAGCGGCCAACCGCCCGCACATACTTTCCGATAATCAGCTTCAGCTTTTTCCGCGTCGCAGCCGGAATCTTCTTGTGATCCGTCAAGATGGCGTGCGCCAGAGCCGTCGCGCACTTGCACGACCGCTCACGAGGCATTGCTGCCACCGTTTTGCGTATTACTTTTGCCGCATTCTCTGCGTTCTTTACCAGCACCGCGACAATCTGATCCACCGTTACTGAGTCGTGATGAGGGTGCCAACAGTCATAGTCGGTGACCATTGCAACTGTGACGTAGCAAAGCTCGGCTTCGCGCGCCAGCTTCGCCTCCTGCAGGTTGGTCATGCCGATAATATCCATGCCAAAGCCGCGATACACATTTGACTCAGCTTTGGTAGAAAACTGCGGACCTTCCATGCACAGATATGTACCGCCACGTCTGCCGGTGACACCGACCTTCTCGCACGATTCCTCGACCACACCCGCAAGCTCCGCGCATATAGGATCGGCGAACGCAATATGTGCCACGACGCCACCGCCGAAAAAAGTATCCACGCGATGCCGCGTGCGATCGAAGAACTGATCCGGAATTACAAAATCGAGGGGCTTGTGCTCTTCCTTCAACGACCCCACCGCGGAAACAGAAATGATTCTTTCGACTCCGAGTTGCTTGAAGCCATGAATGTTCGCGCGGAAATTCAACTCGCTCGGCAGAATGCGATGCCCACGCGCGTGCCGCGCCAGAAACGCCACCTTACGGCCTTCCAGCATGCCGCAAACATATGCGTCCGAGGGAGCGCCAAACGGTGTCTTCACCCGCACTTCCTTCGCCTTGCTCAGCCCCGGCATCGAATACAGGCCGCTGCCGCCGATAATTCCGATCTCCGCCTGCGCCAACATCCCTCCAAAGTTAAGGCCCACAGAAATCTTCGACACGTGTGGGCCAAACCACTGATTATACAAGACTGCGTGTGCAGGTCCGTGCCCGCCATGGTTCACATTTCGTATCTCGTTGGGCGTTGCGAATTATCCGTTTCTGACGCTTCTCATCGCTCCGCAACCCGCTACAATCTTCACATGCGATTCGAGGCCGCCTCTGTTGTGATTGCCCTCATTCTCACCGCAGCCGGACTCGCGCAGAGCGGAAGCAAACTTCAGATTCAGCCCAAATCGGCCACCGTTCCCATCAAGCTCGATCACAACCGCGTAGTCATTAATGTGGAGATCCCACTTCGCGATGGGACAATGCAACGCGTTCACGCATGGGTCGACAACGGAAACCCGGATCTTTATATGTCGCAGCGCCTGGCCGAACTGACAGGAGGAACGATCTCTTGCGACGGGCAACTCTGCTCGGCGACTCCGCCGGTCGAGATGAACATTGGCGGTATGACGATTGCTCTGGGCGGAAGAATGCCCGGGGCCGGGATCAAAGATGCCAAAGTCCCGGTCGGCCATGCTCCGATCGCGCCCGGAATGAACGCCGAAATCAACATTCCGTCCACCGTGCTACGTGGCTACGACGCGATCATCAATTTCCCCGACCACGAATTCACCATTGCCCAACCCGGCACTCTGAAGTTCAACGGTGTAAAGGCGAAAGTAATCGTGAACGGTGCGAACGGGCTCATTCAAGTTCAAAGCCAAATCGAAAACAAGAAATATAATCTCGGTCTCGACCTGGGCTCGCCCATCAGCTTTCTTGCAGAGGAGTTATTCGACAAACTGTCCGCAGCTCACCCCGAGTGGCCGCACATGATCGGCGCGGTTGGTCCCGCAAATATATCCGGCGAGAGTGACGAACTCTCGTGGAAGTTGATGCGCGTCGATCGCATGCAGTACGGTCCGCTTTACTTTACGAATGTCGCGGTTGTCGACTTTCCCAAGGATCGCATGGCTTTGTTCGAAAAGCGCGCCGGCATTGCCACCGTCGGGCTGATCGGCGCTGATGCCTTAATCAACTACCGCATTGGTTTGGACTATGCCCATTCCGCCGTATATTTCGATATCGGACGTTTGTTCAACTTTCCTGACTTCGACGTGATTGGCCTCATACTCAGACCAGAAGATGATGGCCGCTTCACAGTCATCGGCATCGCTGACTTCGACGGCAAACCCTCTGTGCCTCCTCGCGAGGATGGCGTTCAGGCTGGCGATCATCTTGTCGCCGTCGACGGCATATCCGTCGCAGGGTCTAGCTTGGGGCAGGTCTGGTCGATGTTGGGAGGCGAGCCGGGCAAGGAACGTACGCTGACCGTGGAGCGTCGCGGCAAAGCATTCACCGTTGCCGCCAACGTGCAGCACTTTTTAGGGGACGTTCCGGGCACGGACGAACCCAAGAAAAAGTCCAAGAAAAACTAGGGGAGATGAAGAGAACTTAAACACAGGGGACACGGGGGGAACACAGGGTAGATATGCGCTTTTACTTAATATCGAACGACGCGCGTGCGACTTAGAACCGAGAGCTAGACGCGCCCTTGATCTTCACTTCCCTGCCCCGAACACTTCCTTCTCTAGCGCCTCCGTTGTGGCTGCGTCCAGGCTCTCACTCACTAACACGGTGTCGCCTTGCTCTTCGATCACGACCGTGCCTTCCTCCGTGGTCCAGGAGTGTCGCCCCTTGAGAGCATCGACTTTATAATCGGTATGCTGCGGTGCCTCTCCAGATGAAGAAGTTGCGGTCTCCTCTGCCTTCTTGTACCTCTTCTCCAACGACCGCGCATAAAGTTCGGCAAACTCCGACGCTTTCTCCGGGCTCGACCAACGGGACACGTAGAGTAAACCGAGCGGCGCCGTCACACTAGGATTAGGGCCCGGATCGGGATTCGGTGCTTCGTTCTTGGTGTGCGCGGCATAGTAATATCCGCCACGCCACTCCGGGTAAAGCCGCTTCGATAAGTCTTTTCCAGCATATTGCTCGATCAGGACTGCGACATCGAATTCGCCCATCGCCCCGATATCGAACTTTATGTAGTCCTTGAAATCGCGCTTGAAATCCGGGACGCGCATGGGTTCAATCTTCTCGCCCGACAAATAAGTTTCCGGTTGCATGATCTGCCGCGTGGTATGCGGAGGATTCGCCAACACGCCGGCAAAAGCCTTCTGCTTGCCGCCAGTTTGTATCAACTTGGCCACAAACTCCAGGCCGTAGCTGTAAGGAAAAGTCAGCGACTCTTGCATGAAAATTGGAGCGTCGTTGAACACCTTGGTGCTCGGCGTCCCGGTCAGAGTTTCCGCTTCCATTGATTCCAACAAGTCGGGCGAATCCGCGATCGAGTGCCCCGCGGGGGCCATGGCATATTCAAACATCACGGCCTGCGCCTGGCCCTCGACCACGGCCTCACGCGCATCGTCCATTTCATCGTTTTCGATGTCTTCGGGCGTGGGATCCTTCTTCATCTCGCCCAAATCCTTCTCGCCTCGCTTCATCCATTTGTCGAGGCCTACCGACTGATCCTGCAGGGCGTGCGTCAGTTCATGTGCCAGCACAGGCTCCTGTTCCTCCATTGGAACCCAGTCGAGCAGGTTCACGGTTTTTGTCTTCGGATCGTAATAGCCCGCTATTTCTTCGCGAAGCAGGTCGAGCAGCAGTTTTTCCATATCGTAGTCACGCGGCAGCAGGCCAAATTTTTTCAGCACCAGCTCCGACCGCTGCAAGCGCTTCACGTCGTCATCCTTCATGTGCTTGGTCAGGTACGCGACCACCTCGTCGCGGCTGGTGAGCCGGCGCTTCACCTGCTTCTTGATCGGCAATCCGGTGCGTTGGCTGTCGAAGGCCAGAATCTCGTCGACAGAGTGGAACAACTCCTCGGCTTCACGCGGCGTGATTTTTACTTCTTTTTCTTCCGAGTCAGGTGCTTGTGTGGGTTGGGGATTCTTGTCCGCCGGAGTTTGACTTTGAACTTGATCCCGATTCTGATCTTTCTGTCCCGGCGTGGATTGCTGTGCAGGTGGTTGCGCGGGCTGATCCTGCGTCTGCCCCCAAGTCGCGCCGCTCAACCCAACGAGCAGCACAACCGCCAAAAGCGGCCTCAGAAACCTCTTGCAGCGCAGCTCGACGATATACATTAGGAACGAGTCTACCTTGTTTGCCTATACTTCCTTCAAGGACAAACCTTCAAGGATAAATATGACCATTCATACTCCCGTCAATCTCTGGACTTCCACCGACCACGCCCACGACTACCTGGGCCGTGCCGATTCCATCCTGCACCGCGGCGAAGGCGAAGCAACGCTTCTGGAGTTTATCCCGACGACCGTGCAGCGCATCCTCGATCTTGGCACCGGAGATGGTCGGCTACTGGCTCTGGTGAAGGCCGCATTGGCCGCGCGTGCTGCTGCAGCAGACGGTCGCGTTGACTTCCAAGTGGAAGCCGTGGCCGTTGATTTTTCGCCTGCCATGCTCGAAGCCGCCCGCAAACGCTTCGCAGCGGATTTCTCTGTGAGCATCGTGGCACACAACATGGACCACCCGCTCCCCGCGCTCGGAGAGTTTGATGCGGTCGTTTCCTGCTTTGCGATCCATCATCTTTTACATGAGCGTAAGCGGGCACTCTACGCCGAAATCCACGGTCTGCTCAACCCCGGCGGCGTTTTCTGCAATCTGGAACACGTGGCTTCGCCGACTCCGCGGCTGCATGAGGAATTTCTGTACCGCATTGGCTACACCCCTGAGACTGAAGATCCGTCGAATAAGCTGCTGGATCTCGAAACGCAGTTGGGGTGGTTGCGTGAGATTGGCTTTGTGGATGTGGATTGTCACTGGAAGTGGCGGGAGTTGGCACTGCTGGTGGGACGACGAGCATAGCCCGAGTACCAGAGTCACAACCTGTCGAATGAGACCCCGTGCGCTGTGACTTCCAGTTTGGGGTTCCCACCCAGCTCCTCGTGTTCTTTGGAGTTAGCAAAAACAAACTCGCGCAGAGGGGGCTGTGTTTCCATCTCGACAAGAGCGTAAACCACCATGCCCTCGGGAGCGTGCGAAACCATCGATTCCACCCCCGTAAATCGGACCACATAACGGGTCCCGCTATAACCTTCAAGCTCCACGGAAAGTAGGTTCGACTCGTGCCACACTCGTCTTATGATTCCATCGTGGAAATCGGGGTCCCCACATAGGCCTTGAATTCTTTTAGGGTCATGATGTTTCAGCGTTGCTCAGCCTCTCAGCGATCCACTCGCCCGATTCTCGCGTCCCTAGCGTCCCTCCAACGTCTTGCGTAGTCTTCTTCTGCCGTACGGCTTCCAGCACCACTGCTTCGATTTTTTCGGATTCCTTCGCAAATCCCAAATGTCCCAGCATCATGGCCGCAGTCAGGATCGCGCCGAAGGGATTCGCCACATTCTTCCCCGCGATCGGCGGGGCAGAACCGTGTACCGGCTCGAACATCGACGTTTTTCCAGGATGAATGTTGCCGCTGGCGGCCATACCCAGGCCGCCCTGCAGGCCGGCAGCGAGGTCAGTGATGATGTCGCCGAACATGTTGTTAGTGACGATTACATCGAACGGGCGGGGATCGCGCACCATCTGCATGCAGAGCGCGTCCACGTACATGTGCTGGGTTTCGATCTGGGGAAACTCGCCGCTCACCTCCTTGAAAACGCGCTGCCACAAGCCGCCGGCATGAGTCATGGCATTTGATTTGTCGCACATGAGCACGCGGTGGCGAGACGAGCCACCAAGCTTGGTGTGCTGTTCGCAATAATCGAACGCATAGCGGATGATGCGCTCCACACCCTTGCGCGTATTGATATCTTCCTGAATCGCGATTTCGTCGGGAGTTCCTTGCTTGAATACCCCGCCTGCGTCGGTGTAAACGCCTTCGGTATTTTCGCGGATCACGACGAAATCTACGTCCTTGGGCTCAACGCCTTTGAGCGGGCACAACATCGCATCGAGCAGCCGCACGGGGCGTACGTTGGCGTAGAGGTCCATTTTGAAGCGCATGCCGAGAAGAATTTCTTTGGCGTGGATATTGGTCTTGACCCGGGGATCGCCGAAGGCGCCGGCGAGGATGGCGTCGAAGTCGCGTCCGAGCATGGCGAAGCCGTCGGGAGGAACAGTGGTGCCGTCGCGAAGATAGCGGTCGGCGCTCCAATCAAATTCGCTCATCTCAACATCGGCTCCGGATGCGCGGATGACCTTAAGAGCCTGAGGAATTACCTCCTGGCCAATTCCGTCTCCGGGGATGACGGCGATACGTTTCTTCGAAGGCTTTTGCGGGTCCACGGCAAAAAACTAACACAAGGCGAGCGGAATGAGTAGATTGTCCGTGGGCCATCGATGTGAGATGTGCAATGAATCGCAGTGCCGTTCGCTATAATCAATACTTTAATGGCAGCTACTCCACTCCAAAACGAACTTCGCGCACAGGCGAAAAAACAACTGGTTCGCGAGAACGAATACCGCGGAGCGACCACGGCGGCGCTTTTTTCCGACGCGCCCGACGAGTTCTCTGCTCTTCTGTCCGGTTGCGGAATTTACGACCTGGGCTTTCGGGCTAGGATTTCGCTCAGCGGCGGCGACCGCGTACGCTGGCTGAATGGCATGGTCACCAACAACATTCGTGATCTCGCCGCGGGGCGAGGTGTGTATGCGTTCCTGCTCAATCCGCAGGGCCGCATCCTCGGCGATATGTTGGTTTATAACGCGGGGGAGTCGCTGATCGTTGAGACGGATCGCAATCAGGCCGAAAAGATCGCAGCCACTTTCGACCATTACATCATCATGGACGACGTGGAGGTAACGAATATTGGCGAGGAGCAAACTACTCTGGGGCTGGCTGGACCAAGGTCCCGCGCGGTATTGAATGCTGCTGGGATCGAAGCGCCTGAGATGCAGCCGTTACAGATGATCGCGCCAAAGTGCAACTGCGATTGCGGATGTGTGGCGTGTACGGTGGTGCGAGGCGAGGACGCGGCGCAGGAGTCCTACGAGATCTGGCTCGCGTCCAAGGATGTCTACAAGACTTGGAGCGCACTAGTTGCGGCCGGGGCAACGCCGGTTGGTAGCGAGGCGTTAGAGATGCAGCGCGTTGCGGCTGGGATTCCGCTCTATGGCGTAGACATTCGTGAGCGCGACCTGCCGCAGGAAACCGAGCAGATGCGCGCACTTAATTTCAATAAAGGCTGCTATGTGGGTCAGGAAATTGTGGAGCGGATCCGCTCGCGCGGCAATGTACACCGCAAACTCACCGGCTTCCTGATGGAGGGAGCAGCGGCGGTCGAGGCGGGGGCGAAAATCGTCGCAGGAAAAGCTGGCGACGAAAAAGAAGTGGGAGATGTGACCAGCGTTGCCGTACTCCGCACGGGCTCGGGTGAGCAAACACTGGCCTTAGGATATATTCGGCGTGAGGTGGGAGTGCCGGGGCGCGAGGTGACGATTGGCGTGGTTGAGGCTACGGTGATTCAGTTGCCGTTTGAGTTCGCGCGCGGGCAGGCGGAGGAAGCGCTGTTGCATCAGTCCCTTTGAACTTTACAAGGTTTCCCGAAGTCAACTTACAAGGACACATATGGCTGAGAAAAGGCAAGAGTCCGGTTTCACAGTAACCGATCGCCGCTTATTTACCGAGGACGGAGAGCTGCGCAAAGATGTTCCCGAGGAAGTAGCGCCGCCAAAGGTCTCGGCGCCACCCACCGCAGTTTCTCCAGCGAAAGAGACTACGGCGCCTGCCAGTTCCGTGGCGGCATTTCCCGCGAAAGATGACGGGATTGCCGGACAAGACATGCCGGCGGCCCCGACTGCGGCCGAGCAGCAGGCGCAGGCCGATGCTTATCGCAAGTCATCAGACGCTTTGAACTCGCGGGTGGAGCTGAGCGGACATTCCGCCAAAGAATTTGAGATGACTTTCGAGCGCTTCCTGGCGTCTTTGTACATGACGGCGATGCTGCAGTTGGGATTGATGCACCAACAGGGTGAAGAACCTCGCATGGATATCATCGGAGCGCGCCAAACCATCGATACACTCACACTCCTGTCGGAAAAAACCAAGGGCAACCTGACTGCGACGGAAGAGGCTTTTCTGCAGAACAGCCTCTATGAAGTGCGCATGGCCTACGTGGAAGTGACCAATGCGCTGTCGCGTCCTCCACAGTCGGGCACCGCCACGGGGACCAAAGGGCGGTGACGGTTCCGCATGAATATCAAACGATGAGGGCACGCGCATGAAAGCCACGCTCACGGTGCTGGGCAGTGGCACCTCGATGGGCGTGCCTACGCTGGGCTGCGACTGCGCGGTCTGCAATTCCAGAGATCCGCACGACCGCCGCACCCGTCCTTCGGTAATGATCGAATATGCGGGCAAGGTTGTTCTCATTGACACTTCGCCCGATTTCTACGCCCAGGCCATTCGCGAACGAATCACCCAGGTGGATGCCGTTTTTTATACGCACACTCACGCCGACCACATCCTGGGCATCGACGATCTACGTCCGCTCAGTTACCGTCACAAGCCGGCGAAGTTGCCGCTGTACGCGCGTCCGGATGCGGCGGCCTTTCTGCGCAAGATGTTCAGCTACATTTTTGACACGAATTATAAGTATGGCAGTTTGCCGCAACTGGAGTTGCGGCCGATTGATGGCCCGATAGAACTTTTTGGGGCGCGCTTCGAGCCGGTGCGGTTGATTCATGGAGAAACGGAGATATACGGTTATCGCTTCGGAAAGGCAGCCTATCTTACCGACCATAGTGAAATCCCGGCGGCGTCTTTCCATCAGTTGGAGGGTCTGGACATTATTTTCTTAGATGCGCTGCGACATAAGCCGCATCCCACGCACTCGACGGTGGAGAATTCTTTGCGCATCGTGGAGCGAGTGAAGGCAAAGCGAGGATTCTTTACCCACATTTGCCACGACCTCGCGCACGAAGCGACCAACGCCACGCTGCCGCCGCATGTGCGGCTGGCTTATGACGGGATGAAGCTGGAGTTTGAAATCTAGAACATTGGTCAGTGATCGGTGGCTAGTGCCCGGTGAAACCCTTCAGGAACGCTGGCTTTCTGGTCACTCATCGCAAGTCACTGGCCACTGATCACCGCTATGCAGATTTTTCACAAACCCGAGGACGTCCCTGCGGATTTTGGACCGTCACTGGTCAGCGTGGGAAACTTTGACGGAGTGCACCGCGCACACGCACACGTGTTGGGAGAAATCGTGAGGCGCGCGCGGCACAGCGGAGCCAAAGCGATTGCGATGACGTTTGAGCCGCATCCGGCGCGCATTCTGCGACCAGATTCGGAATTAAAACTGCTCACTCCGTTGCCGGAGAAGTTGCGCTTGCTGGAAGCCACGGGCATTGATGCAGTCCTGATACTTCCTTTCGGACGCGACCTTTCGCTGATGACTCCGCGCCAGTTTGCCGAGCGCATTCTCAAGAAGAAACTGCATGCGCGCGAAGTGCACGAAGGATACAACTTTCGCTTTGGGCATAAGGCCGCGGGCGATGTGAATCTGTTGGCGCAGTTCGGAAGGGAAATGGGTTTTGAAGTGAAGGTCTACGCCGAGCAGAAACTGCGAGGTGAGCCCGTTTCCAGCAGTCATATCCGCAAGCTGTTGAAGGAGGGGCGGGTGAGCCGGGCGCGGCATCTGCTGGCGCGACCGTTCTCCATTCTGGGCACACCGGGGCGCGGACGCGGGTTGGGATCGAAGTACACAGTTCCCACCATTAATCTCGCGCGCTACGAAGAGTTGGTGCCCAAGGATGGTGTCTACATTACGTGGACGCGCGTGGGCGCCGAGCGTTTTGATTCCGTCACGAACGTGGGCAATCGTCCAACGTTTGGGGCAGATTCATTCGCCATCGAGACGCACCTGCTGAACTTCCATCCTATTGAACTAACGCCAGAGAGCGAAGTGGAGATTTGTTTCCTCGCTCGGCTGCGCGATGAGATCAAGTTTCCATCCGTGGATGCGTTGCGGGAGCAGATTGCGCTCGATGTGAAGAAGGCGAGAAGATACTTTCACCTGCACTCGCAGATCGCTATAGCGGGAAAGCTCGCCAGTTCGGCCATTACTCCACCACGATAGAACTCTCCACTTGTGGCAAGTCCAAAACGGGAGCACGCAAGGTCGATACCTGCTTGTCATCGCACCTTCTGACAATGAATCCGGATAACCTTGTCGCAGTACTTTGTACGAATGGCGACAGATTTCAAATTTCGTGGGAGGTGCTTACTCGCAGCACGGACCGCCATGTCGATGGCCACTTGTGTTCTGGCTGGCATTTCACTCTACGCTGCTGACAAACCAATTACCGTCGGCTTGGTCCTGGATACCGCAACCCAAGAGGAGAGAGAGCCTCTGCGAGCCTATCTCACGCAGGCAATGGGACGGCCGGTAACGATCGAATCTCCCGATAGCTTCCGCGAAACGGTTAAACACCTCGGCGACGGATCTTATGATTTCGCTTGCTTGGGAGCGCTCATGTATATCCGCGCTCACGCCAAGTATGGAGTCGTCCCGCTCGTCCAGCGCGCTACCGACTTGCATTATCACACTGTCTTCATCACCGGCGCCCACTCCCCAATCTATTCGCTCAACGATCTAAAGGGAAAGCAGTTCGCATTCGGCGATATCGACTCAACCAGCGCACATATGATGGCCTACGAAGAACTCAAGCAGGCAGGAATCGATTCCGATACCGATCTCGCTTTTCGTTACAGCGGAAGCCACCCCGCGACTGCGGCGATGGTTGCAAACGGGGTAGTCGACGCCGGAGCTATCGACGAAACGGTTTTCAACTTCCTGATCAGTAGTGGCAGACTTGACGGCAGAAAAGTCCGGATTATTTATACCTCTAAACCTTATATCGATTATGTGTTCGTGGCCGGCAAGGACGTGCCTGAGGCTGAACGAGAAAGATTTGCCCACGCCCTACTCGCACTCGAGAAAGGCAAAGATGATCCCATCTTGAAAGTTCTCCGCGCCCAGCACTTCGTCGTAGCCAACGATCGGGAATACGCACCCACGCGAGAGATTGCGCACAAACTAAAATTGTTCTGAAACTCTCGTGAGCTTACGGAGCTCGATTCGAGTCCGGTTGCCAGCGGAGAAAAGTTCGCGCTAATGTGGCAAATACCCTGATTCCATGGGCAGCTTGCCGTCTACGCGCACGATGTTGATGCTGTTGTCGACAAAGCGGACATCCACGAAGCCAATGGCGCCGGGTGTGGTCTGAACAGTTTTCAAGACGTCTGCGTCGGAATCCACGATCACGATAGAGTCCCTGTGCTCCGCGATCATTGACTTCAATTCCTCGCCGTTCAATTTAATCAACCGCTCCAGTGTCTCGGTTTCGCCGGCTGAGTCTTTGTGAAGAACCAGGATAACGGCCTTGCCATCCGGCCACTTTTTGATCTCCGAGCGGAGAATCCTGGTTAGGTGGACCGCAGTGACGTTACCCACATTGTTGTCCTTGTTAACGACGACTGCCATGTGATGGGCAAAGCAAGGGGTAAGGAACGCCAGCAGGAAGGCAGAAAGCGCTGCAACCCGGTGTAATCTCATAAGCACGTCCAATCTCAGACCGTCATTAACC
>JBAPQU010000453.1:0-10491 GCA_049280795.1 Candidatus Sulfotelmatobacter sp.
TTGCGGGTGGGCTGAGTGAGGGCCTTCTGCATAGCAGAATACTGTAGCAGAGTGAGACGAAGGAGGAGACGCAGGGCTAACCGGACACGCGACCTGGTTCTTCCCTATTTCTTCCCTAACGGGCGGAGATTATTTTGCGTCCAGATGGGGGTGAGGAGAATCTTGTAATGAACACCTAACGCCGGGGCGTTGCGGGCGTCTAACCAGTTTCGGGCAGCGGCTTCCAGACCTGAGGGTCCCGAATAGTAGACTGATTAGCGTTATCGGTGGTGAAGCTGTAAAACGGAAATTCATATTCATGAGACCTCATAATTATTTAGCCCAAAGTCTTTTACTGGCGGCCCTTGTGATT
This sequence comes from Candidatus Sulfotelmatobacter sp., assembly GCA_049280795.1. Taxonomy (GTDB): domain Bacteria; phylum Acidobacteriota; class Terriglobia; order Terriglobales; family Acidobacteriaceae; genus Sulfotelmatobacter. The sequence goes on from JBAPQU010000453.1 coordinate 353, forward strand.
AGCGGAGCGACGCTGGCGTGCTCCGGAAGCACACCACCGAATGCCCAAGCCCACGGTCCGGCCGGCATGCCGGTGAAAGTGGAAGAGGCCCGCGCTACGCCGATCGACGATGCCACCGAATACGTGGCCACGGTGAAGTCGCGCGATTCGGCCGTGATCATGCCGCAGGTGGAGGGCCAGGTCACAAAGATCTTCGTCCACTCGGGCGAGGCGGTTAGCTCAGGCGCACCGCTGATGGAAATCGATCCCTTGAAACAGCAGGCTACGGTCAAGAGCCAGGAAAGCTCCCGAGCGGCACAAGAGGCGAACCTGAGTTATGCGAAGCAACAGTATGAGCGCTCCCAGGGACTTTATTCGGCGGGGGTGGTGAGCAAGCAGGATCTCGACCAGACGAAATCCGCACTGGACGCCGCTCAGGCGCAGATGGACTCGCTGGATGCGCAGGTGAGCGAACAGCAAGTGCAACTACATTACTACAAGGTTATGGCGCCCTGGGGTGGGATCGTGGGCGATATTCCGGTGCGCGTGGGCGACCGAGTCACAACCTCGACTCAACTGACGACCGTAGACAAGCCCGGTAGTCTGGAAATCTACGCGTACGTGCCCATTGAACACGCTTCGCAGCTCAAGATGAATCTGCCCGTGCAGGTGCTGGACCGCGACGGTAAAGTAGTGGCCGATAGCCGCATCAGCTTCATCTCACCGCAGGTGGACAATACGACGCAAACCGTACTGGTGAAAGCGCGCATCGCCAACAACAACGATGCGCTGCGGCAATCGCAATTTATCCGCGCTCGCATTGTGTGGGGGAGTCACAAGAATCCGGAAGTTCCGATCCTGGCCGTATCGCGCCTGGCGGGGCAGTATTTCGCTTTTGTGGCCGAACCCCAAAACGGTGGCTCCTACGTAGCGCGGCAGAAAGCGCTGAAAATAGGACAGACGGTGGGGAACGATTACGAAGTCGAGGACGGCATCAAGCCCGGCGACAAGGTAATCGTCTCCGGGACGCAATTTCTGCTGGATGGAGCGCCGGTGATTCCGCACGGCTGAGAAACAGGCTTCGGCTTGGCTTCAGCTCTTAAGTCGCAGTGTTTCAAACAATAAGCAGTTGGCAGTAGTTTCGCAAAAGCCCGAAAGCTGAAGCCCGATTCCATATGTTCGTTGAATTCTTCATTCGCCGTCCGGTATTTGCCACGGTTTGCGCGCTGCTGATCGTTCTGGCAGGCGCTGCTGTGATCCCTACGCTGCCGATCTCACAATTTCCCAACCTCGCGCCGCCGCAGGTGAGCGTATCCAGCGCTTACATCGGAGCCAGCGCGCAGACGGTGGAGAGTGCCGTCACCATTCCGCTGGAGCAGCAGATTAATGGTGCGGAGGGCATGAAGTATATGACCTCCACGAGCGGCAATGACGGATCGAGCAACGTCACTGTCACCTTTGATATAAACCGCGATCCAGACCTGGCCACGGTCGATATTGAAAACCGCGTCAACACAGCGCAAGGACGGCTGCCTGCCGCTGTAAAAGCGGTAGGCATCACGACCGCGAAGAGTTCTCAGAACTTCGTTTTCGGCGCCGCCATAATCTCCGACAACAACAAATACTCGACGCTGTTCATGAGCAATTACCTTGACATTTACGTCAGGGATGCGCTGAAGCGAATTCCGGGAGTGGCTGACGTAATTATTTTCGGCGAGCGTAAGTACTCCATGCGGTTGTGGCTGGATCCGGTGCGCATGGCGGGGCGCGGGCTAACGGCGCCGGACGTAGTGAGCGCACTTTCCGAACAGAATGTCGAAGTGGCGGCCGGGCAGGTTGGCCAGCAACCGGCGCCGGCAGGGCAGCAATACCAGATCAGCGTACGCGCAGTTGGACGCCTCAGCGAGCCTGGCCAGTTCGACAACATCATTCTCAAAACGAATGCCGACGGAACGCTGGTCCGCCTGAAAGATGTCGGCCGCGCTGAATTGGGCGCCGAGGACTACAGCTCTGACCTGTCGTTTAACGGCCAGGATGCAGTCGGCATGGGCGTGACGCAGCTCTCTACTGCGAATGCGCTCGATGTTGACCGGCGCGCGATTGACGAATTGGCGCGACTCTCGAAGAGCTTCCCTCCCGGAATGCATTACAAAGTCGCATTCGACACTACCGATGCCGTGGGCGAGTCGATCCGCGACGTAGTCTATACGGTGGGTTCGGCGATCCTCCTAGTCATCCTGGTGATCTTTATCTTTCTCGGCGACTGGAGGACGACGATGATTCACTTCATCGCCACTCCGGTTTCGCTCATCGGGACCTTCATTTTTATAAAATTACTCGGTTTCTCCATCAACACGCTAACGTTGTTCGGCATCACACTCGCCACCGGATTGGTCGTCGACGACGCTATCGTCGTGATCGAAAACATTGAACGCCACATTACTGAGGGCGAGCACGACTCCCACAAAGCGGCTGCCGCTGCCACTGCCGAGATTACAAGCGCCGTTATCGCCACGTCGCTGGTGCTCTGCGCGGTATTTGTGCCGGTTGCATTCTTTCCCGGGACGACCGGGATTCTGTTCCGCCAGTTTGCGCTGACGATCGCATTTTCCATTGCCATTTCCGCCTTCAACGCACTTACGCTGGCTCCTGTGCTGGCCGCAATTTTCCTGAGCGGTCCCCACCGCCAAAAATGGTGGTGGCTGCAAAAGTTTGACGATGGAGTCTCCGTCGTCACGCGCGGTTACCGTGCCATGCTGCATCACGTGCTGGATTACAAGCTGGTAATGGTGGCGCTGTTTTTCGCCGGGCTGGGGCTCACTTATTTTGTGTTCACGCGGGTGCCGAGCGGATTCGTGCCGAATGAAGACCAGGGGTATTTTATCGTCGTCATCCAAGCCCCCTCTGGGGCATCTCTTGAATATACGAAAGCCATCGGTAAACAGGTTTCGGGGTTGCTCAGCGATGTCTCGGAAGCAGAGGGAACTTTTTCGATTGCGGGCTTTAGCTTTTCCGGCAGCGCGCCGAATCAGGGAATTATTTTCGTGCCGCTCAAGCCGTATTCCCAGCGCAAGGGAAAGGAACATACGGCGGCGGCGATTCTGAACCGGGTGCGTCCGCGTCTATTTTCGATTTCGGGAGCGATCGTATTTGCTACGCTTCCTCCCGCAGTGCAGGGCTTGGGACAATTTGGCGGATTCCAATTCATTGTGCAGGACCAAGGGTCACACACGCTGCAGGAGCTCTCCGACGCAACGCACGGCATAATCCGGGAAGCCGCGACACGCAAAGATCTGGTCGGCTTGTATACGCCGTTTACCGCGAACGACCCGCAGTATCTTGTAACCATCGACCGTGAAAAGGCGAAAAGCCTGCACGTTCCGCTTTCGCAGATTACCGACACGCTCGGCGTCTACATGGGATCGTCCTATGTCAACGATTTCGATTTCAACAATCGGTCCTATCGCGTCTACGTACAGGCGGACCGGCAGTACCGCTCCACCGCACAGGAGATGAAAGAGTTCTATGTACGCTCCGACGGCGGGGCGATGATTCCTCTGGACAATCTGATCAGCGTCACGCAGACGACAACGCCGCAGGTGATCAGCCACTACAACCTGTTCCGCTCGGCGGAGATCGATGGCTCGGCTGCTCCTGGCTATAGCTCGGGTCAGGCGATCGCAGCCATGGATCAACTGGCCAGCAAAATGCCGCAGGGATTTTCCTACAGTTGGACGGGGCTTTCGCTCGAGGAGTTGCGGGCTGGCGGAACATCGCTAATTTTATTTGCACTGGGAACTCTCGTCGTGTATCTCACGCTTTCGGCACAGTATGAGAGTTTCGTATTGCCGTTTATCGTGTTGCTTGCCGTTCCCATGGCACTCCTCGGAGCCTTAGGGGCGCAATGGATTCGCAGCCTGGAGAACGACGTCTTCTGCCAGGTGGGATTAGTGATGCTGGTCGGGCTCGCCAGCAAAAACGCAATCCTGATCGTGGAGTTCGCCGAGCAATTGCGTGAGCGCGGGATTCCGCTGGTGGAGGCCGCGGTGCAAGCGGCAGCAATTCGTTTTCGCCCAATTATTATGACATCGCTGGCGTTTATTTTGGGTGTTGTACCCCTGGTGGTTGCCACCGGAGCCGGTGAAAACGGCCGTCACTCCGTGGGCACGACCGTGTTCGGGGGCATGATCATGTCGACCGTGCTGAATCTATTCTTCATCCCTGTGTTGTACTTGATTATCGAAGGATGGCGGGAACACGGAAAGAAAACAGCCAACGCTAAATAACGCTATGCCACGGAATGCTTTGAGCCAGACGTAAGCGCGCGTTTGGAGACGATCTTCTTCTTTCTCAAGACATTTTCTCTCGAAGCTTCTTCTTCGCTTCCTGCGCTGCCGCGCCTCATTCCGCTTTTTGGCGCGCTTTGCGGCGCATCTTGGCCATCCATTCGCGGGAATACATGGTGCCACGGCATTTGGGCGACCCGCAGTGGCAAGGTGCGGGATCATCGTCATCGTACAGGTTGTAATCCCAAAGCAGTTCCTCGCCGGCGGCAATATCTCGGAGTGCAAAAATCCAGACACGATTCTTGACTTCATCGATCTCGCAATTGGGATCGCAGGAATGGTTCAGGTATGCACCCATGCCTTCGCCGTCGATGATGGACTTGCCATCTTCCAAGCCATAGAGATACGTGCGGGGCGCGTCCTCGTACATTCGGTCGGCCTCTTCCGGAGTAAGACGTGGTCCGGAATATTCGACAACTCGAGCGCCTTTGCGAATAGCGGTTGTGGTGAAGACACCCACGGCATGAATACGGGATGGACGAACGACCAGAGGCATCCTACTAATTTCGCACGACTCGCGGTGTGAAGGAAGACGAAAGGATGAAAAACAGTTTTCGAACTTGGCTTTCCTCGAGCGAGTCAAAGGTGACCCGAGGTTTTTCATTTCGAGCAAACCGCCTGTGGGATAAGGGTTCTGCAGTTATTCGTCCGCAAAAAGCCTTTCCCCAAAGCCCGCCTGAGTGGTAGACTTGCGCGCTTCCGTAAATCGTTCGATCACAGAATCTGGGGGAGGACAGCATGCGCAGAGTTCGAGAGATGATTGGAATTGCGGCGGTTCTGGTTTTGAGCGGAACGTTGTTCAACGCTACTGCACAAACCGCGACTGCGAAGAGCGATGCAGCCGCTGAAGTATCCTATTGCACCGCGACCGGCGGCACGCTTGAAAACCGGGTTCCCTTTTACAATACGAACGGCCCATTCGACGGCTGGCTGCGGCTTTCCGGAAGTCAGAACTTCTGCCAATATACGGCCTCAGACGGATCCCGGATTCATGTTTCGATGGATACGCTTTATGCCACGAAGCCCTCGCTCGCGGCGTTGGCCTATTACTCTCTAACCCCGTGGAACGGGCAGGGAAATGGCAATCCGGCTTCATTCTATTGCTCGCAGCTCGGCGGTACGGATCTATTCGGTGGCGCTACCGCCGCCGGGGGTGGATGGGTGACAAAACATAGCGTTGACTTGGTTCTGGAAGCTTGCATCTTTCCCGACAATTCCACGATAGACTCGTGGGGATTGCTCTACCATTCTGTCGGCACCATTCGCGGCATCGATCTCTCCACGGTTCTGAAATACGCAAACCCTTACACTGCGGCGAAGAGCAAAACTCCGTAGGAGATTGTTGCTGTTTCGTAATTGATCTTTGGGATCGATTTTTCGGAACCTAAGAAATGCCGCCACTGCTTCGTAACAGTGGCGGCTTTGATTTCTTATATCGATCTTCCTATGAAGTGGCCTGAGTCTACGGATCGTATATCGAACTGCCGTAACCCTGCCTACGGGCTGCACTCTGCATATCGTCCAGGCGCTGTTTCTGTTCTTCCAGTTGTTGCTGCATGCGCTCGACGCGCTGTTGCTTCTCCCTCTGCCGCTCGTTCCACCCCACACAACCTTCGGCGCAGTTGGCGGGAGCAAAACGGATGGATTCATTGAGCTCATCCACTTCTCTTTGCAGCGCTTCGATCTGATTTTTCTGCGTTAGGATTTGGGATCGCCAGTGTTCGGCCGGCAATTTGGGTTCAGCGGAAGAAGCGGGCGTGGCATCGGATTTTTGCTGGCTTCTTGCCGCAGATGCAGTCGGTCGTTGGGTTTGCTCGGGAATCTCTTCGTTCGTAATGACCTTGGGAGTCCTGGCATCCTTGCCGGGCGCGGCTTTTGACTGCTCTTTTTGCTGGCGCTGCTGGCGCGCCAGATCGCCTAAGGACGGCGAATCCTGTCCGCAGACATCCCCCGCAAGCAGGCAGACCATCGCGACCGTAAGCAAGACGAAAGTGAGCCTGCACCTTGTGTTCATCGCAAAGCCTTTCTATTTGCTGCGCCGCGCCAACTGTGAGAACGCGGGCCGCTGCAGAAATGTTATTCGCAAAGCATGGGCTAACCAGCATTACGAACGGGTCTTGTACGAGCGGTGCAGGAGTGAAGTGCGTCTGCTAGGACGCCATTGCAGCGGGAATGAGGCTGGAAAGCCTGGTCCCCGTGATCGCGGGCACTATCTGAATTTGCACCAGGCGCGGCGCTGGTTTCTTTTCGTTCTGTGCCAGCTTCTGTGCCTGCAGATTCACCGAAGGAATGCCGGTTCGGGCGAAGGATTTTTCGCAGTCCGCGGTGGAGGGGCCGCGCATGTTGCCTTCCATGAACGCCAAGCCCGGGCAACGAGTGCAAGTGGAACCATGGGCGCATTGCGAACAACCGGTAAGATCGCGCAAGCGGATTGAGCGCACTTCCTTCAATTGCTCGGAGTCGCGCCAGATGTCGATGAACCGCTGCTGCCGGACGTTTCCGCAGGACAAGGGAAACTGTACGCAGGGATAAAACTCACCGTAAGGGGAAACGTAGCAGGCGGTGTGACCGGCGCTGCACGGCAAAGCTGCCAGGCTATTTTCGTCGGGCGGAAGCGGCGGCGCGCAAAACTCATCGGCATTGCCCACGAAAGCTTCTTCGCGAAACAGATTATGCAGGGCGGACTCACCCGCGTTCAGAGCCAGCACGCCACGGTCTCCATCCATCATCGGCGTGATGGTTGGATCCAGCGTGTATTCGGCGCCAAGCTCTTCCGCCAGCATGCGCACGCCGTTATAGTCCTGCATGTTTTGGCTCATCAGGACGTTGGCCATGATGACCTTCAAGCCTTGCAATTTCAAAAAACGAATCGCGTTAATTGAGTGCCGCAGCGAACCCGGGATTTTAGTGATTGCGTCGTGCACCTCGGGCCGGTGCGAATAGATGCTGATCTGGATCGACTCCACGCCCAGATCGCGAAGACGCGCCGCCTGCGCTTCGCGAATCAACACGGCATTGGTCTTGAGCTTGATGCAGAAGGTGAGGGAGCGGGCGCACTCGAGGATCTCGAAGAAATCCTTGCGCAGAAAAATTTCGCCGCCGCTGAAGGTGAGGATGAAAACTCCTGCCTCGGCCATCTCCTTGAGCAGGTTCTTGATTTCGGCCGTGGTCATCTCACCGTGATCGTCGTGATCGAGGTAGCAGTGAATGCACTGTTCGTTGCAGCGGTAAGTGAGGTCGAGTTGCGCGCTGAAGGGAACGCCCAGCCGCAGCGCGCGCTCGCTCATCTCCTGCATCAGGACGCTCATGGTCTTAACTTCTCCTGGAGTTGCTGCTCCTGTACCGACGCAACGGGCTTGGGGATCGATTGGGCTGAGATCGGCTGCTCGGAGATCAGAAGGATGCCATGTTTAGCCAAATCCTGGGCCAGAGCTTCGGCATCGCGCTGCGCTTCTTCGGGCTGCACTTCGAATTTGGAGCAGATGCGGCTGGCGACGATCTCGTCGAGCGGCGTGGCGCCATCGGCCGCCTGCCACAGAATGGTCGCGGTGGGGTTCAGCGTGAACAGCGTCGAGCCCTGACCGGACATGACCAGCATTTCTTCGCCCAGCATGCGGGCTGCGATTCGTGGACTGCGCGCGACGTAGAGTTTTTTATTCATCTTTAATAATTCACCCCAACAACTACCCAATCAGTTCCCAGACACGCGCATCCGGCACAAATGTCAACCGATGAACCGGCACGCGATGGACGAAGTCGCACGCAGCCTGAAACGCGCACTGCACCATTTCCTGATCTTCGGCGAAGAAGAGCATGTTTGCCAGCAATTCGCGTCCGGCGTCGGCCACGGTCACGGGATCGATGCGATTCTCCGGACCTTGTGCCAACAGATACAGCGCAGCCACCGGCGCCGAGGCGTTCTCGCCCAGTTTCGCCAACTCTCCGGTAAAGGGCGTACCGAACGCAACGTACCCGTCATCATCTGGCTTGCGATTTTGCTTGCGAACGTATGAGATCTCGTCGGTGAGCAGCGTAGCGTCGGCGGGGGCAAGGCGTGAGATCGTCGTCTTCCCGGCTCCCGAGACTCCCGCAAACAGAAACGCTTTCCCGTTGCGAATCGCGCTCGCAGAGTGCAACAGAAAGCCGCCTTGTTTGGCCAGCACGAGCGTGTGCACGATGCGCAGAACGGCGTCGATCGAGTACGGGCTTGCGATCTGGTGAATACTGCCGCTTCGCGTCGCAGTGTTCCACTCAGCGCGGAAATCACCGCGCCGCAGCAGCCAGTGGCCTGCATCGCAGGTGACTCGAAGACCCGTGTCAGCCTCGGTAAATGGGGGCGGGGTCAGCTCTACATCGAAATCGTATTCAGTAAAATCTTCTTCGCTGACGAAACCGTCATAGCGCTTCTCAAGCAGCTCCAGAAAAGCGGTGTCGGTAGTGTTCAACCGGACGGGAATACCGCCGATGTTAATCACGACGCTGTAGCGTTCGATTTGTACAGCTAGTCCGGGCACGAAAGCGATTCCTCCGGAGCTGATTTCGTCGGGACATGAACCATGCGGTGAAGATAGACGAGGGCGCGCGCCGCGGGAACGGAGCGGCGAACGATATTTGCCGTCAGACGCTTGACTCCATTCAATTCTGCGGGCACTGCGATTAGCTTTCCTGCCCGGATCAAGTACGAGACTTTTCCGAGCAACTCATTCTTGGCCACAGGACGATCCGGCGCAGGTAGCGCATCTCCCTGAGTAATCAATTGCGGATTATGAGAATCGCCGGCCATGCCAATCACGCGATGAGCGCACAGCCTGCCTTCGCGCCCCACGAGCACCACATCTCCGATGTCGACTTGATCGGGAGGGATGCGATTCACAACCAGCGTGTCGCCTGGCCACAGCGATGGAAGCATGCTCCAACCAGTGGCCGCAAAACGGAGGCTGCCGAACGAGCGCAAAACTTCACCGGCAAGTTCACACTTCGCGGCGCTTACATAATCCGGCATAGCGCCCTCGGCCTGCCTCATGATGCGCTTGCGCGCAGTCCCTGGCAGTTGCTGTCGGTGGGGTTGACCTTCCCGCAGGAAAGTGCCGAAGTCACAAAAACCTGTTCGAAGCGAAAGCCCGGCTTCTGGTACGGCTTCTTACTGGTCGCCGCAGATTGCAGCTCTTCGCTGGATGAGTTCTTTATGTCCATAATGATCGTTCCTCGCTTACTGTAACGCCGACTACTGTAACCCCGACTGCGACGCCTGCACCGCGCAGCCTACGTTGCTAGCCGTCCCACAAGTCGTCTGGTTGCTTAGAGTCGAGAAGTATATCTGAGAAGTTCCCGCCAGTGTTCCAGCGCTCACCATATTGTCGATGATAATTCCGCTCGTGCCACCGGCCGCGGGCAGAGCGGCGGTTGCGAGTGCTCCCAAGTTCGTCCACGTTAATGTTGCGCCGTCGGTCGTCGTACCGCCCACGGTCGTGTTCCATGTGGGCGGAGTGGCCCCAGATATACCCAGCACGGTACACCGCTGGAGATTGTTGTTGCTATCGAGGATCACCGTACCCACGCCGTAAAGGTTGGCGCTTGCCCAGGCAGCGGGGGGCGCCGCAGTTGACACTCCCTGGTCTAGCCAAGTTACTGTGTGGTCGGTAGTGGCAGCGCCGGTGGAGCTTCTCCAGAACGGAGTCGCTGTGCCTGACGTACCCCCAGTTTTGACAACTTCAATGTGAAAGTTGCTGTCCACGATCTCCTGACCGGCGGTGTATACGGTCGAGGGCTCCCAAGGCGAGTCCTTGAAGTTAAAGACGCATCCCCCCGCGGCAC
>JBAPQU010000454.1:0-7236 GCA_049280795.1 Candidatus Sulfotelmatobacter sp.
AAGCCCACGCGCAACCTCGAATTCGGCTTCTCGCGCACCATCGTATTCAAGCCGGTGACGGCGCGTATGTTCGGGCGAGGATTGGTCAGCGTAGGCGACAACGCGACCACCATACCCGGCAGTGCGGCGGATGTGGGCGATCGCCGCGGCGGCTTCGATCTCAGCTACCGCCTTCCTGGCCTGCGGAAGTGGGTGGTGTTCTATAACGATGCGCTTACCGACGACGATCCATCGCCGCTCTCGGCGCCGCAGCGCTCGCTGATGAATCCGGGCATTTACCTGCCGCAGATTCCGCGCATCGCGAAGCTCGATTTCCGGGTAGAGGCGATGTGGTCGGATCCGCCGTCGCTGGCCCACTGGGGCGGAAAATTCTTTTACTACAACGGCGCCTACCATGATTCCTACACTAACGGTGGGCAGCTGCTGGGCTCCTGGGTGGGTCGTGAGGGCCGCGGAATGCAGGCATGGACCACGTACTGGCTCTCTCCCCGCAGCCCGCTACAGCTGGGATATCGCACGGCGCACGTCGACAGCAATTTCATTCCCGGAGGCGGAGACATTCAGGACTTCTCCGCACGCGCCACCTTTCAACTCCGTCGGGAAGTGGAAGTCGCAACCTTTATCCAGTACGAACGCTGGAACTTCCCGGTGCTCGCGCCGCTGGCTGGGCCGAATACAGTGGCGCAGTTTGAGTTCACCTATCATCCCCAACTGACCCCCAAGTGGCGAAGCGGGCGGAAATCGCAATGAAGAGGAAGCTCGGGGGAGTCGCGGCACTTCTTGGCGTACTGGCATTCTCCGTTAGCGCAGCGGCGCAGTCGATGCCGGGCACGCCCACTTCCGGCGATGCGCAGTGCGCGGACGAGCACTGTCTATCCCCTCCCAGAGACTTGGGAGACAACAACCCGGGCGCAGCCGAAAACAAGGCGGCCGCAGAACAGCATGATGGTCCGATGCCCGCCGACAAAAATAATCGCTACGACAACAACGCAGAGCCGGGAGAGCCGGATCGCTCCGGCCAACGACTTGATCGCTGGAACGGGGGCGTGCTGCCGGAGCGGCCACCCGGCGAATTTGAGGAGTTTGTCGCCAGCTCCGTCGGCCGCCGGCTGCCCATTTATGGCGCCGACCTGTTTGACCGCGTGCCCTCGACCTTCGCTCCCGTCGACCGGATTCCGGTGACCGACGACTACGAGATCGGGCCGGGGGATGAGATCCTGATCCGGGTGTGGGGACAGGTCGATCTGAACGGCAAACTGGTGGTCGACCGGGGAGGCGAAGTTTTTTTGCCCAAAGTGGGTGCGCTTTCTGTGGCGGGATTGAAATACCAGCAACTGCCCGGCTACTTCCGCACCGCGATCGGGAGGGTCTTCCGCAACTTCGATTTGACGGTGAGCCTGGGACAACTGCGCTCGATTCAGGTGTTTGTGGTGGGCGAGGCGCGGCGTCCGGGAAGCTACACCGTCAGCTCGCTGTGTACGCTGGTCAACGCGCTGTTCGCTTCGGGCGGGCCGTCGGTGGCGGGTTCGATGCGGCGCATTCAGCTGAAGCGGGAAAACCGGGTGGTGACGGAATTCGATTTCTATGACCTGCTGCTGCGCGGGGACAAATCTAAAGACGCGAAGCTGTTGCCCGGAGATGTGATCTACATCCCGCCGGTCGGCCCTTCGATTGCCGTGGCTGGCAGCGTGAACCTGCCCGGGATTTATGAACTGCGGGAAGGCACTACTCTGGCAGATGCGATTGAAATGGCGGGAGGACTGGCTACCACGGCCGACGGACAAAAAGCGGTGATTGAGCGCATCGAAAACCACAGCACCCGCCAGGTCGAAGAATTTCCCCTCGACGGAACAGGCCGCGCACGCATACTGAAAGACGGGGACTTGGTCCGCATCTTTACGCTCTCTCCACGCTTTCAAAACGCGGTAACCCTGCGGGGAAACGTGGCTCATCCGGGGCGTATGGAGTGGCGTCCCGGGATGCGTCTGAAGGACGTAATCCCGAATCAGGATGCGCTGATCACGCGCGACTACTGGCGATCGACCAACTGGGTGGCGGGCGCCGGCGAGCGCGGGGAAGAGCAGACGGCACGCGATTACTGGCGCGCCACGGCTATGCCCGCGAATCCAGAAAAAAGAACGGGCCAATCGGTTGTTGCCGAATCTGGACGCGACTCCAATCCGGGGACAAATCCTGATGACCAAGACAATCGGCTGAGCGACGCGAGAACTGGCCAGCTCGATGGACAATCGGCCTCGGCGCAAGCGGCGACCGAGAGTACGACGGCGAAACTGAGAAACCAGATCATACGCAACGCTCCCGAGATCAACTGGGAGTATGCCGTGATTCAGCGGCTGAATCCGCGGGACCTGACCACGCGGCTGATCCCGTTCAATCCGGGCAAGCTGGTGTTGCAGGGGGATGACGAGAACAATCTGGCGCTCGAACCCGGCGACGTGATTACGATCTTCTCCCAGAACGATCTCGCAGTTCCGCTCGAAAAGCGCAGCAAGTTTGTGCGCCTCGAGGGCGAGTTCCAAACCGCCGGAGTTTACCAGGCAGAGCCCGGCGAGACCTTGCGCCATCTGGTGGAGCGGGCCGGCGCTTTTACCGGCAACGCCTATCTCTACGGCGCCGAATTCACCCGCGAATCGGTGCGCCTGGAGCAGCAGAAGGGTCTCGATCAGATGGTAGAGAAACTCGAAGAAGACATCTCCCGCAACGCCTTGGCGCCCGCCGGAGCCATCTCGGAAGATCCCATTGAAAAACGCGCTCAACTGGAAGCGCAGCGGGAACTGGTGGACAAGCTGCGCGAGGTGAAGGCGACCGGGCGCGTGGTGCTGGATTTGACTCCAAACTCGGCTGGAGTGAAAGATCTGCCCGAGATCGCGCTCGAAGATGGCGACCGCTTCGTCGTGCCTTATCGCCCGGCCACGGTCGAGATGCTGGGCGCGCTCTACAACAAGAACTCATTTCTGTACCGGCGGGAAGAGCGGGTGGAGGACTATCTCAGGCGGGCGGGCGGTCCGACACGCGACGCCGACCGCAGCCATATGTTCGTGATCCGCGCCGACGGGTCGGTGCTCAGCAAGCAGTCGGTGAAGGGACTGTGGAACGGAGGCTTTGACTCGCTGCGTCTCATGCCGGGCGACGCCATCGTGGTGCCGGAGCGTCTGAACCAGGGCGCCTTCCTCAAGGGCTTGCGTGACTGGAGCCAGGTCTTCTCGCAATTTGCACTGGGTGCGGCGGCGGTTAGGGTTATCCAATGAGCTTATCGAGTGAGCGCTATTCAACAAGCGCTGTCCAAATGAACCCAGTTGAAACCATCGCGGCTGAAGCTGAAGCGCCGGAGAGCCTGACCGTGGACACGCCTGCGCCCGCAGCATCATCTTTTTTTGTAGAGCCGGCGGTTGAGCCGACGATGGACCGGCGGAGGGCTTCGTCCGCCGACCGCGTTCAGGCTGGCGAGGCCCGGGTGCTGGATGTGCTGATCGTTGTTTCCCGGCGGAAGTGGCTAATTCTGTATACGACGCTAGCCACGGCGGCGGGGGCGGCGATCATAGCGCTCCTGTTGCCCAATCGTTACACCGCGACCGCCACCATCCTGCCGCCGCAGCAAAACCAGTCGCTTGCGGCCTCGATGATAGGACAGATGGGCGTTCTGGGGCCGATGGCGGCGATGGCACAAAAAGATCTTGGGCTCAGAAGTCCGAACGACCTTTATGTGGGCATGTTGCACAGCCGCACTGTGGAGGATGACCTGATCCGCCGCTTCAACCTGCTGCGCGTGTACCGTGAGCGGACGATGTCGGGCGCGCGTCGCGAGCTCGAAGACGCGAGCACTCTTGCCATCGGCAAGGAGGGCTTCGTCACCATCTCGGTCGAAGACAAGGACCGCAGCCGCGCCCCGCAAATCGCCAACGCCTACGTGGAAGAGTTGCGCCATCTGACGCAGGAGCTGGCGGTCACCGAGGCCGGGCAGCGGCGCCTGTTTTTCGAGCGGCAACTGGAACTGGCCAAGAACAACCTGGCCGATGCGGAACAGGCATTGAAGGAGACTGAACTGAAAACCGGAGTGATCCAGCTGGATAGCCAGGCTAGGGCCATTATCGACTCGGTGGTGAAGCTGCGCGCGCTTATCGCGGCAAAAGAAGTGGAACTGCGCGGCATGCGCCTGTTTTCAACCGAGCAGAATCCCGACGTGAGGCAAGCCGAAGAGCAGCTCTCGGGCCTGCGGGTGGAACTGGCGCGCCTCGAAAAGCAGAGCGCGAGTCCGGGCGACGTCGAGGTGCCGACCGGGAGCGTCCCGGAAGCCGGGCTGCAGTACGTACGCAGGCTGCGCGATTTGAAATACTCCGAGACCATCTTCGAGATGCTGGCCAAGCAGTACGAAGCCGCGCGCCTCGATGAAGCCAGGACTGCGGCCGTGATCCAGGTGCTCGATCCCGCAGTGATGCCCGACCGGAAATCGTCGCCGCAGCGGAGTTTAATCATCGTCGCCGCGACCCTGCTGGGATTTTTCGCCTCGGCGTTGTACGTTCTGCTGGCTGAGACCTTTCACCGCGTGCGCTCGAACCCGGAGGTCGAGCTTCGCCTCGCTATGCTGCGGAGATCACTGTTTCGCCCACATTTCCCGCCGCACTCCCAGCCCACGCCATGAACGATTCTCCAAATCTCCACCCGGAAATAACTGCGAACTTCGCAGCTGCCTTCGAGCTGCTGGGATATCTCGCCGCTGTTGCCGCCGCTACCTGCGCCTTCCTCGCGGGCTGGCTCGGCCCGAACGGAGCCGCGGTGCTAATGCTGCTGGGGTTGCTCTCGCTGCTCAGTCTCGCCTGGAGGCGGTTCGAAGGGGGACGGCATCCATGCTTCTTTTTTCTGGGCATGCTGATCCTGTTCCAGGCGGGCCGCGTGATTGCCTACTGCTGCGGAGGGGGGACGGACATTTTCGAGGTCGAGCTGATGACGGACAATCCGTTTAACATATCGCGGGGCGTGGCGGGTGTAGTGCTGCTCTCCCTGGCGCTATCGGCCATTTGTATTTATGCGCCATGCCGATGGCGCTACCGGCCAGGTTTTTTCCCGAGCAGCGGATCGTGCGATCGCTTTCTGCCCTATCTCTATTTTCTCTTCGTTGCCAGCCTGCCGGTGCAGCTCTACAAGAATTTTTGCTATTACCAGTACGCGAAAGACCATGGCGGCTATCTCGTAGTTTTTACCGACCATGGAGGCATGGCGGCGAGCATACCGATGGCGGTGCGAGCGGTTTCGTTGATCAGCCTGCCCGCATTCGCCGGAGTTTTTGTGCTCGAACGGCGCAAGCACGTGTTGCGCAGCGTAACCGCCGTGTACTGCGCGATTGCGGCGCCCATTCTTCTGATGGGATCGAGAGGCGGACTTTTCAGTCTGGTGTTGTCGCTGTGGTATGTCGCGAAGGTGAAGTCGGGCCGCCGCGCCCGCCTCTCTTCGGCAGCGCTGCTTGCATCCTGTTTGGTTATGGCAGGTTCTTGGGTCGGATGGCTGCGTTCCGGCAATACCGACACCAGCGCTCTCGCAGACCCGGCACAGGTCATCGCGGGCCAGGGCGGATCGCTCAATATCACCGAGGTTGCGGTCGCCTACCGCAGCCGCTTCGCTCCTCAGATCATGGCCAATCTTGCCGATGAACTGCGATCCGCCTTTTTTCCGACCGACCATACAGCCTACGTTGCGGGGAAGAATTTCGACGCCGATGTTTCAATGTTTCTGAATCCTATTTCTTATCCGCTGGGGAGCGGCAGCGGGTCTTCGTATGTGGCGGAGGCTTATTTGTTGGGCGGCCTCGCGGGGGTTGTAATTGTCTCTACGCTGCTGGGCGCCTTGTTTCACGCCATGCAGGCCCATGCGGGCAATCCGTTTGTGCTCTTCCTGATTGCCATGATCCTGCCTGACATCCTGCTGATGCCTCGCGGCGGACTACTCGACTGGGTGTCGGCGTCACTGCGCGTGGCCATCTCGCTGCTCCTACTGGTGGGCGGCTGGTATTTCTACCGGGTCGTCGCCCGCATCGCGGCCATTCTGGGCGAAGCCGGCGGCTTCGATCCGCGCAAAACTTTCCCTGCCACCGTCCGCAACTGAGCAACGTTCAATTTAGAAATCATCAAGCCATTTAGAAGTCATCGTCATCGGGAGGGAATCCATTGGTCTCACTGGTAGTTGCCACTCTCAACCGCACCGCCGAACTGGAACGCCTGCTCCTTAGTTTAGAGGAGCAGAGCTATCAGAATTTTGAAGTTCTGGTCGTCGATCAGAATACGGACGACCGCCTGGTCCCGGTGCTGGCCCTGCATCGCAGCCTGCGCATTCGACACTTGCAATCCGAGCGCGGGCTTTCCCGGTCGCGTAACGTCGGTCTGCGGGCGGCGAGCGGCGATCTCATTGCGATTCCCGACGATGACTGCTGGTATCCGCGCGATTTGCTGGCAGCGGTGACGACTTGGTTTGATGCTAACGCCGAGTTCGGGCTCCTATTCACGGCTCTGCGCACGACGGAGAACATGCTCTCCGGGCCAAACACGCCGGCGGCAGCGCGCCGTTGCAGCAAAAGCGACGTCTCAACTTGCCTGGCGGCCTCGGCCGCGTTGTTCATGCGGCAGTCGGTTGCGAATGCGGTTGGAGGCTTCAATGAGCGCCTGGGCATTGGCGCCACCTCCAAATATCAGGCGGGCGAAGAAAGAGATTATGTCTTGCGGGCGCACGAGCATGGCTTCCAATTCTGGTACGAACCTGCGCTCACCGTTCATCACCCGCCGTTTGGTTCGATCGAGCGGCTGAAGAGCACTACTTATTCTTACGCGTTGAGCGAGGGCTGTGTGCAGAGAATGCACCGCTACCCGCTGCGCAAAGTGGGCAGCGATCTTATCCGATCCTTCGGCGGGGCTGCCGTGCGACTTTGCCAGGGCGATCTGTTCAATTCATCGGTGTATATACGCCGTGGCGCCGGCCAACTGGTCGGCTACCTGTGCGGTCCGCGCGATCTCGGCTGGCGTCACACGCCGCTCGGCCAATGAATTGGACCAACTTCTATCGCCGTTCCACTCGTCCGTGATGATTCCATTCCGGGGCCTGTTCAGAAACATGTTTCACCTGGGGTCGGGTGAAATCGCGGGCCGGCTGTGCAGCCTGGCGACCGTGATCCTGCTCGGCCATCGTTATGGCGTAGTGGCATTGGGCGGCTATGCATTGGCACTGAGCCTG
>JBAPQU010000455.1:0-10045 GCA_049280795.1 Candidatus Sulfotelmatobacter sp.
CAACGCTCCCGCCCATGAAGCAAACTGTCCCGATAACGCAATGTTCACAGATCCCGGAACATGCCCCGCCGCAAACTCTTCGCCCGCACGTACATCGAGCGCAATTCCGCCCTCGGCAAGAATCGCCTGCAACTCCGCGGCTTCCACCGGCGGCAGCACAGGAAGGTCAGACAAAGCCGCCGCTCCGCTGCGATTAATTTCCGCATCCTGCGAAAAGTATTCCGGACGCGTCGGCAAATTGCTGATCAACTGCTTCACAAACTCTTCCCTGCTCTCGATCTGCAACGCGTAATTGGTAAGCCGCTCGGTGCCGATCGTAGAAACGCGCTCCGCCCGCATATTGCGCCCGCACAACGATCCCGCTCCATGCGCCGGATACACCAGAACATCATCCGCAAGCTTGAGAACTTTATTGTGCAGGCTGTCGAAAAGCATTCCCGCCAGTTGCGCCGGACTGTAACGCCTGGAAAGATCCGGACGTCCCACATCTCCCAGAAACAGCGTATCGCCAGTCAGAATGGCCCAGGGCGCAGCAGACTTTTCTTCGTCGGTTACGACAATACACACGCTCTCCGGCGTATGTCCCGGCGTCTCCTGCGCCGAGATTCGCATCTTCCCCACCCGCAACTGAAATCCATCTCGCACCGCAACGTGAGAAAACGTTGCCTCCGCTTCCGCGCCGATATAAATCTGCGCGCCGGTTCTGGCCGCCAGCTCTCTGTGCCCGGAAACAAAGTCGGCATGCAGGTGAGTCTCAAAGATGTGGCGAATCGAAACCCGATTCGCTTCCGCAGCCTGAAGATAAATCTCCACGTCGCGCTGCGGATCAACCACCACCGCTTCGCCCTCCGATGCCAGCATGTAGGATGCGTGCGCCAGACAACCGAGATAGAACTGTTCAAAATACATCGCTCTCCTTGCGCAACATGCCGAGTAATTCTATCCTGTTCCCCGCGCTATCGCGCATGCTGGGGACTCCCTTGACGCGTGCGACTTCAAGCTAAGCGCTCACTCCATGTGACGTATCGGTCCGATCTTCGATTACGCCAGTAACTTGGGACGATCCCCGCTAGTAGACAATAATCTAACCATGCCGCCGTCACTCCTCCCGCGGCAATCACAGCGCGTCCGCTCCGCGTTGATTCACACTTTTGACGCCGCACCGGTGTGCCCATGAAAGATCGCAGGATGGATGACCGCAGAAGCGAACGTTTCGGCCGCTACGAGATCCTGTCCCAGTTGGGACGCGGAGCCATGGGCGTCGTCTACAAGGCTCGCGACCCCAAGATCAATCGCGTGGTCGCGGTCAAAACCGTTTCCCTCGAAGGCCAGCCGCCCGAGGAAGAACGCGAATATCGCGAGCGTTTCTTCCGCGAAGCCGAAGCTGCAGGCCGCCTGTCGCATCCCGGAATCGTAACCATCTTCGACGTGGGCGAAGAGCCGGAGACGCGCGCGCCCTACATCGTCATGGAGTTCGTCGGCGGCCAGTCCCTCGACAAGATGCTCACGGCCGGCGATCACAAACTGCCTCTCGAAACTGCCCTTCAACTAGCCCTCGAACTCGCCGAAGCGCTCGATTGCGCCCATGGACAAGGCGTGGTTCATCGCGACCTTAAGCCCGCGAATATATTGATCACAGAAGATGGCCACGCCAAAATCGCGGACTTCGGTATCGCCAAACTGAACCTCGCCAACCTAACTCTGGGAGGACGCGTTTTAGGCACGCCCGCCTATATGTCCCCGGAACAATTGAACGGTGAGTCAGTAGATGGCCGGTCGGACTTGTTTTCTCTCGGCGTGGTTTTGTACACCGTGCTCACGGGTTACCGGCCCTTCCAAGGTAACAGCGCGCTCACAGTGTCCTATAAAGTGGTCAACCGCGAGCCGGTTCCGGCCACAGTGCTCGATACTGAGTTGCCCGCGGGACTCGATTACATCATTGGCCGGGCCATGGCGAAGGATCCGGCGCAGCGTTATCAGCGCGGCATGGAAATGGTACTCGACCTCCAGGATCTGCGGGACGGACGGGAGCTCTGGAGTAAGGCCAAGCAGCCCGGCTCTTCTCTCGGCGCCGATATCGAAGAAACCGCAAACGCACGAGCCAGGTCGTGGGCGGCGGCGCGACCCGCCGCAGCCAAGCCTCGTTCGGGAAATCGTTCGCAGTCGGGACGCGAAGCAGTGGACAAATTGCTCGAGACGATGCGGAAAAACTCTGTCGCCGCCGTGGCCGTGCTCTTGCTCGGACTATTTGTCTTCGGCATGCGGTTGAGCGAGACAGTCCTGCCTCAGCAGCCATCCGCGCCGGCTCCGGCTGCGGCCAGCGTAGCCCGCGCAGCTAACGCCGCCAACACCGCTCCAACTCCTGATGTAACCCCCAAGCTGTCTACCGAAATCAAGCCGGCGCACACCAGTCCGCCCAACGACAAAAATAAAGACAAGGATAAGATTGCGACAGCCGCAAAGCTGGCACACACAAACGTGGCCAAACTCCCTCCGATCCGGCCGGCAATCCTCGATATCGAAATGGAGCACAACTTCACTTCCGCCGAGCTATCGGTTTGGGTCGACGATCACCCGGCTTATTCTCGCAAACTGGAAGGCACTGACAAGCGACGCATGGTCGTTTTCCACGCCGTACAGGGACATGAATCGCACGCCATTCAGTTGGCTCCCGGCCAGCGCAGCGTCCGGGTACAGATAGCCTCCGGCGTGGACTCCACCGAGCAGTCGGGGACCGTCACGGGTGAGTTTGTCAGTGGAAAAGAAAAGATGCTGCGGATTCACTTCAACAAGCACGGCGAGATGACGCTTAGCCTGCAATAGCTTTTAAACCGGCATGACTTAGTCGGTTCCGCTCGTGGCCGGACCCGCCGGATTCACCCAGGCTCGATACGCTGCTCCCGACATCTCTCCCAGCGGCGACACGGGATGAAGCGCATTACCCGGTAGCGGCCGGAAGAGCATTTTCTCTGCCGTTATTTTCTCGACGTATCCCTCCGGCTCGGAATTCTCATAGGTGAATTGCGGCACGATCTCCTTGAGCCGCGCCAGAATCGAAGCCCGGCTCCCCATTGAGAGCGAAGCATACAGCGCGTCGAGACCACGCTTTAACGCAGGCCATGCCATTCTCCCACTTTCGGTGCAGGTGATCTTTTCGCAGGCGCTGGTCCACACCCGCTCGTCGGGATAGAAGAGTTCCTCAAACAGTTTTTCCCCCGGACGCAGGCCGATAAATTCAAACTCAGGATCGGATTTGCCGGAGAGCCGCACCAGAGTTTTCGCCAGCTCCGCCACCAGCACCGGCTCTCCCATGTCGAGTACGAGAATGTCGCCATTCCGGCCGATGGCAAAGGCCTGCAATACCAGGCTCACCGCCTCTGAGACCGTCATGAAAAAGCGGGTCATCTCCGGGTGGGTGATGGTGATGGGCTGATTGCGCCGGATCTGCTCCTGGAACAATGGAATCACGCTGCCGTTCGATCCGAGGACGTTGCCAAAGCGAACCGACACGCAACGCATCCGCTCCCCCGGCCAAGCCGCGAGAATCAGCTCCCCTATCCGCTTGGTGCAGCCCATCACGTTGGTTGGATTCACTGCCTTGTCAGAGGAAATCATCACAAAGGCGCTGCAATTGGAGCTTTGCGCCACGTTCAGCAGCCCCAGCAGTCCGAAAACATTATTGCTGACCGCCTCTTCCGCGTTGGCTTCCATAATAGGCACGTGCTTGTAAGCGGCGGCGTGGAAAACGATCTCGACTTCGTAGTTCAAAAATATTTTGCGCATGCGCTCCGCATTGCAGAAGTCGGCCACGCAGAAAACTTTCTGCGCCTCGTTGCCTCCCGGGGCCAGTTGGTGCTGCAACCGGTAGATTCCGGTCTCGTCCTGGTCAAGGCACACCAGCAGCTTGGGTTGGTAGCTTCTGATCTGCCGGCACAGTTCCGACCCAATCGAGCCTGAAGCGCCGGTCACCAGGACCACGCGGTCGCGGATGTGCTCGCGCACCGCCTCCAGATCGAGGGTTACCGGATTGCGCCCCAGCAAATCCGCCAGTGAAACTTCCCGAACCTGTTGCAGCGCCGCCTGCCCCGCAATCAGCTCCGCCATTTCCGGCACGGTGCGGAAGGGAGCGCCTGCTTCTTTGCAAATTTCCACCAGACGGCGCATCTGCGCCTGGGTCGCCGACGGAATCGCAATCAGAACTTCATCGATTCTGCGTTCGCGGACTTCTTTCGGAAGCGATTCAACCTTCCCGAGCACCGGCACTCCCAGCACCCGCAATCCTTCCTTAAGCGGATCGTCATCCACACAACCCGCGACCGTATAACCGGTCTCGACTCCCTGAGTTTCGCGGATGATCATTTGGGCCGCATGCCCCGCTCCCACCAGCAGCAGGCGTTTCGAGGCCGAGTCCACCCGCACGCTCTCCGCCAGCATGCGCGAGAGTACCCGGATTCCAATCAAAAGACTGAGCGTGATCAGCCCCTCGAGGACATAAACCGACAGCGGGAAAATCGTTAGTCCCAAGCCATAGCGCACGATGATCAGGAAAGCCAGCGAACCGGTCACGGTGGCTTTCAGCACGTCGACCGCATCGCTGATCCCGGTGTAGCGCCACCAGCCATGCATCAGATTGAAGAAGGGCATGACCGCGAGGCGGACGATCACCAGGATGAGCGCCGTGCTCCGCAGCAACGCCGGGTCCGGCACCTGAAACTCGAAGCGCAGCAGCCACGCACCCATCAAGGAGCAGAGGATCAGGGCCACTTGCAGAATCAGCACCAGCAGAGAACGGCAGCGCAGCAGCGCCGAGGAGTTCTTGTCGATTTTTTTCATAGTACAGCCAAGTTCACCTTGCTTCCCTCTTAATAATCATCGGCTGAGGGACGGCGCGACTTCATATGCGGGGTCTAAGAGTTTGGGGCAAACCGTGCTGCGATTTCGGGACATGGACCGGAACAGGAAACGGGCCAGCTTTAATGCCGCACGCCTTCGGCCCGCAGCACGCTCCAGAGGGTAAGTGCCAGAATCTTCAAATCAAAGGCCAGCGACTGCGCTTTCATATACTCCGTGTCATAGCCCACCTTGCGGGGAATCTCCAGATCGTCGCGGCCATTCACCTGCGCCCATCCGGTAATGCCCGGAACCAGCCGGTGCACGCCGTGCCGTGTGCGCAACGCCACTAGGTCATCCTGATTGAAAAGCGCGGGGCGCGGCCCCACCAGGCTCAGATCGCCTTTCCAGACGCTGGTCAGTTGCGGCAATTCATCGAGGCTGGTCTTGCGCAGCAGGGCGCCGACTGGGGTCAGATAGTGGTCGGGCTGCAGCAGGAAATGCGTCGCCAACTGCGGGGTGTCGATCCGCATGGTGCGGAACTTCGGCATGAGAAAGATGCGGTTGTCTTTTCCCACGCGCCGCGACCAGTGCAGCGCCGCGCCAGACGACGTCAAGCGCACCGCAGCCCAGCACAGCGCAAACAGCGGGCTTGTGAGCAGCAGCAGCAGTCCACCACAAAACAAATCCATGCCCCGCTTCCACGGTGGCAGCCGGTAGGCGGAAAAACTGATGCTGGTCGTGGCCATGAGTTTGGATTGCCGAGATTCGAAATGCGCGTGGGGAGGACTGGAAAGATGAAATTACGACGAGGCGGAAGTCCGCGTCTTCGGAGGCGCGCCCGGTCCCTTAATCACACGCTTGTCCGAACTCAGGCGGTGTTCAGCGCGTTTGAAGCCGTCGCGCGCCCGCACCGCCAGCCGGACCAGAAGTTTGCTGGCCCGGCTTTTGCCGAAGTAGTCATAAGCTTCGTTGAAGGCGATCAGCGCATCGTGCAGTTCGTCGAGCGAGCCCTGCGGATCCTGATTCACGCTTTGACTTCCGTAGTGCACGATCTCCGCGCAAGGTGTGTAGTGCACGGCATAGCCCTTCTGTTTCAGCATGAAGTTGTAGGCCAGATCGGAGACAAACAGGCGGAAGCGTTCATCCAGCATGCCGGCGTTTTCCCAGGTGGAGCGCCGCACTACGTAGGCGGTTGTACCGATACTGTCGACCGCCTGCGCCCTTGAGTAGTCGAAGCCCGTGGCATAGTAGCCAGCCGTCAGCCGGCTGCGCGGGAAAATTTTGTGCCAGTTGAGAGCTTGCAGCACCATGGCCGCGCGTCCGGGAAAGTGACGGATGCAGTGCTGCACCGAGCCATCGGGATTCAGCAACTTGGGGCCGCAGGCTGCCACCTGCGGATTCTCATCCATGTACGCAACCAGCGCCTGAAATGCGTCGCCGATCAGGCGGGTATCGCTGTTCAAGTGGCAGGCGTAGCGCGCCTGCGACATGCGCATACCGAGATTGGTGTTGTTCACGTAACCCTGGTTCACGTTGTTGCGGATCAGGATGACGTCAGGAAACGCTTCCGCCACCATCTCCGCGCTGCCGTCGGAGGAATTGTCGTCGATGCAGATCACTTCGAAGCGGATGCCGCGGGTGTGCTGGTAAATCGAGGCCAGACAATTGCCGAGCAGTTGCCGGGTGTTGTAGCTGGGGATGATGACGGTAAGATCCAACTGAGTTTCCATCGGTTTTTCCTTTGTTGATTTCGTCAGGTCTATTTCGCAATCGCGGCAGCAGCGCGGCTCTCGGGATTGCCTTCATGCGCCAGCTTGCGGGCAGGAATGCCCACTACAGTCGAGTTGGACTCGACCGAATCCACTACCACCGCGTTGGCTCCAACCGTCACGTTGTCGCCGATGCGGATTCCGCCCAGAACTTTCGCGCCCGCGCCCAGCATCACGTTGTCCCCAATCTCGGGACGCAGACTCGCATCGAAGATCAGATCCATTTGCTTCGCACCCAATGTGACCCCCTGCAGGATGGTGACGTTCGCGCCGATGCGCCAGGCGCCAATCACGATCCCGCAGGGATGGGGGAAAAAAATCCCCGATCCGATCTCGCAACGAGGCGTCACCTCCAGGCCAAAGATCACAATGTTGAGATAGGTCAGCAACTCCGGCAGCACCGGAATGTGCCTAAGCCTCGCCGCCCGGCTCATCCGGCACAACACGATGGGCAAAAAGCGAGGATGCAATAGGCGGCTGAGCAGTCCGGCCACGCTGGGTCGTGTAACCGGCCGGCCATCGAGCACACGCTGGCGCGCCAAATCGGCATACAGCAGCCGCAGCAGCGATTCCTTATTCGTCATCTTTAATTTTTACTTCTTAACTTCTTACTTGTTTGGCGTGCACTCCCTAGCGGTGCGGCCGGGAGTTCTCGCCGGAGGCGGCATCGTCGCGCGGGAGCGGAGAGATACCCGCAAACTACGCAAGGGATACTTCAAAGTCTCGGTGGAAATGCCAAAGAGATATTGCGCGCGGCTGATGCAACCCCGGTCCATCAGTTTCTCTAACGCCAGCATGCGCCCGGCATGCATAGCCTGGACATCCCCGCTCAAGCCCGAGGCGCCGATGGTGCTCTTGAAGCCCCCCGCCAGCACGCGCTGGATATACAAGGCACGGCATCCGGGGCGCGACAGCAACTCCATATACAAAGTGAAGTCTTCTCCCCGGCGCAACGAGGTGTCATACAAGATCATTTTCTCCCGCAAGACCATCACCGAATTGGTGCTGTCGTTGCGCAGAAGAGGAGTCCAGGAGGACAGCGCGGAAAGCGATACCTCCGGTACGGCATCGTCACTTTCCCGCCCGCATCCCCCACGGGTGATGTCGTGACAATAAGGGTGCATCGAAAAATCAAGATTGTGACTCGTCATCACCCCGTACTGGATCGCGAGCTTGTCCTCATACCAGACGTCGTCGGCGTCGAGAAAGGCCAGATAGCGTCCCTGGGCCGCTGAGATACCGGCATTTCTGGCGCAGGATGGTCCTTGATTCTTCACGAGGTGAATAAACCGGACCGCCACGCTGGCTGGACCCGAAACCGCGATGAGCCTAGATTGTTCCCAATCGGCGCTGCCATCGTCGACGACGATAA
Organism: Candidatus Sulfotelmatobacter sp.; assembly: GCA_049280795.1. Classification (GTDB taxonomy): domain Bacteria; phylum Acidobacteriota; class Terriglobia; order Terriglobales; family Acidobacteriaceae; genus Sulfotelmatobacter. The sequence continues at coordinate 7,975 of JBAPQU010000455.1, forward strand.
TCTCCCGCGGCAACAGCGATTGGCTGTAGACCGAGTCGAGAGCCCGCGCGAGCGTGCCCGAAGAGTTGTACGCCGGGGTCACAACGCTCACATCGCAGCTCATCGGCTCTCCATCCCACCGGCGCGGCGCGGGCCCGGCTTTGCAAGCTATCTGCCGAGGACGCAGGTTCCGGCAGATGGTCAATTCGCCAGAACGCTCCAACTCATAGTCGAAATCCCACAGGGCTGCGAAAAACACTTTCTCGCAATCCGTCCCGTGGAGCTCGATACAAATATTCCGGACTCTGGGCAGCCACGAAGTTGCAGATTCCCGAAAAACTTCAATCTCCGCCCTTTCGATGTCAATCTTCAGAAGATCCACTGTGCCGCCCCCATTGATGTCGATGAGGCTTCCGACATCCCAGCCTTGCACTTGAACTTCAACTTCGGGAGATGCGCACTCTTCCTTGATCGACACGCTGATCGATGCGCCCACCTGCGTGGCCCACTCCCGCCCGTCGCCAAAGGTGCCCTTGATTAATCGCAGCGTTGCCGGCTTCGACCACACCGCACCCGGCAGCACCCGCGCCCGCTCGCCGTAGAGCGAAAGGTTCGCCCGGCAGATCGCCAGATTGCCCTCATCGGGCTCGACCGCGATGAGGCTCGCCCGGGGGAAAATACTCAGGAAGTAGGCTGCAGTGAATCCAACGTTCGCCCCCAAGTCCAGCACCCGCAAAGGTTCCCGCAAATCCCGCAGGCAGGAGTACTCCTGAACGATGAATGTCTGCTCGAAGACCGACAAGTCGCTGCTTCCGCGCAGCCGTGCGTGCAGGGGATGAGCCACTTGACGGGCCCAGAGCCGCCACTTGACGGGCTGGGGCAGGCCCAGCCAAGCGGCGAAGTGCAGAACTTCCCACCCGACTACCGCCGCAAAGCCGGCCGACGTTTCCGCGCCCGCCAGCCTTTGGATGTGGTAAAGAAGTTTTCTCACAAAGCGCAATTCTGACCTCCCGCGAAACAACGTCCTTCTCCTCGCAGTGCTCCGCCGCCCCTCGCTAGGGACAGGCGGCGACGCGCACCTGGGCCTGGGAGCCAGCGGCCAGTTCCTTGGCTGTCCTTCCCACCCAGCCCAGCGCGCCCAAAAAGATGGCGTAAGACAGCAGCGTGTTAAGGGCCGCTCCCCGGGCCCCGTAAGCGGGAATGAATGCGAGGTTCAAGGCGATGTTGCTTACCGCCCCGACCACCGTGCACAGCAGGATCTTCTTCTCCATACCCCAGGCGGTAAAAGCGTTGCACAAATAGGAGGTCATAAAATCGAACGGGATGGACCATGCCAGCAAGAGCAGCAGTGGACATGCCCCCAGAAACTGATGTCCAAACTCGACCGTCAGCACCGTTTGGCGCGCCAGCGACAGCACGGCTGCGGCTAGAATGCCGGTGCCGGCGAGCGGCAACAAGATGCGCCCCTGTAGCATGCGCGCCCGGTCTTCGATGCGGTGGCGGGCAAAGCGGGGATAGAGTACCTGGGTCAGCACATAATATGTCGCCAACACCTGAGTCAGGACGCGGTAGGCGGCGCCATAAAGACCGACCTGTTCCGGGCTCGACATAAGACCGAGCATGAGAAGGTCGATGCTGCTGAACGCCAGCCAGCAGAAGGTTGCCAGACCCATGATGCTGGTGCGCTGCCACGCCATCGATTCGCGGATAATGCCGAGGACCGCGCCCTGTCCCGATCGCGAGGGCTGTCTTCGCCACCACACCCGGAACAGGGCGGTCTGCGCGATAAACCCAAAACCGTTCCCTGCCACCGCCCACCACAGCACGCGCTGCACGGGCGGCCGGCCAATCACGAGAAACGCCAGGATACTGAAGGGCACGATAGACCGGGCAAAGCCCACCAGATAAAGTTTCCCCTGGCCCCATGCCACCCAATCGAGAGAAAAGGCATAGAGCGCGCCTCCCGCCGAAAACGCTAATACGAAGGTCTTCATCTCCGGCGGCAGCTTCGCGTGTGCGGTATATAGCAGAATAGTGGGCAGGGCCACCAGAGCCATCCCCAGGCGGCGGCGCTGCACCCGCGCCACGATAT
>JBAPQU010000456.1:0-5919 GCA_049280795.1 Candidatus Sulfotelmatobacter sp.
TATGGATGGCCCAGCTTAAGTCCGGCGAAACGTTGTAAGAATGGGTTCCCGGCTGGTTTGCCGGCGTCAATCGCTCGGTCGTTGGTTTTCCCTCAAGCCGGGTACGGTAAAGATAGCGTTGTGTGGCGTTTTCCGGCGAAGCCGTGTAGTAGATCCACTGTTCTCCAGCGCCGGCTCCCAGCAATTCCTCTACATCAAATTCACCCGGCGTCACCAGATGTATTTGCCTGCCATCTCTGGAAATCAGGTAAACATGCCGCCAGCCGTCCTGTTCGCTGATCCAAAGAAAATCTTTGCCGCCGTGCAGCCATTGCAAATGGTCGACTACATCTACCCAGGCGCTGTCATGATCTTGATAGACGCTCCTCACCACGCCCGTTTTCACATCTGCCAGCAGCACGTCGTCCGTATTCTGCAGACGATTCAAGTGTTGCAGCACCAGCGACTCTGAATCTCCAGCCCAGTCCATGCGCGCGATGTAATTGTCGTTCGCATAACCCGGAACCTGCACCCATCGAGTCTCACCTCCAACCGAAGGCACAACCCCAATGCGCACTGCGGAATTAGGCGTGCCGGGCTGGGGATAGGGAATTTCGCGGACAGTGGGATAAACGCCGAACTCAGGGTAAGGAATATTTGTCAGCGGTTTATACGGCGCCCCCGTGTCGTAGATCAAAGCGAAATTCTTTACCGCACTCGTGTCGAATTGCCAGTAGGCAATGCGTTTGCCATCCGGACTCCAGCGGAAAGCATCCCGCACATCAAACTCCTCTTCATACACCCAATCGGATGTGCCATTAATAATCTTCTCTGATCCATCGGAAGTCAGGCGCGTGATCTCTCCGCTTGAGAGATCTTCGACATAAATATTGTTGAAACGAACGTATGCCACCTTCGACCCGTCGGGCGAGAACTTCGCAAACATGAGAGTTGATGGCGGTCCCGCGGCTCCCAGTTTTCGGAGAACTCCGGATTTCCGGTTCAGCACCCAATAATCCCCACGCGTGTGCTGGCGCCAAACGCGTTTCGAATTGGTGAAGATCAAGACCCGGTTGGTATCAGCGGTCAAAGCATAATCCTCGATCGAGATAGTTTTTTTCTCGTTCGGAGGGATAAGTTGCTGTGCCGAGACCAATACTTCTTTCTGTGCCGTGGCCGTGTCGTAGCGCACGATATCTTTATCTTTGGTTTCATCGCCGCCTGGGGAGGTCTCAAGCGTGATATAGGAAGATCCTCCATTCAGCCAACGCACGGGTCCGAATGACTTAACCGCAAAATCGTGCTCGAGAAATGCGCGGCGCAGGAGTTCCGTCGTCGCTGGGGATTGTGCATTGAGCGTGAGCATACCCAGCCACACGACTCCGATCACTCCAACGATCTTGAGTCCAACCAAGCTTCCTAACGGATGCAGCAATGAGCGCTTCACCCGTTGGCGGTCTCGTGTCCTGACATTTACGAGCATTCCATCTCCTCTAAGACAACTCAACATTTCTAGGTTCACTCTGCACTCTGAAAATCAACTGTCTCGGATTTCGAAGACTGAACACCTTGCATTCTTCCCGCACCAGCGATCAAAAAGTAAACCGGTATGCCCAGTATGACTATGAGCAACCCCGGCCATGTGGTCGCCGGACGATAAGCGAACAGCACAAAAAGAATGGCGCTGGCCGCAAGAATGTAAAAAGCAGGGACCACCGGGTATCCGATCGTCCGGTACGGCCGAATGGCGTCTGGGCGTGTGAAGCGAAGGCGAAACACGCCGGCGACCGTCAGCACATAAAAAATCAGCGCTGCTGAAATGACATACTCAAGCAGGTTGCTGTAAAGGTTTCCCCAAGCCTGCGTCGCCGGATCATAGGTGCGGGGCAACACCAGCAGGGCAGCCCAGAGCCCCTGCAACAACAACGAAGATGCCGGAACGTTTGCCGCGTTAAGTTTTCCGGCAAAAGGCAAAAAGAGCCGTTGGCGAGCCATGGCATAGTAGACGCGCGCTCCCGTCAAAGTCAGAGCATTGATGGTGCCGAAGGTCGAGATCATGATCGCAGCCGCCATCACGGAAGTTCCAACGCCTGGAAAAATCGCCCGCAAGGTGGCAGTTCCCACGCGGTCCGCTGGCGCATGCTGAATGGCCTCCAGCGGAAGCGTCACCAGATACGCGACATTGGCAAGAATATAAAGTCCGATCACTACGACTGTGCCAATTACCATGGCGCGCGTGACATTGCGCTCCGGGCGTTTTACTTCACCGGCGGCGAAGGCGATGTTGTGCCACGAATCGGCGGAGAAAAGCGATCCGGTCTGGCTCAAGCAGATAGCGACGAACAAGCCGGCGAGTGTCGCTGTGGTGAGTCCGCCCCCCATGGATGCAATCCCATGCGGATGCCAGGGATCGCTGAAATTTGCGTGCAGGGCGGCAGCATTACGTCCAACAAAAATACCCAAAATAATTAGCCCGCCCAGAGCACAGGTCTTGGCCACGGTGAAGACATTCTGCACCAGCTTGCCGTAGCGGAGTCCGAGAGTATTGCAGAAGGTGAGCAATGCGATCACGCCAATCGCCAGCAGTTGAGCCGTCGAAAGTGAAACGGCGTAGTGATTCGAGAAGCGAACCGGAGCAATCAGATATTTGTCTTCCGAGATCGAAGGCCAGAGCACTCCGGAAAATCGCGCAAAGGCAACCGCCACCGCCGCTATGGTACCCGTCTCGATCACGGAGAATAAGGTCCAGCCGTAGAGGAAGCCCCATAAGGGCGAATACGCTTCGCGCAGGTAAACGTACATGCCGCCGGCGTGTGGCATCATGCCGGAGAGTTCTCCGTAACACAACGCACCGGCAATGGTAAGCGCGCCTGCCACGCCCCATGCCACCAGCAGCCAGCCCGCGCTTCCGATGTTGCGAGCCATTTCCGCCGGGACAATAAAGATGCCTGACCCAATCATGGCCCCGACTACCAACATGGTCGAATCGAATAAAGTGAGGCCGCGCGTGAATTCCCGGGGTTTGAGACTTTCTGGCTCCGATCCTTGGGACGTGTGTTTTTCGATCAATGCCAGTACCTTGGTGGGCGGAAATTGGGTTTGACGATTGCATATTGTATCCATAAAATACGTAGGCGGCTACTTAAATCTCAGCAAGTGTTTTTCAGCAAGCTTGCATGGACCGCTGGTTGTCGCATTCTGGTATAGAGCGCTCGGAACGACCCAAAATGATTGATAAACAAAGCCATAGGGTGCGGGTGATCGATTCCCATACCGGCGGGGAACCCACCCGCTTGGTCATAAGCGGCGGCCCTAATCTTGGCAGCGGTTCGCAAGCTGAGCGGTTGGAGTGCTTCCGTAGTCAACACGATACTTTTCGTTCTGCCGTTGTAAATGAGCCGCGAGGCTCTGACGTGATGGTTGGCGCATTGCTATCTGCCCCCGTAGATCCCTCGTGCGCAGCCGGTGTGATCTTCTTTAATAACGTTGGTTATTTGGGAATGTGTGGTCACGGGACGATCGGCATGATTGCCACGTTGGCCTACCTGAAGCGCATCGGCCCCGGAGAGCATAAAGTCGAGACGCCGGTGGGAATCGTCAGTGCGGTTCTGCACGAAGGCGGCGAGGTTACGGTTAATAATGTCGAAAGCTATCGCAGTGCCGCAAATGTCGCGGTCGATGTACCCGGTTACGGCGAGGTCACGGGAGATGTGGCTTGGGGCGGAAATTGGTTTTTCCTAGTGCGCGATTACGCGCGCGACCACGCCCGCAATCACGCGATGGACTTGACCCTGCGGAATGTCGGTGAGCTGACGGCTTTCACCTGGGCCATCCGGCAGGCTCTTCGTAACCATGGCATCGCTGGTGAGGACGGAAAAGAGATCGATCACATCGAGTTGTATGCTCCATCGCAACTCCCCGGAGTCGACAGCAAGAATTTCGTTCTTTGTCCCGGCAAAGCTTATGATCGTTCGCCTTGCGGCACCGGAACCAGCGCTAAGCTGGCGTGCCTATATGCCGATGGCAAGATTCGCGAAGGGCAAACATGGAAGCAGGAAAGCATCGTCGGCAGTGTATTTGAGGGCAGCGTGAAGATACGGGATGGCAAAGTGTATCCGAGCATCACGGGATCGGCTTTTGTAAACGCGGAAGCCGAGTTGGTGTTGGACTCGCGCGACCCGCTGCGCATGGGAATTCGCGCATGAGCAAAGCAACAACCTATGACGTCGTGATTGTGGGTGCCGGAATTGTGGGCGCGGCATGCGCCGATGAATTGGCGCACCGCGGCTTGCAGGTCGCAGTGGTAGACCGGGATATCGTTGGGAGCGGCGCAACCGCCGCCGGCATGGGCCATATCGTGGTGATGGACGACTCCGATGCGCAGTTTGCCTTGACTCGCTACTCGCAGCAGCTTTGGCAGGAATTGAGACCCAGCTTGCCGGATGACGTGGAATACGATCAGTGCGGCACGATCTGGGTCGCGGCGGATGAAGAAGAGATGATCGAGGTCCGCCGCAAACAGGATTACTACGGCAAGCGCAGAGTTTCCACGCAAGTCCTCGATGCGCGCGCCTTGCAAAGTCTCGAGCCCAACCTTCGACCAGATCTGGCTGGAGGTCTTCTCGTTCCCGAAGATGGTGTGCTCTATCCGCCGTGTGCTGCGCGCTTTTTGTTGAGCCGCGCGCAAGAGCGCGGGACGAAGATTCGCCTCAATGTTGCCGTCGCTCGAATCGGTGAGGGGCGCGTTGAGTTCACTGATGGGTCGAAGATGCTCGCAGAAGTGATCGTGAATGCGGCGGGAGCTTCCGCTCCAGAACTAACGCCAGGGCTTGAAATTCAGAAGAGGAAGGGACATCTGGTCATCACCGATCGCTATCCCGGATTCGTGCGCCATCAGTTGGTCGAGCTCGGCTATCTGAAGAGTGCTCACTCGCTGACCGCCGATTCTGTGGCGTTTAATGTGCAGCCTCGCCGCTCTGGACAGATTCTCATCGGATCGTCGCGCCAATACGGCGTGGAACACAAGGCCGTGGATAACTTCATGCTGGTGCGCATGCTGCAACGTGCGCAGGAATACATGCCGGGCTTGGCACAGATCTCTACAGTGCGCACCTGGACGGGATTTCGCGCCGCCACCCCCGACAAGCTTCCCCTGATTGGGCAATCGACCGGAGACAAGACCGTATTCCTGGCGACCGGGCATGAAGGTTTGGGAATTACCACATCTCTTGGGACTGCGCACCTTCTCGCAGATCAGGTTACCGGCGGGAAGTCAGAGATCCCGATCGAGCCGTACTTGCCCTCGCGCGCTGTGAAGGAGCACGTGCATGCCTAGCCCCGTCCTGTCTGATCAGGTCACGCTGACGATCAACGGGATGTCGATTGTAGTTCCGTCGGCTGCGACGGTCGCGGTTGCCATGATGATTGCTGGCCAAGCTTGCCGCACTTCAGTAAACGGCGAACCGCGCGGTCCACTGTGCGGCATGGGAATTTGTTTTGAGTGTCGAGTCACCATCGATGGGAGAGTGCATTGCCGAAGCTGCCAAGTGTTGTGCGAACAAGGCATGGAAGTTAATACCGAGAAGTAAAAGACATGATTCGGAAAACGCCACTTCATTTCGACGTCCTCGTGATTGGGGGAGGACCCGCGGGCATGGCATCCGCCGCTCGCGCGGCGGAGTGCGGCGTCCGCGTCGGCATCGTCGATGACAATTTCAAACTCGGCGGGCAGATCTGGCGCGGCCACTCAGAGGATAGACAATCGGTCAGTAAACAAAACACCGAGGCTTCGAAATGGGCTGAACGTTTGTCCACGGCAGGCGTCACTTCGTTGTGCGGACTGCGCGTGGTGCACCAGCCCGCCCCCGGCGTATTATTTGCGGAAAATCTCGATGGTTTTTGCGAGCTTGCATACGAGAAACTTGTCCTCGCAACCGGAGC
>JBAPQU010000457.1:0-1731 GCA_049280795.1 Candidatus Sulfotelmatobacter sp.
CTCCCACTCCCGGGCCCGGTGGCGCGGGCACCGCTCCCACCGGATCACCCACCGTTCCCGGCGTCGACGTCCGCGGCGGCAGCACTGTCGTCACCCTCCCCAGCTTCGACTCAGGCAACAGTAGCGCACCCACAGTCCCCGGACGTTCCCCTGTAAAAGGCGACCAAGGCCCCGCCATCACTATCGTCGCCACTGCCAGCTCCGGCGGCGGCTTCGATTTCTACGGCAAGCTTCCCGGCGATAACTACACCGTCTACATCGACACCACGATCGGCACCGTAGTCATGCAATTCGCCGAAGCCAACCCCAACGCCCATCCCAACGCCGGACCAGTCACCGGCCCCCAAGGCCTGCGCACCGATCTTCCCGCCAATCTCCCCCACGCCCGCGTTGTAATCAAATGCAAATTAGATGCCAGCGGCAACCTGAAAAATCTTCAGGTCCTCGAACCCGGCCCCGCCGCCATGACCGCAAAAATCATGGCAGCCCTGCCCAGCTGGAAATTCCGCCCCGCCACCCGCGGCGCTCAGCCCGTAGAAGTAAACGCCATCCTCGGCTTCAACATCGACACCAACGACCGCTATTAAACGACTGCTATTGATTGCAAATAGTTTTTAGGTGACGCAGCACCCGCGAAGGGCACGACTCAGACTTTACTGAAAGACTTGCGATTCGTATCAGGGTATGCCTTCAGGCATACCGCAATGCCGCGTCATTAATTAATCGCCTTCAGGCGCTGCGGCCTGGATTCCACTGTCTGCACAAACCTTTCAGTCGTCCCGGCACGCCGAGATTTCTCAGTCTGAATGTCTGGGATCCCGCCAAACCGCGAGCATAACCGTGGAAGAACGGCGCTTCAGCGCCGCGTAAAGAAGAACAAATGATGAGGGCTTTAGCCCCTGACGCTCACGCCCTCTTATTCTGCAACCGCATCCGCGCCAACAACCCATAAGCCTTCCGAAACCACCCCTGCTCCCGCCGCCTCTGATATCCCGGCATCGTCCGCCGCTGATCCAGAATCTTCTGCGCCCACGCCCGAGCCTCTTCAATCCGCCCCTGCGACTGCAAAAACACTGCATAATTGTAATAAGTCTCCGAACTGGTAGAAATTTTCACCGCCGACTGAAACCAACTCTCCGCTTTTTCCGCCTGCCCGGTCTGCGCGTAGGCATGCGCCAGCAATCCCTTACCCCGATGAAAATCGTAATCAGCGTCAGCCTTCACCGCCCGCTCCAGATCCGGCACCGCCGCCGCAAAATCTCCCAACTCCACCTCCGCCACGCCCCGCCGGTAAAACGCATCCACCGAATCCGTCCGCGACGCGATCGCCTTATCATAACTAGCCCGCGCCCGCGCAAAATCCCTATCGTCCAAATACAACAATCCCAACTCTTCGTAATTCCCCGCCGACGGATTATCCAGAATCGCCCGCTTCAGCTCCCGAATCCGCCGCCGCCGCGGAAACATCTGAAACGACCCGCGCAGCAACCCCGCATCCGGAACCACTTCTGCGACAATGTAAACCAGCGCCCCAACCCATCCCAAAAACAGAATGATAAAGATCCAGTAAGTGTCCGGCCGCCGGCGGATGAAATGCACAATCGCCACCGCCTGCAGCAAAAATCCCCACCCGCCTAAAAAAAACAAAAGCGATCCCATGGAAAACGCAATATATCACGCCAAAGATTCAAGATTTACCCCGTGTTCCCCCGTGCCCCCCGTGGTTAAAGG
>JBAPQU010000458.1:0-7807 GCA_049280795.1 Candidatus Sulfotelmatobacter sp.
GTCCTAGACTCGGCTATAGAAGTGGGCTGCGGGAATAGGTAACTGAGATGTCCTCGCATTTGTGAAGCGGGAATGCTGATGTCAGAAGGTTAAAAGAGAGTCGAACTGCGAGTGGGAAGACTCAGAAGCGTTCGGCTTCGTGGTGACTAGAAGCCCTTGTTTCCGCTCGAGGGAGTGAAGTGCATGTCGAAAGAGTAACCCGGCAGGCTGATGGTGACGGTGTAGTCAGCCGCAACATAGATTGCAGTAAGGCCAGGTGTGTTGATGTGCTGCACTGTTATCTGCTTGCCTTCGATGGGAAGGTCATGTTCTTTGGCTTTTTTGAGCACGTCGTTGCGGACGTCTTCGTCAGTCTTTTGCAGATTGGCGCTGTCCATCAACACGACGGTTCTAAGATCATCCTGAAAACTGTAATTGGCAAGCATGGGCGGCGCTATCTCAAACAAGCCGACGACAACTGCGCCTATCGCGATGAAGCCTAGAATAGCCTTGATCATAGTCTGAACCCTGCGCCGCAACGCCGGCGCAAAACTTCAGGCCTTGGCTTGCAGCACTCCTTGAAAATATTCCGCTATTGACGCGATGCTAACATCGCGTACTTCGCGAGTCGAGCGTAGAACTACTTCCACGGTACCTTCGGTAACCTTCTTCCCCACCGTGATTCTAAAGGGAATACCGACTAAGTCCGCGTCCTTGAACTTGACTCCCGGGCGTTCGTCGCGATCATCAAGGATTACGTCGAAGCCCGCCGATTCCAGACGGGTTCCGATGTCGATGGCTGCGCGAAGCAGGGTTTCGTCTTTCACATTGACAGGTGTAACCACGATTTGAAACGGAGCAATCGACGATGGCAGCCAGAAACCATTCTCGTCGTTACCCTGCTCGATCGCGGCTGTGAGAATGCGCTCGATGCCGATGCCGTAGCAGCCCATGATCGGCGCAACCTCCTTACCGTTCTTGTCCAGCACGCGCACCCCCATCAAGTCCGAATAGCGGTAGCCCAGTTTGAAGATGTGGCCGATCTCGACTGCGGTATCGATGCGCAGGGCTTTGCCGCAACTTGGACAAGCTTCCCCCGCCTTGACGCCGCGCAGATCCGCATAAGCGGTGGGATGAAAATCCTTTCCCGGCGTCAGATTCTTCAGGTGATAGTCCTCTTTATTCGCGCCCGCAATCAGATTCGTGCGGCCTTCGAGAGCCTTATCCACCAGTAGCACAGGCCGATCTGCATCTTTCTTTAAGTCTTTCGCCCAATCAATGCCCACCGGGCCTAAATATCCCGCTGGAGACTTGAATAGCGCCTTGATTTCGCTTTCATCCATGGGCCTCGTGGCGACGGCAATTGTCGCGTTAAGCTTGGCTTCGTTCAACTGATGATCGCCGCGCATCAGCACGACAATTGCGCGCAACTTAACCTTGCCAGTCTTCTGATCTTTTTCTTCCGCCATCAGCGCCAGAGTTTTAATTTTGTTCTTCGGCGACACTCCCAGAAATCGCGCTACATCTTCAATAGTCTTCTGCCCTGGAGTGTGCACTTCGAGCGGCTTACCATCGTCCTGTGGCCATAGGTCTTCCACCACCTCCAGCTTGGAAGTGGCCTTCTCGACATTCGCGGTATAGTTGCAGCCATCGCCATCGCAACTCACAATTTGATCTTCGCCCGCGGGCGTGCGCACCATGAACTCATGCGATTCCTTGCCGCCCATCGCTCCCGAATCAGCCTCGACCACCATGTATTTCAATCCACAACGGTCAAAGATACGGCGATACGTTTCGTAATGTTTCTTATAGGAAACATCCAGCCCAGCCGCGTCCATGTCGAACGAGTACGCGTCCTTCATCATGAACTGGCGAATGCGCAGCAGTCCGGACTTCGGCCGCGGCTCGTCGCGAAACTTGGGAGCAATCTGGTACCAGATCTGCGGCAACTGCTTGTAGCTGCGCAGCTCTTTCTGGGCAATCGAGGTCATCACTTCTTCCTCCGTCATGCCCAGCACAAGGTCGGCGCCCTTGCGGTCTTTCAGCCGAAATATATTGTCACCCACCAAAGCCAGGCGCCCACTGGCTTCCCAAAGTTCGGCCGGATGCAGCGCGGGCAGTAGAAACTCCTGCCCGATCTTGTCCATCTCCTGGCGGACAATGCCTACGATCTTGTTGAACGATCGGTTGCCGAGAAAAAGATAGGAGTAGAGTCCAGCCGCGAGCTGGCGAATGTAGCCAGCGCGCACGAGAAATTTGTGGCTGGCGACTTCGGCGTCCGCCGGGGCCTCGCGTAGAGTGGGGATGAAGAGTTCTGACCAGCGATGCATAGAGTTTGTACCAGTGCTGAGTTACGAGTACCGAGTGATAGGGAACTCGCTGAGGCTCAGGTGGAATTAAATATTGTATCAGCGAGTATTGTTGAGCTTTCAAGACATCAGGAAATCCGAGCGGGCTTCGCCCGCTGGACAACCGGGGACGGCTGTCTCCACATGGGCCTTGCAGCTTACCCGACCAGCTGCTTCAGAATTTCTTTCCCCAGCTTCTGCGTCTCGGCGAAAAACTTTTGATACTCGACGAACAGCCGGTTCAGCTCCAGCGCCTTGTCCGTTGAAGGATGCTTGCGCAAAATCATGTCGCGCACGTGCACAGGGTTGGGCAGGGTTGCGTCTTCCGTCAGTTCTTCCAGTGCGGTGTTTGGATCGTAATGGTACATGCAAGTATTGTAGCGCCGCCGTCGCGGCGGCTGTGGCGAACGCCTCCCGGGTATCTTGCTCTCCTTGCGCGGGCAGGGCTTGCGCGATAGCCGGCGGGACTCTTCATCTCCGCTCAGGGCAGGCTGCGGGCGCTATACTAATTCGGTGCTCCACAGATCGTGCAGGTGCACAATCCCTTCCAGCTTCCCGCTTTTATCCACCACCATTAGGGACGTAATCTTTTTCTCTTCCATTAACGCCAGCGCGGTCGCTGCGAACTCGGTCGAAGCGATGGTCCGCGGATTCTTGGTCATGGCCTCGGCCGCGGTCAGATCAAGCACGTCTTTTCCACGCTTCTCCAGCAAGCGCCGCAAATCCCCGTCGCTGATGATGCCCACTAGTCGCTCGCCTTCTATTACCGCCGTCACGCCCAGCTTCTTGCGCGACATTTCATAAATCACGTCTGGCATCTTGGTGTGCGGACTGACACGGGGCAGCGCATCGCCTGAGTGCATCAGCGATTCCACCCGCGCAAGGCGTTTGCCCAGCTTTCCTCCCGGATGCAGGCTGGCGAAATCTTCTTCCTTGAAACCGCGCTTCTTGCTTAGCGTAACCGCGAGCGCATCGCCCAGGGCCAGCATGGTGGTCGTTGAAGCCGTAGGAGCCAGGCCCAGATTGCAGGCTTCCTCGGCGATGGAGCAATCGAGCGCCACATCAGCGGCGGCGGCCAGAGTGGGCGCATGTGCGGGCCCTGTTCGTGTGGAGCGGGCACTCTTGCCCGCTGCTTTTGACTTTTGCCTCCCCGCGGGCGAGGGCGACCGCGCCACACGGTCTCCCGTCATCGCGATCAGCGGTACTTGCAGGCGCTTGATCGTCGCCAGGAGCGCTAGAATTTCCTCCGTTTCACCGGATGCTGAGAGTGCTAGCACTACATCGCCGCGCACTACCATTCCCAGATCACCGTGCAGCGCTTCCACGGGATGCAGATACAAAGCAGGAGTGCCCGTGGAACTCAGCGTGGCGGCGATCTTACGCGCAATCAGACCGCTCTTGCCCATTCCTGTTACTACCACTCGTCCGGCGCAGGCAAACATCAAGTCGACCGCCAGCTGAAATGCCGACGCCATTGGTCCACCGATACGGTCCGCGAGCGCGCGCAGCGCTTCCGCTTCGATGCGCACCACGTTTTCGCCGACATGCTTCATGAAGACGCGATCTTAGCAGAGAGCCAAATTGCAAAATTCCTAGAAGTGGTCGTCGCTAGCCCGCAGTGTAACCGGCTTTTGCCCCAGGACAGCAAGTCCCTTGGCTTGGATCATCCGGTCCCAAGGGCCGGCCTGCCAGTTATCCCGCAATTTCGCCGGATGCTGCCACGGCGGCAGCGCCACCATCAGATTCTTGGCGGTCGAGTGTAAGTACGGTTCATACATTGAGCGCAACTTAGCCAGCTTCTGCCTTGCTTCGTCGCCGTTTCGTAACTTCAGTCCCGCGGCCGCCAACGTTTCTCGCAACGTATCGAATTGTGCATCGGTCAGCCGATCGGGCGCCTGAGGATCGTAGCGCGCATTCACCACCTGCGCCAGATCTACAGCCGCGTGGCGAGCCATCGCGAAAGTCAGCCGCGCCTGGCCAGGATGAATCCCTTCGATGCCTGTGATCAACAGTGACGTCACGTCGAGCATCGTCATCAGCGTTCCCAGCCACGACTGGTTGCTGTGTTGTGAACGAAAGAAACTTAATACCGGATACGAGAGGCCGCTCTCCAGCAACTCGCCGGCCCAACGCTCCCAATCGCGCAACACTTCATCGAGCACAATTTGTTCGATGGCCGGATTCTCCGAACTTCCAGCCAGGCGCACAAGCAACTCGGTTGCCGTGGGCGGCGACCCGGCGCGGGCATCGAGCATGGAGATCTGAATCTCTCGCCGCGAAAACGAACCATATACCACGGGCAGATAGCCGATTACCACGCCGAGAAAGGCGAAACCCATGCCCGCTTCCAGCACCGAAAGGGCGCGCGCCAGGCTCGACGTGGGCAGAATGTCGCCATAGCCCAGCGTGAAAAAAGTCTGCCCACTCTGATAGATGATCTTGCCAAAGGTGATGGGCTCGCGGTTGAGTTGCTCGTGGCCGCCGATGCCGTATTGCACCAGGGCAAAACCAAAAATCAGGGTTGCAGCCCAAAACGCCAACAGCCAGATCAACGAAAGCGGCCCGAAATATCCCAGAAAACTTTGCTGCCGCGCAGGCGTTTGGATATGACCCGCAATTTTCTTCCATGGAATCCACGTGCGCCGGTAAAACCATGCCGTGAGCTTGAAGTGCCGAGTAACTCGCCGCGGCAGCACCACGGTCTCAAAGGCATCCAGCAGCACGACCCCGATAATGACGCTGCCGAAGATAATCGCGGGAATGCTGATGTGACTCATGCCAGGTTGCAATCTTGATGCGTTAGGAAGGGTAACAGATTCGATTGGCTTCGGGCTTCGGCTATCGGGCTTCCGCCAGACATTGCCATTGAGAGCTATGGAAGCGAGCCAAAATACTAAGCTTGGCAGAAGTCCGGCTACTGCGGTTTTGCCGGCGGAGTCTGCGCAGGTGCGGTCGCCGCCGGTGTTGTACTCGCGGGCTTCTTCACTGGCGGTTTTTTCCTCACCACCGGCTTCTTCGCCGGCTCGTTGTCGTCGACCACAATTTTCTTTGGAGGCGCGGCGGGAATTGCCGCTTGCGCCGTCTTCAGGTCGGTTCGCAAGCGTACAATTTCCTGCTCTTTCGCTGCGGCCAGGGTTTCGAGACGCTCCGCCAACTGCTTGCGTGTTCCTTCGAAGCTGTTCAGGTCGTTCGACAGCGACTGGAAATCGTCCTTCGATCCAAACGCTCCCGTAGATTCCACAACGCTTCCCACCACGTCATAGAGCGCGTCAAGATTGCGGTATAACTTGAAGGTCGCGGGCAGGTCTTCCGGGGCATTGCGTAATTGGGCAAGCATCTCCGGCAATGCATTCTGCAGATTGCGCTGGATCGAATCGACGTTGCCGAGCGCCTGCTTCTTCGAGTTGGCGTCGGTTTTCCATCGCTCAATACGCAGTTTCGCCAGGTCGGCCTGGGTGGTCTTGGAGGTCGCATCCAACTGCGCCAGCAAGCCGTTCACTTGCGTTACCGAAGCATAAGAGACGGGGCCGCCCTGCGGCGATCCAACGGGCGTTCCCTGCGCGGAATACAGCGGGCTTGCCGGAGCGGCTGTGGCCGCTGCCCGCGGTGCGGACGACTGACCGAAGGCTGTCGCAGTGCACAGCAGCGAACATAGCCCAAGAGAAGGGAGGATACGTTTAGGGTTCATGAGTTGTGGAGTCAGTGGCGTGTGCGCGCATCGAAATATTGATAACCCGAGGATACTACACCCTTCGGCACTTCTTCAGCAGGCCGGGGCAAACTACAATCCTTACATGGAACGGAAAATCTTTTGGATGACCTTCACGGTGCTCGGCCTGCTGGCAGACTTCCTGCTGCCGCTTTGGTGGGCGCTGGGCGCGACGATTCCGATTATTTTCATCTCGTGGTGGGTCGCCTACCGCAGCGAATGGTTCTGAACTTAGACGTTCGAAGCCGTCTGAGTCATGGTAAACGTGCCACCCCCAGTGCAACCGGTGGTGCCGGTTATCGCCCAGGTGCCGGTGACCACGCCGTTGCTGAGCACGTTGGTGGTGGTGTTGATGGTTCCACTCACCGTCGTGCTGGTCAAGGTCAGAACGTTGCCTCCGGAGGTCACAGTAATCGTCATGGTGCCGGTCACCTGACCGGCGGAATTGGCACTAAGTTGGGACGTGCCGGTGTCGCTTGAGGTGGGTGGGCTGAGCGGAAAACACGATTCCTGCTGGTTGCCAGTCTGATTGAAATTAATGAACTGAAGGCTGGAAAAACTTATCGAGCTTCCGCTCAGGGTGAACTGGGAGACAAAACTAAAGCCCGACGCTTCACCGTCTCCACCGGTAAGCGCCGCTGACCAGATGCCGCCAACTCCGGCCTGCACCGAATTCGTATTACCGCAACCGCTAAGCATGAGCACGAGCGACAGCAGGATGGCAACTTCCTTCATGTATTCCTTTTGAGCCTGAAATGTGATGCAAAGATTTTAACGCGAGATGATCCCGTAAGACTACAGAGATGCGGGCTGGGCGGTCAATGGATGCAAGGGTGGCGAGGATTTCTATGGGCGGATTGAACTAATAATCCGCTGCTCTTGCTCGCAAATAACACGTGTCGAGGTGCGCCGTTCAATCGCTGCCACGCAACACTCGCCGCCGGGAACCCGGAAGGCATGCAGCCTGCGGAAGTCGCCTTGAAATGGGTCTTGCTGCATCTCCGCTAACCCGGGGTAATGCGCGTCTTGTCGCCCGCCGGAATCCGCCTTAGAGACAGATGTAGTGGTTTGCAACCATTCCTACTTAATGTAATATCCCGAGACTCGCCACTTTCCCCCTTTATCCAGCATGGTCGTCACGGTTTCGACTGCTGTTTGCTTGTGCTCGAAGCTGCTATCGTACCGGATCACGACGTACTGTCCATCAGGGGCACCAGGAAGGGTCGTGGCGGAGGTGGCGCTCTTCATCTTGCGCGAGAGAAGGTTGCCCAATGGTTCCCGGACCGCCTGAGCCATCTTCACCCACTGCTCCTCAGAGACCACGGTCTTGAAAGACTGCGCGGCCTCCTGCCAGCTTTCGGAGTAGTTACCCGAATCGACCAGCGCCAGCCAGGATTCTGCGGACGCTTGCACCAGTTGCCCAGGCTTCTGCTGGGCTTGAGCTGGCAGGCAAGTTAAGAGCAACATCAGCACAGAAATACTCGCGACTAATTTCAATTTTGCTTTCCCGGTATTCATTTCGCTTCTCCTTCTTGATATCGAGAAACAGTATTCCAGATTACGCTCCTCGCCTCGTCTTCAACTCGGCCAGCAACTGCTCGATGCGATCTTCCTTCTCCAGAGCGGCGAGGCGGTCTTCCATATTGTCTCCGGCGATTTCCGACTTGGCTTGGCCCAGCGCTTCCGAGTGCGCCACCTTGCGCTTCATGCGGTCGAAGGCTGCGGCTTTGGAGCCATCGCCCATGGCGAGGCGCGCGTCGCTGGCCTTACC
>JBAPQU010000459.1:0-6225 GCA_049280795.1 Candidatus Sulfotelmatobacter sp.
ACGGCGGCGTATTCTGCGGACCCGCGGAGAAAAATCTACTTCCAGACACTTTGGACACGGACAGCGGAAAGCGCGGTCGTTCGGAAACATAATGTGGCCGCAGCTGTTGCAGATCATGCGGCCGTTGGCGAGAACGGTCATGGGGTTAAATTCTTTTTCGATTACGCAGTAGGGACAACGAGGTTGTTTGTTCATCACCGTCGATGGCCCACTCGAATTCGTCGCGGCCCGCTACGACTATAGAGACTTTTGTGGCCGGTGAATGTTCGGCAGCGAACGGAGAGATTGAGATTGCTACGGCGAACGTTGCGGGAATTCAGCCCGCAACGTTCCGGTTCTATAGGATCATCAGCGTGGGCGGATTACCTGGTGCGGAAAAACCCTTCGTAAACGAACCCTGAAGTCAGGTAATAACCGACGACAGTTCCGGCGGTGTTGATGCCGAATGGAACGGTGCCGTTGCCGACGCTGGTGCCCGAGCCGGGGGCGTCGAACGTGGTAATGACGCCAGCGGGAGTGCGCTCGAAGCCTCCGCTGCTACCGCTGGTGCCAATGTAGAAACCGGTAATCGTTCCGGCTGTGTTGATGCCGACCGCGGAGGTTATGGCTGCGCCGGAGACGTTGAAAGTGGTGATGACACCGGCGACGCTACGGACGAAGCCGTGCGAAATGCCGGTGCTGTCAAAGTAGCTGCCCACGACGGTTCCGGCGGTGTTGATACTAATGGGAGCTGTGCCTTGCCCTGAAGCAGTGCCGGCACCTGTAACGTCGAAGGTGGTAACGACGCCGGCGGCGGTGCGCACGTAGCCGTGGTAGACGCCGTTGCTATCGATGTAGATTCCGGTGGTGGTACCGGCATTGTTGATGGCGACACCTTCGGTTCCCTGTTTTGCGGCAGTACCGGCGCCGGTGACGTTGTAGGTTCTAATCACGCCCGCGGCAGTGCGCACAAAACCGTGCCTCACGTTATTTTTGTCGATGTAATATCCGGCGGCGGTGCCACCGGTGTTGAGGCCGCAGCATTGAGTTCCCTGGCCGCTGGCCGTGCCTGCGGCGGAAACGCTGAAAGGAGTAATGACGCCGGCAGCGGTTCGGATGAAGCCGTGGTGCACACCGCTCCCGTCCGTGAAGTTTCCGGCAATGGTGCCGGCGGTGTTAATTTGTCCGCCGAAGGTGCCCTGGTTGCTGCCAGAGCCCGCGCCGGGAACGTCAAACGTGGTGATGGTGCCGGACGTGGCGCGCACGAAGCCGTGGGCTGCGTCGGTCGAGTCATAGTAATAACCGGAAACCGCACCAGCGGTATTGATGGAGACAGCAAGGGTTCCCTGTTCAGCCTTGGTACCGGAGCCGGGGGCATTGAACTCGGTATAGGTAACGGCAGGCTCCTGCGCGAACGCGGCCAGGACGAAAAGCAAGCTGAGACAGAGACAGCGAGCTGCGAATTTGGCAGCGCTGCTGCCGGCAAAAATTGATTTATTCCTCGAGGTGAGCAAGAACAACGTACTTCTTGGCATCGCAAGTCTCCAGCGTAGCTATAGTCTCCGAGTGAAAGCGGGACCATTCTACACAGTCCGGCACGGCCGATTGTCAATGCCAGGTTAACTTAAGGCGAGCGCGCAACGCGCCGTAGTCTCCGACCACTAAATTCGCATCCCGTAAAGCAAAAGCCCAGCCTGATCGGGGCTGGGCTTGTTTCTTAGGTTGCCGGAATGCTAGGCAGCCGCGGATCTCTTGGAGCGACCCTCCGTCGTGATCGGTTGAGCTACTTTGCGCACGAGGAAAGGCTGCAGGTTCGGCTCAGAGCCGGCCCACTCCAAACTGACAATGGAGTGACCGGGCTGGCACGTAACGAAATAGCGTTCTCCGTTGGGGCTGGTTACTTCAAACTTGCCGGTCTCGCCCTGTAGAGCATCGGCAACGTCATAGGTTGAAATGCTGTCGTTTAATTTCATGGGGACTTCCTCCGTTATTAATTTTGGTTGTTGGTTGGGTTGTCCCCTACCCTAGGGAGGAGCGTTACCTTCATGATAGAACGTGTGAGGATGGAGTCAAGGCCGCAGGCTGACTTTTCTCATGAGATTTATACTAGGGAACTTACCCGAGGGGGCTGTGTTTGCTTGGCTTGTGAGCGTAGAAGATCACGTGCCGTGATTCGCCCTTACGAGTTCAGGTCGAGGAAGCGCCTGCGATCCTCAGGTTTGGGGAGAACGCAGGTTTCGACTCGTCCGAAGATGCGGTAACGGTGGCGGGCAACAAGGTTGTAAACCCAGTCGCGCAGGAATCGAGGTACAAGGCGAAGAAAGAATGACGCAGCGCGGCACCAGCCTCCCAGTTGATTCAGAACGAAGAGGACTGCGGCGGAGCGGGCGAGGAGATCACCAGTTGGTTGGCGGGCCTGGATTGAATCTTTCTGGGTCGAATTATTTTGGCTTAAGTCGTGGGAGCGAGCGCCTTCGGTCAGATTCGGGTTAACGACAACGTAGAATGTGTCGATGTTGCTGGGATTGACGCCGTGGCGGGCGAGAATGTGGGCAGCGAAAGCGCTTTGCAACGAGGCGAAGCGGAAAATCGCGTTGTGATCGTGGCGGAGAGTGAACTGAATCAGACGGTTGCAGAATCCGCAGACTCCGTCATAGAGAAGGATGGGAGCGAGTGTCTCGCTGATCGATTCTGACGCTCGATCGATCTCTGCGCGCGTGATCTCTACGCGCAACTCGCGAGCCTCACGCTGTAAGTCATGCGCCAGATGCCAGAGGTCATCCTGCCGAGCTTTTTCGGATTCCTGTGAACCTGCTTTCGCTAAGCGCAGGATCTCGTCCTCGATGACTTTCAGGCGGGTTTGCAGTGCTTCTACGACCATTAACGCGCGGGATGGATAAGTGAAGTATACATCTATGTAACGTTGGTTACTTGGAGTTCGCTTCCGATTTCATCGCGAGCCCAAGCGCAGGAGTTCGGCCCGCAGACGGGGGTGACGCTGGGATTGGTGGAGGTAAGTCAATTCGTTGGGAGCCGATTTGGCTCGGATAATTTTAATTAGTTGATGTTTCTCGCTGGAAGTCCATCGGGTCAGGTTGGGAATTAGAGCTAGTACCAGCGACCAGTCTTGGAGTGGCTTGAGCTGGACTGGGGTCCAGAGGGCGGAGTTGATTCCCAGAGCTTGGGTTACGGCTGCCGTGGAGGCTTGGCGAATTTGCTGGTCGTCGCCGTTGAAATGGTTCGCCATGCGGTGGGAGATGCGCAGGCCTAGATTTCGGGTGGAGAATGTGTCCCACGGGCCAGAGTTCGCAGCGGCTGAAGCCGGACTGATTATGGCGACGCGATCGGCACGCCTGAAGGCGTGCCCTGATACGAGTCGCTCTGTGTCGGCTTTCGTACGAGGCTTGACGTTGGGTACTTCGTAAAACATGTGCGCTTCTGCCAGGCGTTTCAAGATGCGCGGCGGGGTACGGTATTCCGGGTTGGCGGCGATTTTTTCTTCTTCTCTCTCGCACAGTTTCTGCAGATCTGGACGTCCGGAGCGGAAGCCTAGCTTGCGATAAAACCAGAAAGCGCCGGACTCGATGGCTTCGTCATTGTTCTGTCCGATTTGATAGGGATAAATCGAAATACATGTTGCATGGGTCAGAGCATGCAGACAGCGCAGGGCCTGGGCGTAGATCCAGGCGGTCTCTCCCTGACGATAGGTGTAGAAAGTGTTGAAGCCGACCTCGATCCACTCGCATAAGCCAATAGCTTCGATGTAGTTGATAGGCACACCGTTCTTGAGTGTGTAGCCGGCAATGTAGGCGCGGAGCGGAAGGCGGCGATTGGGCGGGAGTTCCCAGAAATACATCACTACGCCGCGGCCGAGATCGGCGCGGACTACGGAATGCGGATCGCCTAGGGTGGTGCCGTAGAGTTCGCGGTAGCGAACGGCCATGACTTCGCGGATCGCGTTCATGACGGATTCTCCGGCGGCTGCGGAGAGCTTCTCCAGCTTGGGAGCGGGCTGGGACAGTTCGTGGGCGAGAGAAACTTCGCGGCGCTGGAGGAGTGGGGAGTTATGGAAATAGAAGCGGCGGGGACGATGGCAGTTGCGCGTGCGGGAGAGTTTAAGGTTTTCGAGCTTCCAGCGCAGTGGGAGGCGTAGTGAATCGTAGAGTTCGGCGCGCTGCTGGTCACGAAGCGGAAGTTTTTCGAAGCGGCTGAGGAGCCAGAGGAGCGGATTTCTGCGTCCTCGAGCCGCGTCGAACCAGTGCTGCCAGGGAATATTGGCTTCGACTTCGGCGTCTTCTTCCAAGAGCGGAATGAAGCGCGGCCAGGTATTGGTGCGGGAACGTTCGGCTTGGTAATCGTCCCAGTAATCGCTCCAGGCGATCTCGATATTGTGGGGAATGCGATGGGCGAGCCAGTGAGCCGCGTCAAAGGAGAGCGTGTCCTGCATGACGGTTCCAGCGATGCCGGAGGTCTCGAAATCGTCGAACAGAGACATGTCGACGTTGGCGGCGCGAATTTTCGCGATGCGCTGGTGGAAGGTATTAAGAAGATGCTCAACTCGCGGGACTAAAGACGCTGCGTGGGGAAAAGCGCGGAGGAATAGTAGCGCCTCGTGGAAGCGGATGAGTTGGCGAGGGTTTGCAAGTTGGAGCTTCGACAACCGGGATAGAAGTTGAGCGACAAGAGCGGCATGGCCGGGGCCGAAGTGGTTCTTGGCGGCTTCGAGTTGGACTAGTAACTGGTCCGGATCGTGGGAAACGGGTGGCATAGTTGGCGAAACAGTGTAGCGCAGCGGAGCCGGAATCATCTTTGGAGAGGGCGAACCGTATCCTTATCTTCTTGGTCAAGCCGCCAAAAGCTAACTTTCTGGCGTGCAAAATATTGCACATGTGAATCGAGTGTTGTGGAAAAAATATTTGCTTTGGCCATTGCGGTTCCAACATAACGGGTCTAACATGCCGTGACGCTTGAATGGGGTCGGATGCCGCGTCATTTGTGGGGTTTCAGGGTGTGCGGCGATTCCGATATTTAGCGGGCAACCAACAGCTTTTGGTTGCGGTTTTCAACTACGCCTGACTTCCCTGCGCGCCGAAGACGCTTCGTCTTTGTCGCGGTCAGGTTTTTCCGGACAACTCATCCCAGGAGGAAAAATGAGTAAAGAGAAAGAAACATTACTTATAACGGCGGGCTCCCGCCGTTCGCAGACAGCCTGGTTGTATTTTGTTGTGGCAAGTCTAATCGCATGTATGACGTTGCCGGCTTTTGCCGCCAGCGGACAATACATTGTCCACAACACCCCCAAATATGTGTCCACGGCAAAGAACCTCGGGACGGAAGATCCGTCGAAGACCATCGAAGTCAGTATCTGGCTGCAACCGCACAATCGTAGTCAGATGGATGCGCTGGCCACGCAACTGTATGACCGCACATCTTCCAACTACCGTCAATTTCTGAATCACTCGCAGATTGCGGCACGGTTCTATCCGACCGCCGAAGAAGCAACAACCGTGCAGCACTTTTTTGAATCGCACAACCTCAAGGTAGTTAGGGTAGGGCCAGACAATTTCTACGTGAGAGCGCGCGGTACGATAGCCGACGTAGAAGCGGCGTTCCAGGTGCAACTCAACCATTACCAGGTTCGCGACAAAGTCCTGCGCGCCAACTCCACTGATCCGTACGTGGACGGGTCCGCTGCTCCGCTAGTGAGAGCGATTTCCGGACTGGACTCGGGACAGTTTGAGCATCCGTATCTTGCCCGGCCAACACTTCCCCAGGGCACATCGGCTGCGGTGAATCCGGCCGCCGCTACATCTTCCAACTTCTTTTCTTCAGACTGTTTCGACGCAGTGGTAAAACAGACTTACTCCACCAACAACGATGGCGAATTGCCAATCGGAACCTATCGCGGCAATCACCTGAACCTTCAGAGTCTGACCAGCGCGGGCTGCGCCTACACGCCCGGGCCAGTACAGACCGCCTACAATCTGACCGGACTTTATGGCGAAGGATTCTCCGGACAGGGACAGACGGTTGCGATTCTTGACTGGTGCGGTTCGCCGACCATCCAGCACGATCTGAATGGGTTCTCGGCGAAGTTCGGATTGCCAGCCACGACCATTAACATCATCTATACCCCGACCCCGAGCCTCTGCGAGGCTGAGGATGTCGAAATCAACATCGATGTGGAGTGGGCGCATGCGATCGCTCCCATGGCCAACATCGATCTGGTTGTCCCGCCTTCTGCGA